>JAODNS010000159.1 GCA_025465145.1 Frankiales bacterium
GTGAGAAGGAGGGCGCGGGAGCTGAGGCATGCAGGCACCCCGGGACGGTCGCTCCGGGCAACCCCAGAATCGCCACCAGGAGCCCCAAGACGCGCGTGGGGTCCCACGGGCCGCACCGAGCTCACCCTCGCGCTGCAACGCATCACCCGAACTGACCGCAGCGCCCGACCTCGCGCCAGCAACCCCGCGACGGCGGCTCGTATCGCAGATACCGGGGTGTGAACGGTCTGGTTCTTGGTCTTGGTTCCGGTCAGCGAGGGGTACGGCGGATGCTCTTGGCGAGGCAGGACCAGGTGGAGGGCTTCCTGATTGGCGGGAGGATTTCGCGGCCTTCAGGTGTGGTTGCGGCCTGCGTCGTGCTCGTTGATCGTCCAGATGCATAAGTTGTGGATCGATGAGGCGGCCGTGCCCTTTGTCTGCCCGGGGCAGGAGTACCGGCAAGTCGCCCTCTACGGCGTCGCGGGGTACCGACTTGAAGTGCGCGCCACGGCGGCGCCTCCGGACTCGTACGAAGAGCAGTCACGCGTTGAGGAACTTGCCGAGGACGGCCACGTCCCCGTCCTCGTAGCCGAGACGCTCGTAGAAGGCCAGTACGCCAGTGTTGGTCGCGCGCACCATCAGGTTGATCTTGGGCACCTGGCGTTGCCGCAGCCATCCCTCGCTCACGAGCATCAGCTCGCGTCCGATGCCGGTCCGCCGCAGGTCGGGCTGCACCGCGAGGTAGTAGACCCACCCGCGATGGCCATCGTGTCCGACCATGGCCGTGCCGAGCAGACGATCTTCTTTATCCTGCGCTCCCAGCACCGTTGAGGTCGGGCCGGTCAGCGCTCGCATCAGGTCGGCATACGGGTCGTTCCAAGGACGAGTCAGGCCGGTTGCGTGCCACAGCGCGACAGCGTCATCGGCGCGATCCGAAGCAAGGTCGTTGATCCGCATTGGCGGGACAGTAGCGGCGGCTCTCTCGCGCCCGACGCCATAGCGGCGCTTCTGGACGGCCTCGAAGGGGAGCCATGCAGCGCCGTTGATCCGGTCTTCACCGCCGGGCGTGGATGACCAGCAAGTCTGGATGGGCACTGGCGCCCAGCTCCTGGACGGAGACGATGCGGAGGCCGGTGGCGGTGACGCCATTGAGCACGGAGGCGAGTGGCCGGTGCCAGACACCGACCTTTGGTCGAATGCCCGACCCGATGCCGGGCCCAGCGAAGCGCAGCCCGGACTCGGCGTAGCCCGGGTGGAGCAGGAGCTTCTCGTCCATCCGCTCGGCGAAGGGGCTGACGAAGCACGGGTGGACTACCACGTACGCGAAGCTGCCGCCGGGATGAAGGACACGGGCTGCCTCTTGAACGACGGCTGCCCAGTCATCGACGTCGGTGTGGATCAGCGACGCCGAGATGGCATCGACCGACGCGGTCCGTACCGGCAGGGCCGCCGCATCGGCGACTGCCACGGGGAGCCGCCCCACCGCATGCCGCAGCTGGGCGTGTGACAGGTCGACACCGACGACTTGCCAGCCGAGCGAGCGCAGCCGCGGCGCGTGAACGCCGGTTCCGCAACCGACGTCAAGACAGATGCCTGCACCCGGACCCAGGGCAGCCGAGAGCGCTTCAGCCGTTCGCTTTGTGTGGCCGGAAGCGGCACCCTGCTGGTACCGCTCGTACCAGTCCGCATGCGCGTCGTACCTCGGCGGCTGCGCGCCCTGGTCCAGCCGGCCCATGATGCAACCTACCGCCGGATGGCACGCCCGACCGGGTCGGACACGGCGAGTCCGACTCGTAGAACATCCGCTGGCGCGGCGACCAAGTCGTGACCGCGCACGAACGCTCTCATCCCGCGCGGGCAACTCCGCCGGAACGGCGCCTCTGCGCCCTAGGGCTGGACGTGCATTGTCGGACAGGCTAATCTTGCTGCGGGCTGGGCGCCGCCGGTCACATCAGTTCGAGGGTCGCGCGGCGGCGGCTCTCACGTTCGAACCAGCGCAGCAGTCCCAGTCCGGCGAGCACGTACGCCGCGCCGAGGGCGGCCTCCTGCAGCAGCAGACCGGTCACGTCCGGCAGCGCCGCGCCAACGGCCAGCCGACGCGCGGCGGCGATCCCGTGCGTGAGGGGTAGCCAGCCCGCCGTGCTAGCCATCCAGTGCGGCAGCGCGGACAGCGGCACGTTGACGCCGCAGAAGATCAGCAGCAGACCGAAGATCACGTTGACCAGTACCGCGGTCTCACGCACCCGGAGCGCAACGGCCGCGGCGACGAGGCCGAGCCCGGTGCAGGCGAACGCCGACACCGTCACGACTACCAGCAGGGGCAGCAGCGAGGCGCGCGGCAGTCGGACGCCCAGGACCAGGCAGCCAGACAGCAGCGCGACCAGCGTGACGCCTATCCCGTTGACGATCACCGGCAGCGACCGCCCGAGGAACAGCGGGATCCGGCGGGCCGGCGTGACCAGCAGCAGCCCCAGTGTCTGGCTCTGCCGTTCGCCGCCGATCGTGTTGCTCATCGCGAACAGGCACGGGATCGCGGCGTACTGCACCGCGTTCCCGATGAGGAAGAAGCGGTCATCACCGACCCCGGCCGTGCGACCGATGTACGCGAACAGCAGCACCTGGACCAGCGGGCCCAGGAGGAACGTCGGGACGAGGATCCACGGGCTCAGCCAGCCGAACAGGGCCTTGTAGGACGTCAGTCCGCCCACGAAGAACAGCCGCAGCGACGACATCAGCTCAACGCCAAGCTGGCGTGCTGACGGGCGCTGCGCAGCAGGCGGTGGGCGAGGTAGGTCCCGACGGCGGCGTAGACCGCGCCGAGGGCCAGGCACATCAGCGCGTCGAGGGCCCACGCGTCGCCGAACGTGGCGGCACGGATGGCGTTCATGCCCCAGGTCGGCGCCAGCGCCCACGACAGCGGATGCACCCAAGCCGGGAAGGCGGCGACGGGGATGATGAAGCCGCCGATGAGCCAGACGACCAACTCCAGCTGCGCGCCGAGCGACCAGGCGGACCGGTAGCGGACGGAGCAGACGGCGAGCAGGAACCCCAGCAGCCCGACCGCGAGCACGGTGGCCAGGACGCCTAGGACGAACGCGGCTGGCGAAGCGATGTCCAGCGGGATGCCGAAGACGAACCGTCCCCACAGGAGCGTTGTGACCATGCTGTACGCGCCGACTGTTGCCATCGACAGGGTCAGCGGCGCCATGACGAGGGCGAACGGGGCAGGTGTCGCGACCAGCAGCTCGAGCGTTCCCTGCCGCCGCTCCTGCTGCAGCGCCGAGCTGGCGGTCGTGCTCGTCGCGGACCAGATGCCCATGACGCTCGAGCCGACGGCCGCAGACAGCAGCGCCCGCGGCGCGTTGTTGCCGGCGCGGAACATCAGGAAGATCGTCGTCGCGAAGAACAGCGGCCACAGCAGGGACAGGAAGCCGTCGAACGCCGAGCGGCTGCGCATCTTGAGCTGCATCCACCACGAGACGCCGAGCAGCCGCAGGACGGTCATGCCTGCTGCACCAGCTCGACGTACGCGTCCTCGAGCGACGGTTCGCGGTGCGAGACGCGGCCGACGCGCGTGCCGGCCAGCTGGTGCAGCACGTCGCCGGTGACGTCGGCACCAGGTGCCACCCGGACGACCAGCACCTGGGCCTGGCCGCGGTCCTCGACCGCCACGGACGTCACGCCGGGCAGGGTCCGGAGCAGGTCGGTGTCCGCCGCACCGAACACCTCCACTTCCACGACCGACCCGCCGGTCGACCTGGCCTTGAGCTCGTTCGGCGTGCCGCTCGCGATCAGCCGACCGCCGGCGATGACGGCAATCCGGTCGCACAGCTCGTCTGCCTCGAACATGTAGTGCGTGGTCAGCAGGACGGTCGTGCCGCGTGCCACCAACGCCGCCACGGTCGTGCGCAGCTCGCGCGCGCCGACAGGGTCGATCCCGATGGACGGCTCGTCGAGGAACAGCACCTCCGGTTCGTGCAGCAGGCCGCGGGCGATGTGCAGTCGCTGGCGCATCCCGCGGGAGTAGCCCTCGACGCGCTCCTTCTCCCGCCCGGTGAGGCCGACCAGCTCGAGCAGCTCCGGGATCCGGCTCCGCTGCTCCCGCGGCCCGACTCCGTACAGCTCGGCGAAGTACTTCAGGTTCTCCAGCCCGGACAGCCGCTCATATAGGCCGCGGTCACCACCGAAGACGTACCCGACCCGCCGGCGCACCTCGCGCGCGTCCGTGACAACGTCGCGGCCGAGGATGCGGGCGCTACCAGCGGTGGGCAGCAGCAGCGTGATGAGCATCTTGATCGTCGTCGTCTTGCCGGCGCCATTCGGACCGAGCAGGCCGAAAAGCTCGCCCTTCTCGACCTCAAAGCTGATGCCCTGCACCGCCTCGACCTGCTTGTGCGAGCGGCGCAGCACCCCAGTCGTCGTCCGGTAGCTGCGCCGCAGCTCGACGACCTCAATCACACTCACAACACACCCTCGCACACCGCACACGTGAATCGGTTTTCTCGCCGCGAGCGGCGCCTGCGTCCATCTGCAGGTGTCCTTTTCCCGTCGTGCGCTGTGCCGAGACGTCATCAACCCACTGGCCCAGGTCGCGGCGGCTCGCGCCGTGGCAGCATGCCGCTGTGCTGCTTCCGGGTGATAGCCACGTTCACACCGAATGGTCTTGGGATGCCGCACTGGGTGACATGGAGGGCACGTGCGCTCGTGCCATCGAGATGGGGCTTCCCGTTGTCGCTTTCACGGAGCATGTCGATCACACCGAGTGGCTGATCCCGGCCGAGGCCCTTGCGGGTAGCGCGCACTTGCAGAAGTTCGCGACGTCGAGCGGAGCATCCATCGCCCCGCCTCGCTTTGACGTCGAGGGGTACATGGAAGCTGTTCAGAAGTGCCGCGACAGGTTCCCCGAACTCCGGGTGATGACGGGCATGGAGATGGGTGAGCCGCACTGGCACGCCGCATCCCTCGCTGCGCTACTGGCTCGCGGCACCTTCGAGCGTCTGCTGGGGTCGTTGCACTGTCTTCCCCACGGGGATCGGT
>JAODNS010000167.1 GCA_025465145.1 Frankiales bacterium
AGGACGTCGGCACCCCGGCGGCGCGTCAACAGCGCCACACGATGCGTCCCGGGGACGAACGATGCGCCGATGAGCTCGCCGCCGACCGGCGCGCGGCGCCGGCGGAGCGGTCGACGGTGTACCGGCGATCTGGTCGTCGGCGATGGGCTGCTGGAGGGCCGCGGGTTCCGGCGCCCGCCCAGGGACGGCTGCCAGCTGCGGCCCTGCGGACGCCCCCGTGCCGCGGGAGCCCACTGCGTGCAGCCGGCCGTCCCGCTCCACCAGCGCGCTGTCGCCGTCGCGATCGGTCCGGTACGACCGAGCGCCGCCGCTCATCAGCCGGGCGAGGGTTGCGCGGGCCGGATGGCCGTAGGTGTTGTCGGCGCCGACGGAGGTGAGCGCGATCCGGGGGTGGACCGCATCGAGGAATCCCGGCTCCTGGTGCGCACTGCCGTGGTGCGGCACCTTCAGCACATCCGCACCGAGTGCCGCTCCGGACGCGACGAGGTCGCGCTGCGCCTCCGGTTCGACGTCACCCGTCAGCAGCACGACGACGCCGCGCACGGTCAGCCGCAGCACGACCGAACTGTTGTTGGGGTCAGAGCTCGTTCCGCGGTACGTGCGGGTCGGCGCGAGCACCTCCCACCGCAGGTCATCCACCGTCCGCACCTCGGCGACGCCCGCCCGGACCGTCGGCACACCACGCAGCCAGCGGGCGACGCGCGCGTGCTCCCCCACCGGCTCGTCCAGCGGCCCGAGCTGGACGGCCCCCACAGACCGGCCGCGCAAGGCGCCGGGCAGTCCCTCCACGTGGTCCGCGTGCAGGTGCGTCAGCACGACGAGCGGCAGCGCGTCGACGTGCAGCCGCCGCAGGCACCTGTCGACGGCGCGCGGGTCAGGCCCTGCGTCCACGAGGACGGCGGCGTGCTCGCCCGCCCGCAGCACGACGGCATCACCCTGGCCCACGTCGCAGGCGACCAGGAACCAGCCCGGGGGCGGCCAGGACGGCGCGGCGGCGCGGAGGCCGACGACCGCCACCAGGCAGCCGCAGGCGAGGGCGGACAGCACGCGGCGGGACGACCGCCGGCGGAGGACCAGCCAGGCCGCGACTGTTGCGGCCACCAGCAGCAGCGCGCCCCGCGTGCCGTCCGGCCAGCCCACGCCGGCACCCGGGATGCCGGCGCCGGTACGCGCGACGAGGACGAGCCAGGCGGTCGGCAGGTACGCGAGCCAGGCGACGAGCTGGGCGAGCGGGAGGCACAGCGGCGCGACGAGAGCGGCGAGCACCCCCAGAACCGTCGCGGGCGCGACCGCGGGCACCGCGAGCAGGTTGGCGGGGACCGACAGCAGCCCAAGGGTGCCGGAGATCGCCACGACCACCGGTCCGCAGGCGACCTGGGCGGCGGCGGGCACGGCGATGGCGTCGGCGAGCCAGCCGGGAAGCCGCTGCGCCAGTGCGATCCGCCACCTCGGCGCGAGGACCAGCAGCCCGCCGGTGGCGAGCACCGACAGCGCGAACCCGGGCGCGGCAGCCAGGTCGGGTGCGACGAGGACGAGGACCAGCACCGCCGCGCAGAGCGACGGCAGCGCCGCGCGCCGGCTGCCGGACACCAGCGCCAACAGGCCGATCACTCCCATGACGGCCGCCCGCAGCACGCTCGGCGACGGGCGCGCGAGCACCACGAACCCCGCCAGCGCGAGCACGGACACGACAGGTCCTCCGACGAGCCCGAGCCCGACACCGCGGGCGAGCAGCAGCGCCGCGCCCAGCACAACGGCGACGTTCGTACCCGAGACGGCGACGAGGTGGGTCAGGCCGGTCGTCCGGAAGTCCTCGCGCAGCACGGGGTCCAGCCGGCTCACGTCGCCGACGACCAGCCCCGGCAGCAGCCCGCGCTCCGCAGACGGGAGCGGCGAGACGGCGTCCCGAAGACCGGCCCGGAGCGAGCCGGCCCCGCGCTGCAGCAGCGACGGCCGCGAGAGCACCCCCGGTGGTCCGCGGGCCGACAACACCGCCGCCACGTCGTCGCCGCGCTCGGCCGGCCGGAGCCGCCCCTCCACCCGCACGTGCTGACTCGGCAGCAGGCGCAGCCAGGTCGCGTCGGAGGTCAGCACCACAACCGGTGCGCGCACGCGCTGCGCCCGACCCGCGGCCACGACCTGCTCGACCCGGACCCGTGCCACGACCAGGTCCCGGCCTGCCGTGCCTGCGCGGTGCGGGTCGTCCAGCAGCACCCCGATCACCGCAACAGCGGCGCCGCGTGCCGCCAGCGCCGGCAGCGGTCCGGCCGTCCGCACGTGCGTCCGCGCCGCCACGGACACCAGTGCAGCCGCGGCGCACAGGCAGACGGCGGCAGTCACCCATCGGCGTCCGGCGCACGCAGCGACGGCAGCAACGAGCAGGGCCAGCGCGACCCAGACGGCGACCCGCGCAGGCAGCAGCCGACCCTGCCACGCCACCAGCCACGCGGCGACGGCAGGAAGGACGAGCCGGCCGTCGCCGGTCACACCGTCACCTTCGCCTTGACCTGCAGGTACTTGCTCTCGCCGATCCCCGGCACCTCCCGCAGCTGGTCCACGGACGCGAAGCGACCGTGCTCGGTCCGCCAGTCGACGATTCGCTCGGCGAGGACCGGGCCGATGCCGGGCAGCCCGTCCAGCTGGTCCGCCGTCGCGGCGTTCAGGTCGAGGAGCCCAGCGGCCGTCGCACCGGCCGCAGCCCCCGCGACGCCGACCAGGACCTGCTCGCCGTCGACCAGCCGGCGCGCGAGGTTGAGGGTGCCGACGCCGACGGTGGCGCCACCCGCCGCCCGGACCGCGTCGTCGACGCGGCTGCCGGCCGGCAGTCGCACGAGCCCGGGTCGTCGCACTCTCCCCGCGACCGACACCACCACCTCGCCTCCCGGCGCCGCGCTGGCTCCGACCGCGACGCCGGCGCGCTCGACGACGGGTGCCGCCACCTCCTGCGGTCGCGAGCGCAGCACGACCGCGCCGGCCGCAACCGCCGCCAGCGCGGCGAGCACCGCAAGTGCGGCCACCCCCCGGCGACCGGGATCCAGCCGAGCCCAGGAGCCAGGGGCGGCAGCACCCACGGCGACATGCGGCGTTGCCGGCTCGACAGCACCCACGGCGACAGGCGGCGTGGCCGGCTCTGGCGGAGCATCCTCCGGCGGCACCCACCCCGCCCGCACCACCGCCGTCAGCCGCGCGAGCGCGCCCTCGACCTGCTCGGGCGGGACGCGGCGGCGGAGCACACGGCGACGCTAGGAACGCCAGCCACACCGAGCCGCAGAAGAACCGCGCCCTGTGGAGCACCGACCCAGCCTGTGGATCAGCCCGCGACGTACGCCGCCAGGTGCTCCCCCGTCAGGGTCGACCGCGCTGCCACCAGCTCCGCCGGCGTCCCCTCGAACACGACCCGGCCGCCGTCGTGCCCGGCCCCCGGTCCCCATGTCGATGATCCAGTCCGCATGCGCCATGACGGCCAGGGAGTGCTCGATGACCACCACCGACCGGCCCACCTCGACGAGCCGGTCGAGCAGCCCCAGCAGCTGCTCGACGTCCGCCAGGTGCAGACCGGTCGTCGGTTCGTCCAGCACGAAGACCGAGCCCTTGTCGCCGAGCTGCGTCGCCAGCTTCAGCCGCTGCCGCTCGCCGCCGGACAGCGTCATCAGGGGCTGGCCGAGGCTGGCGTACCCGAGCCCCACGTCCGCCAGCCGGTCCAGCACCACCACCGCCGCAGAGACTCCCGCGCCGGTGAAGAACGCGCGGGCCTCCCTCACCGACATGGCCAGCACCTCGCTGATGTCCTTGCCGGCAGCCGGTATCCCAGCACCGACGCGTCGAACCGCCGCCCCTCGCACTGCTCGCAGGTGGTCGCGACGCCGGCCATCATCCCGAGGTCGGTGTAGACCACGCCCGCGCCGTTGCAGCTGGGGCAGGCACCCTCCGAGTTCGCGCTGAACAACGCCGGCTTCACCCCGTTCTTCTTGGCGAACGCCTTGCGGATCGGCTCGAGCAGGCCCGTGTACGTGGCCGGGTTGCTCCGCCGCGAGCCGCGGATCGGGCTCTGGTCGACCGACACCACACCCGCACGACCGGCGACGGAACCCTGGACCAGTCAGCTCTTGCCGGATCCCGCCACCCCGGTCAGCACCACGAGGACACCGAGCGGGATGTCCACGGTCACGTCGCGAAGGTTGCGCGTCCGCGCCCCGCGCACCTCCAGCACGCCTGTTGCAGAGCGCACCGCCTCCTTCAGCCGGGCCCGGTCGTCCAGGTGCCTGCCCGTCAGGGTCCCGCTCCGCCGCAGCCCCGCGACGGTTCCCTCGAAGCAGACGGTGCCACCGTCGGCGCCCGCGCCGGGTCCGAGGTCGACGACGTGGTCGGCGATGGCGATCGCCTCCGGCTCGTGCTCGACCACGAGCACCGTGTTGCCCTTGTCGCGCAGCCGCAGCAGCAGGTCGTTCATTCGCTGGACGTCGTGCGGGTGCAGGCCCGTCGTCGGCTCGTCGAAGACGTACGTCACGTCGGTCAGCGCCGAGCCGAGGTGGCGGACCATCTTCGTCCGCTGCGCCTCGCCGCCGGACAGCGTGCCGGTCGGCCGGTCGAGCGACAGGTACCCCCAGCCCGATCTCGGCGAACGACTCGAGCGTCGCGCCGAGCGCCGCCAGCAACGGTGTCACCGAGGGCTCGTCGAGCTCGCGCACCCACGCGGCCAGGTCGCTGATCTGCAGCGCGCACACGTCCGCGATGCTGTTGCCGCGGATCTTCGACGACCGCGCCTGCTCCGTCAGCCGGGTACCGGCGCAGTCCGGGCAGGTCTGGAAGGTCACCGCCCGCTCCACGAACGCGCGGATGTGCGGCTGCATCGACTCGGCGTCCTTGGACAGCATCGACTTCGTGATCTTTGGGATCAGGCCCTCGTACGTGAGGTTGATGCCGTCCACCTTGATCTTCGTCGGCTCCTTGTACAGGAGCGCGTCGAGCTCCTTCTTGGTGAACGTCCGGATCGGCTTGTCCGGGTCGAAGAAGCCGCAGCCGCTGAAGATGCGCCCGAACCAGCCGTCCATCGTGTAGCCGGGGATCGTCAGCGCGCCCTCGTTGAGCGACTTGCTGTCGTCGTACAGCTGCGTCAGGTCCATGGCCTTGACCGAGCCGCGTCCCTCGCAGCGCGGGCACATGCCGCCGACGATGCTGAAGCTGCGCCGCTCCTTCGTCGTTCGGCCGCCCTTCTCCGTGGTCACGGCGCCGGCGCCGCTGACGGACGCGACGTTGAACGAGAACGCCTGCGGGCCGGCCACGTGCGGCGTGCCGAGCCGGCTGAACAGGATGCGCAGCATCGCGTTCGCGTCCGTGACGGTGCCCACCGTCGACCGCGGGTCACCCCCCAGGCGCTGCTGGTCGACGAGGATCGCGGTCGTCAGCCCGTCGAGGACGTCGACCTCCGGCCGGGCGAGCGTCGGCATGAAGCCCTGCAGGAAGGCGCTGTACGTCTCGTTGATGAGCCGCTGCGACTCCGCCGCGATGGTCTCGAAGACCAGGGAGCTCTTGCCCGACCCGGAAACGCCGGTGAACACCGTCAGGCGGCGCTTGGGCAGCTCGACACTGACGTCCTTGAGGTTGTTGACCCGCGCGCCCTGCACGCGGATCAGGTCGTGGCTGTCGGCCGCGCTCTTCGGCACGGGTCAGGTCTGCGCGATACGCACGAGGTTGCCGGACGGGTCGCGGAAGGCGCAGTCGCGCACGCCCCAGAACTGGTCGGTCGGCTCCTGCAGCACCTCGGCGCCCGAGGCGCGCAGCCGCTCGAAGGTCGCGTCGAGGTCGTCGGTCCGGAAGATGGCCGCTTGCAGCGACCCCTGCGTCACCAGGGTCAGCAGCGCGTCGCCCTCTGCCTGCGAGCGGCCGCCGTGTGGCTGCGACAGCACGATGTCGACGTCCTGACCTGGACCGCCGATGGTGACCCACCGGAAGCCGTCGGCGGAGACGTCGTTGCGCACCTCGAGACCGAGGCCGTCGCGGTAGAAGGCGAGCGCCTCGTCCGGGTCGTGGACGAGGACGAACATGGAGGACACGGTCACCGTCATGAGCCGACCGTACGAGGGCCGGCCGCCGGCGCGCTTCTCCGATCCTGCTCGATCTCAGGCGGGGATGCTGTGCCGCCGCGGGCGCGACGCGACCATGCTGACGCACGGCGGCACGTGCTCGGTCCCGCTGTGGTCCCGGGCGGCGTACTGCGACGGCGTCTCGCCCACGATCTCGGTGAACCGCGAGCTGAACGAGCCGAGGGAGGTGCAGCCGACGGCGAAGCAGGTGTCGGTGACGGACTTCCGCTGTCGCAGCAGCGCTTTCGCGCGCTCGATGCGACGGGTCATGAGGTACGAGTACGGCGTCTCGCCGTAGGCAGCGCGGAACCGGCGGGAGAAGTGCGCCGGCGACATCAGCGCCGCCCGCGCCATCGCCGGCACGTCCAGCGGCGACGCGTAGTCCCGGTCCATCAGGTCCCTCGCCCGGCGCAGGTGCGCGAGGTCGGCGAGCTCCTCCGGCGTCATCGCCCGACCGTACTCAGCCGCGGGCGAGTCGGCGGACGAAGTTCGCCTGGTGCCGCGCGACCACGACGAGCGCGAGCAGCGCCGCCCAGAGCACGTCCTCGTGCAGCAGGGCGGCGACGACGAGCACCGACAGCGCCGCGCACACCGAGGCGAGCGCGATCCACCGCGAGCCGGCGAGGACCAGCAGCCACACTCCCAGCACGACGAGCGCCCACAGCGGGTGGACGCCGAGGATGGCGCCGAGCGCGGTGGCGACGCCCTTGCCGCCGCGGCCGCGCAGGAACGGCGACGTCACGTGCCCGAGCACGGCCGCGACGCCCGCGACCAGCCCGGCACGATGGTCGACGGCGCCGAATGCGGCTGCCGGCACCAGTCCCTTCAGCACGTCCAGCAGCGCCACGACGACCCCGACGCGACGGCCGAGCGCCCGTCCCGCGTTGGACGCTCCCGGGTTGCCGGAGCCGACGCCGCGCAGATCGACGCCGGCGCGGCGCGCGGCCAGCGTGGCCGGCGACACCGCGCCGACGAGGTAGCCGACCACCAGGGCGAGCAGGTTGCTCACCGCCGCGACACCACGACCCCGAGCAGCCCGGGGCCCACGTGCGCACCGACCACGGCGCCGACCTCCGACACGTGCAGCAGGCCGAGCTGCGGCAGCCGGGCGCGCAGCCGCTCCGCCAGCGCGTTCGCCTTGTCTCCGGCGGCGAGGTGGTGCACGGCCACGTCGACGGGTCCGTCGCCGGCGCGGTCCACGGCGAGCTGCTCGAGCCGGGCGAGCGCCTTCGACGCCGTGCGCACCTTCTCCAGCGGCGCGATCTTCCCGTCCAGCACGTGCAGCAGCGGCTTCACCGACAACGCCGTGCCGACGAGTGCCGCCGCCGCGCCGATGCGCCCGCCGCGCCGCAGGTGCTCGAGGGTGTCGACGTAGAACAGCGTCGCCGTGTCGGCGTTCGACGCGGCCGCCTCCACGTCGTCCACCGAGCCGCCGCCGGAGGCGACCGATGCCGCGGCGATGACCGCGAAGCCCAGCCCCATGGCGATGGTGCGGCTGTCGACGACCCGTACCTCGATGCCGTCCTTCTCCACCTCCGCGGCGGCAGCGCGGGCAGCGTCGACGGTCCCGGACAGCCCGGCTGACAGGTGCACCGAGACGACGCAGGTCGAGCCCGCGCCGCGGTAGGCCGCCGCGAGCTCCGCCGGCGTCGGGCGCGACGTGGACACCTGCATCCGCCGCTCCGCGAGGGCGGCCGCCACATCCGCCGGCGACACCTCGATGCCCTCGACGCCGGTGCGCAGGCCGAGCACGACGTGCAGCGGCACCACGCTGATGCCGTGCTCGTCCGCCACGCCGGGCGGCAGGTACGCCGTGCTGTCGGTGACGACCGCGACGTCCATGCGGGGGACCTTACGCAGGGACGACGTTGACCAGTTTCGGCGCGCGCACGACGACCGTTCGTATGCCGGCGCCGGCCAGTGCGCGGACGACGCCCTCGGACGCCAGCGCCAGCGCGCGCAGCTCGTCCTCGGCGATGTCCGGCGACACCTCCAGCCGCTCGCGGACCTTGCCGGCCACCTGCACGACGCAGGTCACCGTCTCGTCCACCAGCAGCGCCGGAGCGGCACTCGGCCACAGCGACGCGTGCACCGAATCGCCGCTGTCGACGTCGTGGCCCAGCCGCGACCAGACCTCCTCGGCTGCGTACGGGGCGTAGCAGGACAGCATCGTGGCCAGCGCCTCGACGCCGTCGCGCAGAGACGCCGGTCCCGCAGCTCCGGCGTCGACCGCCTTGCGCAGGGCCGACGTCAGCTCCATGAAGCGGGCGATGGCGACGTTCAGCCGGTGCCCCTCGACCAGCCGGGTGCACTCGTCGACCGTCTTCGCAACCACCTTGTCCACGGCGGCGTCCCGAGCAGGTCCGGACAGCTCAGCCACGTCCGTCGCCAGCCGCAGCACGCGGGCCAGGTACTTCACCGAGCCCGTGGGCGACACGTCGGCCCAGTCGACGTCGTCCTCCGGCGGCCCGGCGAACAGCATGGTCAGGCGGACCGCGTCGACGCCGTACGACGCCAGCTCGTCGCCCAGCTGGACCATGTTGCCCTTCGACTTGCTCATGGCCGAGCCGTCGAGGATCACCTGGCCCTGGTTCAGCAGCGCGGTGAACGGCTCGTCGAAGTCGACCAGCCCCATGTCCTTCAGCACCTTGGTGAAGAAGCGGCTGTACAGCAGGTGCAGGATCGCGTGCTCGACGCCGCCGACGTACTGCGCCGCGGGCATCCACTGCCGGACCGCCTCGGGATCGAACGGCCCGTCCTCGTAGTGCGGCGAGCAGTAGCGCAGGAAGTACCAGGAGGAGTCGACGAACGTGTCCATGGTGTCGGTGTCGCGCTCCGCGGGTCCGCCGCAGGAGGGACAGGGGACCTCGACCCAGGTGCGATTCGAGGCCAGCGGCGACTGGCCCTTCGGCTGCAGCTCCTCGCCTTTCATGTCGGACGGCAGCCGCACCGGCAGCTGGTCGTCCGGGACAGCCACCTCGCCGCACGCCGGGCAGTGGACGACCGGGATCGGCGCGCCCCAGAACCGCTGGCGGGACAGCAGCCAGTCGCGCAGCCGGTAGTTGATGGCGCCCTTGCCGCCCCCGCGCTGCTCCAGGTCCGCCACGACGCGCTCGATCGCTGCGGTCTTGCGCAACCCGTCGTACGGCCCGCTGTTGACCAGCACGCCGTCGCCGGTGGTCGCGACGCCACTGACGGCCGGATCGGGCTCCCCCGTCTCGACGACGACGCGGACCGGCAGGCCGAACCGCAGCGCGAAGTCCAGGTCGCGCTGGTCGTGCGCGGGCACAGCCATGATGGCGCCCGTGCCGTAGTCGGCCAGCACGTAGTCGGCGGCGTACACCGGCATCTGCTCACCGGTCAGCGGGTTGGTCGCCGTCACGCCCAGGTCGACACCGGTCTTCTCCCGATCCGTCGACTGCCGGTCGATGTCGGACAGCTTGCGGACCTGCTCGCGGTACGTGTCGAAGGCCGCACGCTGCTCCGGTGCGCACAGCTCGTCCGCCAGCGCCGCGTCGGCGGCGACGACGAAGAAGGTCGCGCCGTACAGCGTGTCCGGCCGGGTCGTGAAGACGGTGACCGTCCGGCCGCTCACGTCGAAGTCGACGTGCGCGCCCTTGGACCGGCCGATCCAGTTCTTCTGCATCAGCAGGACCTTCGACGGCCAGCTGCCCTCCAGCTGCTGCATGTCGTCCAGCAGGCGGTCCGCGTAGTCGGTGATCTTGAAGTACCACTGGGTCAGCTCGCGCCTGGTGACCTCCGCACCGCACCGCTCGCACCGGCCGCCGACGACCTGCTCGTTGGCCAGCACCGTCTGGTCCTGGGGGCACCAGTTGACCGCCGACTTCTTGCGGTAGGCCAGGCCTCGCTCGCGGAAGCGCAGGAACAGCCACTGGGTCCAGCGGTAGTACTCCGGGTCGGACGTGTGCAGCCGCGACGACCAGTCGAAGCTGACGCCGTACCGCTTGAACGCCTCGGCCTGGATGTCGATGTTCGCGTAGGTCCAGGCGGCCGGGTTCTCGCCGCGCTTGATGGCCGCGTTCTCGGCCGGCAGGCCGAACGAGTCCCAGCCGACCGGGTGCAGCACGTCGTAGCCGCGCCGCATCCAGTACCGGGCGATCACGTCGCCGATGCCGAACGCCTCCGCGTGACCCATGTGCAGGTCGCCGCTCGGGTAGCTGAACATGTCGACGACGTACTTCTTCTCGGCGCCGGCGCGGACGCCGGCCCGGTTCAGGTCGAGCCGGTCCCACACCGGCAGCCAGCGGTCCTGCACTGCGTGCGGGTCGTACACCTCACGGGTGTCTGGCTCGGTCATCGCTCGCTCTCCTGTGGCTCAACTGGTCCCGACAGAGAAGAAGCCCCCGTGTTCACGAGGGCGCCGCACTGACATGGATCGTCGTCAGCGCGGCTCGGGAAGGAGCAGGAAGGCCATGCCGGCATCGTACGCCGCAGCCCGCCTAGTCTCGCAACCGTGATCGACGCCGCGCCCGTGCGGGACTCCCCCTGGCGCAGCGCGTCGGCCGCCGAGCGCAGCCGCCGCCGACGTCTGCTGCTGCTCGTCACGGTGCTGTTCGTCGGCGTGACGGCCGTCTTCGGGTTCCCCACCGGACGCGAGGTCATCACCGGCTGGGTGCTGCTGTTCCTGTACGCCGCCTGCGCCGGGCGGTTCGGCGTCTGGTGGCGCGTCGTCGTCCGCGACTGGGTGCCGCTGATCGCCGTGCTGTTCCTGTACGACTTCCTGCGCGGCTCGGCAGAGCACGTCGGTGCCCGGCTCGCCGACCTGCCGACGCTGCAAGCAGATCGGCTCAACACCGCCTTCACCGCCAAGGCGCACGTCACGGAGATGATCCGCTTCGACGACTGGCTCTTCGGCGGCCACGTCCCGACTGTCTGGCTGCAGCAGCACTTCTACGACCCGGGCGTCGTGCACTGGTGGGACGCGGTCGTCGTACCCGTCTACTTCTCGCACTTCGTCGTCTCGCTCGGCGTGGCCATCGCGCTGTGGGCGGTGCGCTACCAGCTGTTCCGGCGGTACGTCTGGACGTTCGTCGCGCTGACCGTCATCACCCTCGCGACCTACGCGCTGTTCCCCGCCGCGCCGCCCTGGATGGCCGGGCTGAACGACTACCTTCCGGAGGTGGCGCGGACCGCGTCGGACACCCTCAAGGCGATGGGCGGGCACACCGTCAACTCCGCGGTGGAGCGGGGCGCGGCGTACTCGAACCGCGTCGCCGCGATGCCGTCGCTGCACGCCGGCGTTCCCGCGATGCTGCTCGCCTTCGCCTGGCCGCACGTACGCCCGCTCGCGCGGCTCGGCCTTGCCGCGTACGTGCTGCTCATGGCGGGCTCGCTCGTCTACGGCGGTGAGCACTACGTCGCCGACGTGCTGGCCGGCTGGCTGTACGCCGTCCTCGCGGTGGTGGCAGTGCGCTGGTGGTTCTCCCGCAGGAACGGCGGAAGCCCCCCACCCGAGGGCGAGGGGCTTCCGGTCAGGACGGGCTAGGAGCGGGCAGCCTGCCGGTTCTGCTTCTCGGCGTCGGCGAGAGCGGCGAGCCGCTCGGCCTTGCGCCGCTCGGCGTCGGCCGTCTTCTTCCCGGACACGGCCTCCGTCAGCTGCGCCACGGGAGCGGCGGTGCGGGCCCGCTCGGTCGCGTCGATGCGCGCCTCCTGCGCGTCCAGCTGCGACGTCACGGACTGCACCTTGGCGCGGGTCCGGTCCTCAACGCGCTTCTTCTCGGCCTGCGCGCGCGCGTTGGCCGCACGCTCGGCGCGCGCCTTGTCGGCCTGCTCCTCCTGGAGCGCCTGCTGCACGCCCTGGCCCTGCTGCGCCTTGGCCCGCTCGCGGGTCTTCTGCGCCTTCTTGGTGCCCTCGCGCAGCGTCGCCTCAGCGGCCTGCTTGCGCTGGTCCGCGACCTCCTCGAGCTCCACGGCCTTGGCAAGCACCTCGGAGCGGCGGCGCAGCACGCGGCCGCGGTCGGTCAGCGCGTCGTTGGCCAGCAGCGAGCCGGCCTTCTCGTCGAGGGTGCCGAGCGCCTTCTCGAAGCCGAGGCGGAGCTTCGAGTCGTCGTCGAGGAAGCGCACGACCACCTGGGACTGCAGCAGCGTCGCCGGGAGGCGCAGCGCCTTGTACTCGAGCGCCGCGACGGTGCGCGGCAGGGTGAGGACGTTCATGGGGATCTCCTTGTTCGACAGGTGGTTGGTGGGAGGCTGGCTCAGTCGAGGCTGGCGGTGAGGCGGTCCGCCTCGGCGCGGGCGCGGGCAGCGGCCTGCTCGGCCACCTCGGCGCGCGCGGCCTCCTGCTCGCGGTCGCGGCGGGCCGCGGCCTCCTGCTGCTCTGCCTGGCTCAGCTGGGCCTGCGTGCGGGCCTGCGTGCGGCGCAGCTCCTCCTCGGCCTCGAGCTCGGCCTGCCGCTTGGCGACAGCCTCCTCGCGGGCGGCCTGCGCCTCGGCGGCCTGCTCCTGCAGCTCGGCCGAGCGCACGGTGGCGTCCAGCTGCGCGGCGGCGGACGCCTCGACGGCATCGCGCTGCCGGTCGGCCGCGGCCTGCTCGGCGGCGAGCGTCGCCGCTGCCTCCTTCGCCTCGACCTCGGCGACGGCCTCGCGTGCGCTGGCGTCCTTGCGGGCCTGCGCCTCGGCCTGCTGCAGCTGGCCTTCGGCGGCCAGCGAGTCGTTGCCCAGGACGGCGCCGGCGACTTCCTTGGCCTTGCCGCTCAGCGATCCGAGCAGTCCCTTGCGTGCCTCGTCGGCGGGGCTGACGTCGACCATGTGGCTTCACTCCCGATGTCGGTTGGTGTGTCCCCTCTGTTCTGCCCCGTGCTTGCTGCAGCAAGCACCTTCAGGCGCCGACCACCTGTGACCTGAGTCTCGCCGGCGCCACGGCCAGGTACGCCTCGCGCACCACCTCGTCCACCTCCGACCAGTCCGGGTCGAGGTCGATGCGCACGCCGACCCAGCCGCGGGAGCCGACGTACGGCGGGACGAAGAAGCGCACCGGGTCCGCCGCGACGAGCTCCTCCTGTGCGCCCGGCGGGGCTGCTGCCCACAGCGCCAGCCGGCTGTCACCGTGGTGGTCGTCCATCACCATGACGAAGCACTTCTTGACGAAGAACGACGGCGCCCCGTGGCTGAGCCGCTCCGTCACCTCGGGCAGCGCGAGGCAGGTGCGCCGCACCCGTACGAGCTCGTCCATGCCGCGCATCCTGCCCGGTTACGGTGCAGCATGAGGGCGCTCCTGTACGAGCAGTTCTCCGGCCCGCTCGAGGTGCGCGAGGTGCCGGACCCGACGCCGGCACCGGCGGGCGTGGTCGTGCGCGTCGGCGCGACCGGCGTGTGCCGCAGCGACTGGCACGGCTGGCAGGGGCACGACCCGGACATCGCACTGCCGCACGTGCCCGGGCACGAGCTCGCCGGCACCGTCGCCGCCGTCGGAGCCGACGTCCGCCGGTGGCGGGTCGGCGACCGGGTGACCGTCCCGTTCGTGTGCGCGTGCGGCCGGTGCGCGCAGTGCGCGGCAGGCGAGCACCAGGTCTGCGCGGCGCAGTCGCAGCCCGGCTTCACGCACTGGGGCTCCTTCGCGGAGCTCGTCGCGCTGGACGCGGCCGACGTCAACCTCGTCGCGCTGCCGGACGAGCTGACCTTCGCGACCGCGGCCTCGCTCGGCTGCCGCTACGCCACCGCGTTCCGCGCTGTCGTGCAGCAGGGGCGGGTACGGCCGGGCGAGTGGGTGGCCGTCCACGGCTGCGGCGGCGTGGGGCTGTCCGCGGTGCAGGTCGCCGTCGCCGGGGGCGCGCGGGTGGTCGCCGTGGACATCAACGCAGGCGCGCTGAGCCTCGCGCAGGAGCTGGGGGCGGAGCAGGCGGTGGACGCGTCTCCCGCCGACGTGCCGCGAGCGGTGCGGGAGCTCACCGGCGGCGGGGCGCACCTGTCGCTGGACGCCCTCGGCAGCCCGGGCACGTGCGTCGGATCCGTGCTGTCGCTGCGCCCGCGCGGGCGGCACGTCCAGGTCGGGCTGCTGCCGCCGGAGCAGGGCCGGCCGCTGGTGCCGATGGATCGGGTGGTGGCGCTCGAGCTGGAGCTGTACGGCAGCCACGGGATGGCCGCGCACGCGTACCCGGAGCTGCTCGCGCTCGTCGCGCAGGGCCGGCTCCGCCCGGACCTGCTGCTCACCCGGGAGCTGTCGCTGGACGAGGCGGCGGACGCGCTGCGCGACGTGGGTCGGTCGCCGGGCATCGCCGTGGTCACGCGGTTCTGAACTCCCAGCCAACTGACAGGTTCGGCAGGCTTCGTTCACAGGTACGCGTTGCACTCTGAGCAGGTCCCACCTGTCGCCCTGGAGGAACCCATGCGCAAGAAGCTCGCCGTCGCTGCTCTCGCCGGAGGCCTCGGCCTGACCGGCGGGATGATCATCGGGCCTGCGGTCGCGACCGCGGAGACGGGTACGGCCACGGGCGTGGGCGGCCGGCTCGCTGCGATCAAGGACGCGCTCAAGGGCCTCGTCGACGACAAGACCATCACCCAGTCACAGGCGGACGCTGTCGCGAAGACGCTCGACCAGCGGCTCCCGCAGCGCGGTCCCGGTCGGCCGGGGCACTTCGGCGGGCCGCGCGCTGGCGGTGCGCACCTGCACCCCGAGGACGTGGCCAAGGCGCTGGGCGTCTCGGTGGAGGAGCTGCGCACCCAGACCCGCGCGGGCAAGACGCTCGCGCAGATCGCCACGGCGAAGGGCATCAGCAAGGCGACGCTCGTCGACCGGCTCGTGACCGCCGCGAAGGCCGACATCGCGGAGGACGTCAAGGCGGGCCGGATGACCCAGGTGCAGGCCGATGCCGTGACGGAGGACCTCGCGACGAGGATCGGCGAGAAGGTCGACCGGGTCGCTCCGCCGCGGCGCGGGCATCACGACGACCAGGAGGCGCCGGCGGCGCCCGGCGACGCGGCGCCGTCGGGCTACCGGACCGCGTAGCGGGCCAGCGCCACGAGCAGGTGCGTGCCGCCGTCGAGGGCGCCCGGCTCGCGGCAGCACTCCTCCTCGTTGTCGAGGAACCTGGCCCACAGCGCCGGGTCCGCCTCCAGCTCCGCCAGCGCCTCGGGATCCGCGAGCGAGCCCCAGTTGCTGGCCAGCGCGTCCAGCACCCGGCCGCCCTGCGCGTGCACGAGCGCGACCAGCTCGGCGTGCCGGAACATCCTGCACAGGTGCTGCCCGCTCCCCGGCGGCTGCGTCTCCCGCAGGTCGCCCGTGTGCAGGATCCGGTCTGTGGCGTCGGGTCCGTAGCTCCTCATCAGCCCGACCACGCCGGGCAGGAACTGCCGGTACGCACCCAGCGTCGACATGACGGACGCGAGCACCGGGCCGCCCGGCGCGACCACCCGCAGCAGCTCGCCGACGGCGTCGCCGGCGCGGTCGAACGCGTACGAGATCGGTCCTCCGTACGCCACCGCGGCGTCGAACTCCGCTGTGCCGTAGGCGTTCAGGTCGCACACGTCGGCCAGCGCCCGCGCCTCCACCGCCTGCTCGGCGCCGGCCTCCGCGACGTGCGCGGCGTTGAGCTCGAGCTGCACGGGGCTCAGGTCGGTGACGACCACCCGGGCTCCCAATGCGGCCAGCTCGACGGTGAACCGACCGGGGCCGGCGCCCACCTCCAGCACGCGCATGCCCGGCCGGACGAAGCGTGCGAGCAGCCGCCGGTGCAGCTCGAAGGACACGCGGCCCGCGGGGCTCTCCGCGAGCCGCTCCCACTCGCCCTCGCCGAACGCGTCGAAGTAGCTGCGCACCGCCTCGACGGAGGCCTCGTGGTCGTGGCTGGCCATCAGCGGAGGAAGGCGTCGTCGGGCAGGTCGCACGCGCGGGCTGCGTCGCGGGCGTCGGTCCGCGCCTTTCCGGCGAGGTCTCTCGCGTCCGTCCCCCGCTCGAGCGCCTGGTCGATCGCGTGCAGCCGCTGGTGCAGCCGAACGACGGACTCGTGCAGCGCGGGTGAGGCGCGCTGCGTCACCCGCGGGTCGAGCCTGGTCCCGACCTGCTGCGCCTGCTCGCGGGTCGGGACGCCGCTCAGGCCCGTGCCCACCAGGTCCGCCTTCAGCGCGGTGCACAGCTCGGCGCTGCCGACCTCGTCCTCGCCCAGCCCGCAGCCGGAGAGCAGCACGGCGACGAGCAGGAGACCGGCACGGGACAGCACCGCGCGATCCTCCCGTACCGACCGTCAGATGCGCTCGACCCGGTCGGCCTGCGGGCCGCGGTCGCTGCTGCGCACCTTGTAGCGGACGCGGTCGCCCTTCTGCAGCGGCTCGGCGCCGCCGAGCACGGAGATGTGCACGAACAGGTCGGCGCCGCCGGCGTCGGGCGTGATGAAGCCGAAGCCGCGCTCCGCGTCGTAGCGGGCGACCACACCCTCTCCCGCGCGGGCAGGGGCGTCCGGCTTCGCCGGTGCCGAGGCCCCGGTGTCCTCGGGCACCGCGCTGTGCACGAGGTGCAGGTCGCGCGCCTGCGGGCCCTTGTCGGACTGGACCACGTCGAACATCACGCGGTCCCCCTCCGTCAGCCAGGTGAGGCCTTCCGCGAGAGCGCGCACGTGCACGAACACGTCCTCGCCGCCGGCGTCGGGGGTGACGAAGCCGAAGCCCTTGCTCTCGTCGAACCACGAGACCGTGCCGTCGGCGCCGTCGTCCGTGGACGCGGTGGCCTCGGCGGCAGCACCGGGACCGAGCGGGACGAGGTGCTCCGCCTGCGGACCGCGCTCGCCCTCGCCGATGAGGAAGGCCACCCGCTGTCCGGCCGTCACGACGCCACCGGTGACGATGGCCGAGCTGTGCACGAAAACCTCCGAGCCGCCGCCGTCGGGCAGCGCGAAGCCGTACCCCTTGGCCGGCTCGTACCAGGAGATGCTGCCGAGAACGCCGACCGGCGTGTCCGCCGCGACCTCGCCGGTTGTGCGGACGCGACGCGCCTGGGGGCCGCGGTCGCCCTCGCCGAGCTCGTACTCCACGACCTGGCCCTCGCGCAGCAGCCGCGCGCGGCCGTCGCCGGTGATCTCCGACGCGTGCACGAACAGGTCGGCGCTGCCGTCCTCCGGCGCGAGGAAGCCGAAGCCCCGCTCTGGGTCGAACCAGCGGACGGTTCCCTGCGGCACGGGATGCTCCAAGTCGGGAGTACGGGTACGGCTCGAGTCTGGCCGATGCTCCGGCAGCAGACGAGGCCCCTCCCGCCGGAGCGGGAAGAGTTCTGTCCTGCGGGCTCCGGGTGGAGCTGAGGGGACTCGAACCCCTGGCCCCCACACTCTGCCAGACAGGCCTGTACAGGCGCACCAACAGTAGTTTTCGTTAGTTCCCAGGCGGTTTGGTTCGGGCGGGTGGGGTCTATCGAGGCCCAATTGACCGTGGATCGGGCACGCAGCGGGCAGGGCACGTTGGCCCTCACGACCCAGGTGGATCTCCCTGCGACCACCACCCTGCCGCCGGCTCGACCTCCTGCGAAGGGCCGTTCGCAGGAGCGAGCGACGGCGTAAGCCCGAACCGGCACCGTGGCGGCGCGCGCTAGCTCTCGACGTACGAAAGCACGCCCGCCCGAACGGGGGCAGTCCGGACCCGCGGCGAAACGGCGCTGCGGGCGAGAGGGCTTGCGGAGACAGCGCGTCGGCCCCGCCAAGGGTAGGAGTCCAGCTAGCTGGCCTCGTCGCACGGCGCGGCGCCAGCGGTCTCGCTGTGACCAGCCATCTGCTGCAGCGCAAGAGTGATGGCGCGGAGGTCCACGCCGTCGAGGTGGTCGAATATGCGCCGCCGCACGCTGGCCAGGTGTGCTGGCCAGGCATCTTGAAGGCGGCGGTGCCCCCGTTCGGTCAGGACTGCGTACCAGCCGCGGCCGTCATCGGCTGACCGCTCGCGTGTGACCAGACCGTCGCGGTCGAGGTTGCTGACGATGCGTGTCATGCCAGACAGCGATATGGCCGCCGCACCGGCGAGTTCGCTCATCCGCAGCCGACAGCCTGGGGCTTCGGACAGGTGCATGAGCACGAAGTACTCGCTCTGGGCCAGCTGCTTCTCTCGAAGGAGGTCGGCATCAAGAGCACGCGGGACGGCGATGAGAGCTCGCGCGAAAGCGCGAATGAACGCCTCCTCCGTGCGGCTCAACGGGCGGCGCGTCGTCGCGGTCCGCCTTGTCGCCATGAGTCATTTTACTTCACAGGTGAAGAACTGGAACCAGTTTTGAAGTCGCTTGTGTACTTGACGCGTGAACTACTTGTGATGCAGAGTTACTTCACGCGGGAAGTACCTGTCACCTGACTGGAGCGAGCGACGACCATGCCCAAGATCGCGATCATCCTCGGCAGCACCCGCCCCGGCCGCAACGGCGAGCAGGTCGCGCGCTGGGTCCTCGACCACGCCACGGCCCGCCACGACGCACAGTTCGAGCTTGTCGACCTGGCTGACTTCCCCCTGCCGCACCTGGACGAGGCAATCCCGCCGTCGATGGGGCAGTACCAGAACGAGCACACCCAGAGGTGGGCCGCCAAGATCAGCTCCTACGACGGCTTCGTCATCGTGACCCCCGAGTACAACCACGGCACCTCAGGGGTGCTCAAGAACGCCATCGACTACCTGTACGCCGAGTGGAACAACAAGGCGGTGGGTTTCGTCTCCTACGGCAGTGTCGGCGGGGCCCGTGCCGTCGAGCACTTGCGCCTGGTCGCCGGAGAGCTGCAGATGGCCGACGTCCGCCAGCAGGTCACCCTCTCGCTCGTCACCGAGTTCGAGAACTACTCAATGTTCAAGCCCGGCGACTACAACATCCCGGCCCTCACGACCCTGCTCGACCAGGTTGTCGCCTGGAGCAACGCCCTCGCGCCCCTGCGCGCTGCCAGCGCCGCCACCGCGGCTGCCTGAACGACCGGCACGAGGCGGGCAAGTCCCGTTCTCATCGCCGATGACCAGTAGCGGTCTTCGTCACCGGCAGGCTGCTGCGGGAACATTGGTCCACGGGTCTCGGCTCGACGGGTGCGACGCCGTCGACGAGGCCGTGCTGCCTGCTCCGTCTCCCCATGATCACGAACGCGCCCTGCTTCGGGGCGATCCAGAACCAGTGAGGACACCCCCGTGCTGATCGGCATCGACAGCTTCGTCTCCGTCGTCACCGACCCAGCCACAGGCGTGGACGTGACCGGCGCGGAGCGGGTGCGACACCTGCTTGAGGAGGTCGAGACCGCTGACCGGGTCGGGCTCGACACCTACGGCATCGGCGAGCAGCACCGCGCGGAGTACATGGACTCCGCTTCCGCCGTGCTGCTAGCCGCCGCCGCCGCCCGCACCACGCAGATCCGACTCAACAGCGCCGTCACCGTTTTGTCGGCCGCCGACCCTGTGCGGGTCTTCCAGGAGTTCGCGACGCTCGACCTGGTGTCGCAGGGGCGCATCGACCTCGTCGTCGGACGCGGCTCGTTCACAGAGTCGTTCCCGCTGTTCGGGTTGCCGCTGGAGGAGTACGACGCCCTGTTCGCCGAGAAGCTCGAGCTGCTGCTGGCCCTGCGCGAGGCTCCCGAAGTGACCTGGTCGGGCCGCTTCCGCGCGCCGCTGACGGGCCAGGGGGTCTACCCGCGGCCGCTGCAGAACCCGCTGCCCGTATGGGTCGGGGTCGGGGGGACGCCGCAGTCGTTCGTCAGAGCCGGCCTTCTCGGGCTGCCGCTCATGGTTGCCATCATCGGCGGACAGCCGGCACGGTTCCGCCAGCTGGTCGACCTCTACCGCCAGGCCGGGGCCGAGGCCGGCCACCCGCCGGAGCAGCTGCAGGTTGGCGTGCACGCGTTCGGCTACGTCGCCGAGACCGACGCGAAGGCCCGGGACGACTGCTACCCGGGCTGGGCGCAGATGATGACCAAGATCGGGCGCGAGCGCGGCTTCGGGCCACCCGTCCGCTCGCAGTTCGACGGGATGTGCGGACCCGACGGTGCCTTCCTCATCGGCAGCCCCGAGACGGTCGCTGCCAAGGCTGTCCGCATGCACGACGACCTCGGCGGCTTGGCCCGCCTGTCCCTGCAGATGACCAACGTGCGCCTCGCCCACGTCGACCTGCTGCGCAGCATCGAGCTGCTCGGCAACGAAGCCGCTCCGCGCGCTCGTGCGGCCCTCAGCGCGCGCTGACCGGACCTGCCGCCTCGACGAGGGTGGCGAGCCGGTTCGGGGCAGTACAGCTAGCCGGCCCCGCTCGACTCGCTGGTCGACACCGCAGCCCCTCGACCGTCGTCGACACGCGAGGAGCCGCCACGCAGTCGATGCACAAGCTCCCACGGCGCCGCCAGCGTGAGCCCTCGCCTTGCTCGTCGCCGCCCAGCGCTCGGCGAGCACCTGGTGGAGTCCGCCGCTCCCCGACACCTAACCGCCACCACCTGAGAGCCGCGCGCCATGCCTGCCGTCACCGTCGAGAACACCCTCCTCCTGCCCCGCGTCCCACCACCTGGCCTCGGCGACGTCGAGCGGCCCGTGCTCTGCACGCCGGCGCCGGCGCCGGCCAGATCAACAACATCGCCGTGCAGGACATCTGCCCCGCCGACACCTCCGACCACCCTCGCGATGGGCAGCTACGACAACGTCGGCTACGCCCTCGCGATGGACGCCTTCAAGCACGCCGACCCGGCCCGGGCAGCCCGGATCAGCGGGTCGGTCTGCACAAGCCCCCTGCAGCCCGGCGTCAACCCCGTAACGTTCCCGCTGGACTACGCCGGCTACGGCCAGCAGGTCGGAACGACGCTACTCACAGCGCCGCGAGTGACCGCAGAGCCCCCGCTGCCGGCATACGCACGGGGCTGAACGCCCGCCCTCCAAAGGCGCCATAAGGGTGGTCAAGGCCCCGTTGCAGCAGCCATCGTGAGCACGCGATCCGCAACAGGGGTTGGGCGGCCGAACCAGCGGCATGAGCGTGCGTAACGGTGCGTCCGCGGCTCACGGTGTGGCGCAGGACGACGCCGAGCCCCCGCCCGGCCCGGCCCGGCTTGGCGTCACGCGGCCGCGACTATAAGTGGCTGCGACGAACTGCTACAACCGATAGGACGTTACCGACAGCACCCCCGAGGTATCGCCTGCGCTCGGAGACGATCCGGCGAGGTCGCGTGCCGTCGCTTACGGCCTCGCGGCGTTGACGACATCGACCAGAAGGTGATCGAACACGTACAGGAGTACGACTTCGTCACCAACCGCACCATCCAGCGCCTGTTCGATATCAGCGTGTATGCCGCGCGCAACATGCTGGCCGAGATGCGCGGACGGGGGCTACTGGAGAAGATCGGCGAAGCGCGCGGCGGTCCGACGAACCGCACCTCGGCGAACCGGCGCAGAGCCGCCAGTCTGGTGCGAGACGTAGCTCCTCAATGCCTGCCCGCCGGTGGATGGGCTAGCGCTGCTGCCCCCGACCGAGAACCAGAGCGACCTGCACGTCCGTGGCCCCGCGCGCTGAAGACATGTTGCGGCCCGTGACGTCTGCGATGCGCCCGAGGCGATATCGCACCGTGTTGGGGTGCAGGAACAAGCGCCGTGCAGCTGCTTCAACCGCGCTGCCCACCTCCAGGTAAGCCGCCGCTGTGACGAGCAGGTCTGGGCGCGCCGCCAGGGGCTCGAACACCTCCTGGACGAGCTGGTGACGTGCGAATTCCTCCCCCAGCACGACGCGCTCGGCGAGCAGCGCGGACGAGGACACCGGACGCGGGGCGTCCGGCCACGCCGCCGCGGCTGGCAAGGCTGCTCTCGCCTCCGCGACCGCGCCGGGGGCACCAGTTAAATCAGGCACGAGAGGACCGATCACGACAGGGCCGCCCGGTATGCCGTCCACGACCTGCCTGATGCTGGATTCGCTCGGCCCGTCGCCGCCGATGACGGCGAGCAAGTGATCGCCGTACTCTCCGACCAAGATGCACAGCCCTGTTCGACGAGCGGCTGAGCGTAGTTCGCCCAGCCAGGCCCCGTCCTGCGTCGGCGGGCTGCCGGCCAGCGCCGCGACCCAGGTGGGGGCACCCCAGCCGAGAGCACTGGCGCGGGTCAGCACGGCAGCACCGGCGTCTCCGCGGGCGAGGGCGTCCACCACAGCGGCCTCGGTGCGTGCATCCCATGCACCGCGTTCCTCAGCCGCTGCCGCGTAGACCTCAGCGGCGGCGAAGGCGACTTCGCGCGAGTAGCGCAGCACAGCGTGCTCCAGCGCGTCGGCATCGGCGTCGGTGGCGGTGATGGTCGGGATCGCCGCTTCCAGCACCTCGACCGTCACCCGGATGAGCTGGACCGTCTGCTGCAGCGTGACCGCGCGCGCCAGCGCCCGCGGGGCCGCCGCGAAGATGGCGGGATCCGCCTTCGGTGGCCTGCTCGGGTCGCGCAGCCAGGACGCGAACTCCTCCAGAGCCGCCTGCACGACGAGCCCCACGTAGGACCGCTCCTCCGGAGGCATCGCGTTGAACCACGGGAGTGACGCCATCGACGTCACGGCCTCGGTCGTCAGCCGCGACGACGCACGCCGTAGCCGCTGCGATGCGCTCGGAGCCGCCACGGATGCAGCATGCCCTACAACAGAGGGAGCGGCGCGCGCCGTTGCTCCGGCGACTGCATGCCTGTCAGGCTTGAGGTTGTGGCGCACAGCACGCATCTTCGATGCGTTGCCGTCGGGCGTGCTTTGGAGGTTACCGACAAAGATCAGCGATGATCTTCGTGCGGTTCCACCCCCCGGCACGGCCCAGGCCGCGGGCACAGTTCCCGCATGCTCGCCGTTCTCTCGCCCGGTCAGGGGTCCCAGTCGCCCGGCTTCCTCGCGCCCTGGCTCGACAGCTCGCACGCGAAGGCGCGTATGCCGGGTTGGTCAGAGACGGCCCGTCTCGACCTGGTCGCGGCCGGCACGTCGTGGTCGTCGGCACAGATCCGTGACACGGCGGTCGCGCAACCACTTCTGACGGTCGCGGCCCTCCTGTCGGGCCGAGCGCTGCTCAAGGGCAGCACTCCCGATGTCGTGTGCGGCCACAGCGTCGGTGAGCTGCCGGCCCTCGCCCTGGCGGGTGTCATCACTGACGACGAGGCGGTGGCGCTGGCCGCGCTGCGCGGCCGGACTATGGCTGCCGCCGCCGGGCGCGCCGCCACGGGAATGGCTGCCGTGCTCGGTGGAGACCCCGAGGCGGTGACCGCGGCAACCGCGACCCTCGGGCTGGAGCTCGCCACCGTCAACGTCGCCGGCCAGGTGGTGCTGGGCGGTCCGGTGGTGGCACTCAGGGCACTGGCCGCTTCGCCGCCGGTCGGCGCGCGCATCCGCCTGCTCGACGTCGCCGGCGCCTTCCACACGCAGGCAATGACGCCCGCGATCCCGGCCTTCGCCGAAGGCCTGGGCGCGCTGACACCAACGGACCCTCGGGTGCGCATCGTCGCCAACGCGGACGGGGTTGTCGTCGGCAGCGGGCGGCAGGCGTTGCACCGCCTGCTGGTGCAGCTGACCTCACCTGTGCGGTTCGACCTGTGCCTGGCCGCGCTCACGCGCCTCGGCACGACCCGTGTGGTGGAGCTGGCGCCGGGCGGGACCCTCGCTGCGTTGGCCAAGCGCGCACTTGCGGGCACCCCGGTCGTGGCGCTGAAGACGCCCGACGACCTGCCCGCAGCGCGCGCGCTCATCGCCGAGCTGGCGGTGCCCGCGTGAGAGCCGCCGCACTGTCCGGCATCGGCGCGCACCGCCCTGCCACAACGGTCGACAACTGCGACATCGCGCAGCGACTCGACTCAACGGACGGCTGGATCCGGGAGCGCAGCGGCATCGTGACCCGTGGCATCGCGGGCACGGAGGAGACCGTCGTGGTGATGGCCGCCTCGGCCGCGGGCAAGGCGATGGCCGCCGCGGGCGTCGGCCTGGCCGATGTCGGCTTGGTGCTGGTGGCCAGCTGCACCCTCACGCAGGCGGTTCCCGGCGCGGCGGCCCGGGTCGCCTCTGCGCTGGGGCTCAGCGCGCCGGGCGCCCTGGACCTGGGCGCGGCGTGCGCCGGCTTCACCTACGGGCTCTCGCTGGCTGCGGACACGGTTCGCTGCGGCACCGCCGACCACGTGCTCGTCATCGGCTCGGAAAAGTTCTCCGACATCGTCGACCCGTACGACCGCTCGACCGCGTTCTTGTTCGGTGACGGCGCCGGGGCCGCGGTCGTCAGCCTCAGCGACACGGACGGGATCTCCCCGGCCGTCTGGTGCAGCGACGGCGCCCAGGCTCAGGTGCTGCGGACGCTCGGCAGCCCGCCCGTCCTGCACATGGAGGGCCAGGCGGTCTACCGCTGGGCGACAACGCTGCTCCCCCACCTAGCCCGACGTACCTGCGCGCGGGCCGGAGTGGATCTCGCCGACCTCGCGGCTGTCGTGCCGCACCAAGCCAACCTCCGGATCACCGAAGCCCTCGTACGGGTTCTCCGGCTGCCCCCGCACGTGGTGGTCGCACGCGACGTCGTCGACAGCGGCAACACCAGCGCTGCCTCCATCCCGCTCGCCCTCGCCCGGCTGCTGGAGCGCGGGGAGGTGCGCTCGGGAGACCGGGTGCTGCTCCTCGGTTTCGGTGCCGGGCTCACCGCCGCCGGACAAGTCGTCCGGTGCCCCTGACCTACAAGGAGAACCTCGTGTCCGCCAGCTATCCCGACCTCGTCACCGGCATCACCGAGATCGTCCGCGAGATCTGCGGGAGCCACACGGCTTCGCTCGTCACGTCCGAGGCGACGTTCGAAGGGGCGCTGCAGATCGACTCGCTCACGATGGTCGAGATCGTCGTCGCCTGCGAGGAGCGCTTCGGCGTCCACATCCCGGACGAGGCGCTCGAGCAGCTCAAGACGATCGACGACGCCGTCCAGTACATCGCCGCTGCCGGCGTCGCCGCGTGACGGCGGCCGCTGCTGCTGCCGTCACCGGCCTGGGCGCCGTCACACCGCTCGGCGCGGATGTGTCCGCGCTATGGGACGGGCTGCTGACCGGCCGCTCAGGGACGCGCCTCCTCGACGACGACGCATTCGCGGAGTCGCCGGTCAGACTCGCCGCGACCTGTGACATCGAGGGCCGGCTGGACCGGGTGGAGGCGCGCACTCTCGACCGTGTCCAGCAGCTCGCGCTGCTGGCCTCCCGCGAGGCCTGGGCCCACGCCGGAACGCCGGATGTCGACCCCGAGCGCATCGCCGTGGTCATCGGCTCCGGGATCGGCGGCGCCATGACCATTCTCGGACAGCACGAGGTCCTGCAGCGCTCCGGCGCCCGGCGAATCTCGCCGTACCTCGTGCCGATGCTCATGCCCAACGGTCCAGCCGCGACGGTCGGGCTCGAGCTGCGGGCTCGCGCCGGCGTGCACGCCACCGTGAGCGCGTGCGCGTCCGGGGCGGAGGCCCTGGCCCTCGCACTGGACCTGCTGCGGGCAGGGCGTGCCGACGTCGTCATCGCGGGCGGCGCGGAATCGTGCGTCCACCCCCTGCCCATCGCCGGCTTCGCGCAGATGCGCGCTCTGTCGACGCGGCACGACGAACCCGACGCGGCCAGTCGCCCGTACGACAAGGGTCGCGACGGCTTCGTCCTCGGCGAGGGAGCCGCGCTCATGGTCCTCGAGCGGGAGGCCGACGCCCTGGCCCGAGGCGCTCCGATCCACGCGAGGCTGGCGGGCGCCGGCATCACCTCGGACGCCCATCACATCACTGCGCCGGACCCGTCCGGTCGCGGCGCCGCGCGCAGCATCACCCTCGCTCTGCGGGACGCAGGCGTCGACGCCATCGACGTGGGCTCCGTCAACGCACACGCGACCTCCACTCCGCTTGGCGACATCGCCGAAGGTGTCGCCCTCGGCATCGCGCTGGGCGGGCACCGTCCCCCCGTGACCGCGACGAAGTCGTGCACCGGCCACCTGCTCGGGGCGGCCGGCGCCGTGGAGGCCGTGGTGTCGGTGCTGCAGGTTCGGGAAGGGCTCGTACCCGCCATCCGCAACCTCGACGACCCCGACGACGCGGTCGACCTCGACCTCGTCCGCGTCGCAGCCCGGCAGCACCCGCACCAGGTGGCGCTGTCCACCTCTTTCGGCTTCGGCGGGCATGACGTCTCACTCGTGGTGACGGCATGACCGCCGCCCTCATCACCCCCGTCGCGTCACCGGGCGCCGCACGACTGACGCTCCTGTTCGATACCTGGGAGCAGTTCGAGGAGGTCGACGGGGCCGTCGTCGGCACCGGACTGATCGGCGGCGCACCCGCCGTGGCGTTCGCTACAGACCCGCGCGTGCAGGGCGGTGCGCTCGGTGTCGACAGCTGCGCTGCCATCGTCCGAGCGACCGACCTCGCGGTCTCGCGCGGAGTGGCGGTCGTCGGCATCTGGCACTCCGGCGGAGCGCGCCTGCGCGAAGGCGTCAGCTCCCTCGACGCCGTCGCGCGGGTCTTCCGCGCCCAGACCGCTGCCAGCGGGCGGGTGCTGCAGGTGTCGGTCGTGCTCGGCCCGGCCGCCGGCGGCGCAGCGTACGGCCCGGCTCTCACCGACGTGGTGATCCTCGGTCCCGAGGGGCGCCTGTTCGTCACCGGCCCCGACATCGTCCGGGCGGTCACCGGTGAGGACGTCGACATGGAGCGCCTCGGCGGCGCCGAGACGCACACCAGGCGCAGCGGCGTCGTGCACCTGTCCACCCCCACAGACCAAGGCGCGCTCGATCGCGCCCGCCAGCTGGTCGGGCTCGTCGGCCGGCCGGGCCTCCTCGACACCGGGGCCGGATCCGGCCCCGACCCGCGCGACCGGGTGCCGGTCGAGCACCGCAAGGCGTACGACGTCCGCCCGGTCATCGACGCGGTGCTCGACTCAGAGACGCGCCTGGAGCTGCACCCGGACTGGGCGCCGAACGCCGTCACCGCCCTCGGCCGGCTCGGCGGACGCACCGTCGGCGTCGTCGCCAACAACCCCATCCGCCTGGCCGGCTGCCTCGACGCGGCCTCGGGCGACAAGACGGGCCGCTTCGTGCAGTGGTGCGACGCGCTCGGCATCCCGCTGCTGTTCCTGGTGGACGTGCCGGGCTACCTGCCGGGCGTCAGCCAGGAGGACGGCGGTGTCGTGCGACGCGGCGCGAAGCTCCTGCACGCCTACGCCGCAGCGAGCGTTCCGCGCGTCACCGTTGTGCTCCGCAAGTCTTTCGGCGGCGCCTTCATCGCGATGGGCTCCAAGGGGCTCGGCGCCGACACCGTGCTCGCCTGGGAGGGCGCGCACGTTGACGTCATGGGCGCCGCCGCCGCCGTCGAGGTGCTGCACCGGCGCGACCTCGCGGCGCTGACCGAGCCCGCTGAGCGCGCCCGGCTGCTTGCGTGGCTTGCCGAGAACCACGAGAAGACGACCGGGGGCCTGGGCAGAGCCGTCGCCTGCGGCGCCGTGGATGCCGTCATCGCGCCGGCAGACACACGAGCCCTCGTCCTGTCGGCCTTCGCCGCGCTGCCGCCCGGCCGCGGCCAGCACCGCAACGGACCGCAGTGACCTCCCGATCGGTCCTGGTGACCGGAGGCAACCGCGGCATCGGCCTTGCGACGGCGCAGCACCTCGCTGCCGCTGGGCACCGCGTCGCCGTCACGCACCGCGGCTCGGGCGCACCCGAAGGGCTGCTGTCGGTGAAGTGCGACGTCACCGACGGCGAGGCGGTCGAGCGGGCGTTCGCCGAGGTGGAGCTCGCGCAAGGCCCGGTCGAGGTGCTGGTGAGCAACGCCGGCATCACCGATGACCAGCTGCTGCTGAGGATGGACGAGGACGCATTCACGCGCGTCCTCGACACCAACCTCACCGGGGCCTACCGCGTCGCCAGGCGCGCTTCACGTTCGATGCTGCGCGCGCGTTGGGGCCGGCTGCTGTTCGTGTCCTCCGTTGTCGGCCTGTCCGGCGGCGCGGGGCAGGCGAACTACGCGGCCAGCAAGGCCGGCCTGGTCGGCTTCTCCCGCTCGCTCGCGCGGGAGCTCGGTAGCCGCGGCATCACCAGCAACGTGATCGCACCCGGCTTCGTCGACACCGACATGACCGCGGGCCTGAGCTGTGAGCGCATCGAGCAGGTACGGGCGTCGATCCCTCTGGGGCGTACGGCGTGTCCGGTAGAGGTGGCAGCCGTTGTCACATTCCTCGCTGGCGATGACGCGTCGTACGTCACCGGCGCGGTCGTCCCCGTCGACGGCGGGCTGGGGATGGGGCATTGACCGGCGCAGCCCTCGCCGGTGCGGGGCCGAGGGTGTGCCGGATCGGCGGCGTCCACGTCGCGGTTGTCGGCGACGGCCTGCCCGTGACGGTCTTCGCCCACGGGCTCGCCGGATCGTCCGCGGAAAGCCGGCCGCTCGCCGCCCGCACTCCCGGAACCCGCCTGCTGCTCACCTTCCGCGGACACGGCGTCAGCGAGCCGCTGACCGCCGGCTGGACCTACGACGACCTCGCCGACGACCTCGCCGGCGTCGCCGACGCCTTCGCGGCCACCCGCGCAGTCGGTCTGTCGGTCGGGGCCGGCGCGCTCCTGCGCTTGCTCAGCCGAGACCCTGATCGCTTCGACCGGCTGGCGTTCCTGCTGCCCGCCGCCCTGGACGAGACGCGTGCGGATCCTGCGACCGACCAGCTGCTGCGCCTCGCGGACGCCGTCATCGCCGGGGACGAAGCAGCCGTCGTCCACCTGCTCCTCGCAGACGTACCGCCCTCGGTGCGCGCACGTGTAGGTACCCGGCTGCTCCTCGGCCGACGGGCCCGAGCGCTCATGGCTGGCGCGCCGCCGTACCCGCGCGGCACCGACGCCCCGCTGGCCGCGCTGGAGCAGCTCACCCACGTGCACGCCCCAGCCGTCGTCATCACGCAGGACGCGGACGCGCTGCACCCCGCCGACGTGGGTGCCCGTCTCGCCGCGTCCCTCCCCGACGCCGAGCTGCTGCAGCTCCCGCCGGGCGGGGTCTTCTGGACAGCCACCAGGCAGGTCCAGGACGTCCTCGCCGCTCACCTCGCACTGGAGATCCCATGACCGTCCTCGACGTCCGCACAGCCCACCTGACCGAGCACCTGACTGCACGCTTGGCGACGGCCACCGACCGGCACCTGGCCGTGGCACGGGAGTGGTTCCCACACGAGTACGTGCCCTGGTCCGAAGGCCGCGACTTCGGGGACGTCCCGTACGACGAAGCACGCAACCGGCTAGCCCCGGCGGTGCGCGCCGCGGTGCAGCTGAACCTGCTCACCGAGGACAACCTGCCCTCGTACCACCGCGAACTGACTCGGGCCTTCGGGGACGACGAGCCGTGGCGGGTATGGGTGGACCGTTGGACCGCCGAGGAGGGGCGGCACGCGATCGCCCTGCGCGACTACCTCGTGGTCACCCGCTGCGCCGACCCCGTCGTCCTCGAGCGCGAACGGATGCAGACGATGCAGACCGGGTTCCGCGCGCCGGAGAAGGACCTGCTCCGCACGCTGGCGTATGTGTCGCTCCAGGAGCTCGCCACGCGGATCTCGCACCGCAACACGGGTCGGCTGTCCGGCGATCCGGGGCTGGAGTCGCTGCTCAGTCGGATCGCCACCGACGAGAACCTGCACATGGTCTTCTACCGGGACCTCGTCGCCGCGGCCCTCGAGGCCGACCCGGCGGCGATGCTCACGGCGATCGCGGCCGAGATGGAGTCGTTCGCGATGCCCGGGGCGAACGGGCCGCAGTTCCGCCGCCGCGCCGCCGCGATCGCGCGCGCCGGCATCTACGACATCCGCGTGCACCGCGAGGACGTCATCGAGCCGCTGCTGCGTTACTGGGAAGTTGACGCACTCCTCGACCTCGATCCCCAAGCCGAGCAGGCGTTGCAACGGATCAGCGCGAACTGCGCGGCGCTCGACGAGCGGGTCACCAGGAGCGCCCGATGACCGGCCTGCTCGACGGCAAGCGCCTGCTCGTCACTGGGGTCCTCACCGAGGCGTCCATCGCGTACTCGGTGGCGCGGCTCGCCCAGGAGCAGGGCGGGACCGTCGTGCTTTCCGGTTTCGGCCGCGGCCTGTCCATCACCGAGCGCATCGCCCGGCGGCTGCCGGAGCCCGCACCCGTCGTCGAGCTGGACGTGTCGTCCGAGGAGCACCTGAGCGCGCTGCACGGCCGCCTGGCGACGCACGTCGACGCCCTCGATGGCGTGCTGCACGCGATCGGGTTCGCACCCGCCACCGCCCTCGGATCCGGCGTCCTCGACACCTCGTGGGCGGACGTCGGCACCGCACTGCAAGTCTCGACCTGGTCCTACGTCGCCCTCGCCCGAGCCTGCAGCAAGCTGCTCACACCCGGCGCGTCCTACGTCGGACTCGACTTCGACGCCCGCGTCGCCTGGCCCTCCTACGACTGGATGGGCGTCGCCAAGGCAGGGCTCGAGTCCGCCAACCGCTACCTCGCCCGCGACCTCGGTCCGCTCGGCGTGCGCAGCAACCTCGTCGCCGCCGGTCCGCTCAAGACCATGGCCGCGAAGAGCATCCCCGGCTTCGAGCGGTTCGAGGACGCCTGGTCCCAACGCGCACCGCTGGGCTGGGACGTCAAGAACGCCCAACCCGTCGCACAAGCCTGCGTCGCACTGCTGTCGGACTGGTTCCCCATGACCACGGGACAGATCGTCTACGTCGACGGAGGCTTCAGCGCCATCGGGGTTTGAGGCCCGGGCGGCGCTGGCTCCTTCTTGATAGTGCGGAAGTCACCGCGCTTGCAGCCACCGCTGCTCAGCGCGACCCACTCCGCCGCGTGCCCGCTACGACCGCTCGACGGCCGTGACGCGGCCAGGCCGTGCTGTGGTCGACCGGCAACAGCGGCCGTTGTGAGTCCCCTGACCGCCACTTACCTGGTGTGGTCCCGGAGGACGGGCAAGCGGCTGGCGCGGCTGCATGGAGCCAGCTGACGCCAAAATTCGCTGTGGATCGGCCACGCAGCGGGCACGGCACGTGCCGCAAGAAGCCGCCGTCTACTCGGTGCGAGATCGGCGTGCCTGCGAGGTCTCCGCCCGCAGTCGCCGCTTCGAGATTTCAACCTGCTGGTCGTCCGCGAGCAGGAGTGCGCGCGACGCTGCATCCTCGCCGCGCAGTTGGTTTCCCCAGAAGCCTCCGTTGGCGGCCGCCAGCTGAACTCTGCTCATAAGGGAAAGGCCGCTGACCCGGTACCGGGCTAGACGCCCTAGACGACGTTCTTCCCGGCCCCAAGCAAGTGCCACTTCCAGGCAGTCCGGACAACTGCCTGCAACCTCCATAACGGCGAACGCCGAGCCGAACCAGCTCTCGCGTGCGTCGCGGATCGTCGCCCAGATGGCCGGGCGTGTAACTGGCTTCCCGTGCGGACATGCCGGAGGCACGATCATGTGACCAAGTTCAGACGCGGCGGTCGCCGGAGCTCCGCGCGGCCGAGGGACCGCAGGTGTACCTCGTCCGGACCGTCGAACAGCCTCATGGCACGATGCCACCCCCACATCGCGGCCAATGGGGTGTCGTCGCTGACTCCCGCGCCTCCGTGCATCTGGATCGCTCGGTCCAGCACACTCGTGACCGCCCGCGGCACCGCGATCTTGGCCATAGCGACGAGGTTCCGGGCGGCCTTGTTGCCCTCCACGTCAATGACCCGACAGGCCTCGTGGCAGATCAGGCGCGCCTGCTCGATCTCGACGCGTGACTCAGCCAGCTGCTGCTGCACCACCCCCTGATCGGCCAGCAGGCTGCCGAAGGCCGTGCGACTACGTACCCGCTCGACGGCGAGCGCGAGCCCCCGTTCGGCGGCGCCCAGCGCCCGCATGCAGTGGTGGATGCGCCCAGGGCCGAGCCTGGCCTGGGCCGCCGCGAAGCCACCACCCTGCTCGCCGACGATGTTCGTCTTGGGCACGCGCACGTCCTTGAAGACGATCTCGTTGTGCCCGTGCTGGTCCTGGCGCCCGAAGACGGGCAGGGAGCGGAGGTTGTGGACACCTGGCGCGTCCATCGGGACCAGGACCATGGACTGCTGACGGTGGGTCTCCGCGGTGGGGTCGGTCTTGCCCATCACGATGAGCAGCCGGCAGCGAGGGTCGGCGGCGCCGCTCGTCCACCACTTTCGGCCACTGATCACGTAGTCGTCTCCGTCCGAGACGATCTGAGTCATGATGTTGGTCGCGTCGCTGCTGGCCACGTCGGGCTCGGTCATCGCGAACGCCGACCGGATCGTGCCGTCGAGCAGGGGCTGCAGCCAGTCGCGCTTCTGCTCCGGCGTGCCGAGCAGGTGCAGCAGCTCCATGTTGCCGGTGTCAGGCGCCTGGCAGTTCATCGCCTCCGGGGCGATGTCGTTGCTCCACCCGGACAGCTCGGCAAGCGGCGCGTACTCGCGCTGGGTGAGCCCGGACTCCGACGGGAGGAACAGGTTCCACAGACCCAGGGCGCGGGCCTCTCGCTTGAGCTCCTCGACCACGGGAGGCACGGTGTGGTCAGCGGGCCCCTGCTGCGCGCGGTAGGCGGCATATGCGGCTTCGCTAGGGAGGACGCGCTCTTGCATGAACTGCACCATCGTGTCGTACAGCTGGGCCGCACGGGCGGAGGTAGCCGGACCAGCCCCCGCGTAAGGGGTCTGTGACGCGGACAACAGTTCTCCTCAGAGCGAGATCTCGTCGGGCACGTCGAGCACCTCGACCATCTCGCGGTAGACGTGCACGTGCTTGGACATGGCCGAGGCGGCCCGGTCCGGGTTGCGGGATCTGATCGCGGACAAGATGCGGTCGTGCGCCTTGAGGGTGTCCGCCATGGTGGTCTCGGACGTGAAGTCGTCGATCTCGGTGCTGCGCAGGATGACCCGGGACAGCGAATTGACAACAGCCTCCACGATATCGTTGTGGGTGGCTGCGCCGATGGCGACGTGCCAGTCGACGTTGCGCTGCAGGAAAGTGGCTACGTCACCGACAGACGCGGCAAGTGCTCGCGCGTGCTCCTCGAGGGCCTCCAGATCCGCGTCGGTCCGGTGTAGCGCCGCGAGCCGAGCGGCGACCGGCTCCAGGCCCTCCCTGGCCTCAAGCACGGCGTGGAACCGCAGCGCCCGCCCGCTGACCAGGCTCTGCAGGCTCCGCTCAAACGTTGCGGCGTCCGGTCGGCGGACGAACGAGCCGCCTGCCCGCCCCGGCTTCGTGACGATGAGCCCTTCGATCTCCAGCACGCGGAGGGCGTCTCGAACCGTCTGGCGGCCCAGACCCACCGAGGCGGCGAGCGTCCGCTCGACGGGCAGGGCGCTTCCTTCGGCCAGGCGGCCCGCCAGTATCTCCTGCCGGAGGTGATCGGCGAGCACGTCCGACGCCTTCGGCACGGACACCCGACGCAAGCTGCCGCTGCCCGGGGCTGCAGCATTCCCATCGACGGTCACGCTAGGTATGGTACTAAGTTTGGTCCACAAGAGCCAGAGCAGGTCGAGGACAAGGGGCGGGCGTGGGCGATCCAACTCCAGTCGCGGTGATCACCGGCAGTGCCTCGGGTATCGGTCTAGAGCTCGCCCGGCTGGCCTGCCACCGCGGGATGCGGGTGGTCGTCACCAGCCGCAGCACGGACAAGGCAGCAGCCGCAGTCGCCTCGCTCGGTGCCGACACCGGCTCGGTGCTGGGCCTCGGTGCAGACCTGCGGCGCGAGGAGGAGGTGGAGAGCCTCGTCGAGCAGGTGGTCCAGCGTTTCGGTCGGATCGACCTGTGGGTCAACAACGCGGCGGGGCTCTTCTTCGCTCCCGCACAGGACATCACGCCGAACGGCTGGCGTGCGATCGTGGACGTGAACCTCAACGCCGTCTTCCTGTGCTGCCGGGCTGTCTTCCCGGTCATGCAGCGTCAGTCCTCTGGCTGCATCGTCAACATCAGCTCCATCGCGGCCTACCGCCCGCACCCCGGGGCTGTCCACTACGCCGCCGCGAAGGCCGCCGTGAACAGCCTCACGCAGACGCTCGGCGTCGAGTGGGCACCCTACGGAATACGCGTCAACGGAGTGGCGCTGGGGCCCGTGCTGACCGCGGCATCACGCTTCAACGACCCCGACATCCGGGCCGCTATGGAGGCCGAGCAGCCGACCGGACGGATCGCTACCGCCGACGAGGTCGCCGACATTGTCCTGTCGCTGGCCGCCATCGAGAGCACCTACTTCACCGGCGAGACCGTCCAGGTCGACGGCGGGTACCGCTCGGTGCTGCGGAGCCCGCTGCCTGCGCACCAGCAGACTGCGGGCGGCTGAGGACGTGAGCGCACCTTCGAGCACGGCCGGCCTGTTCTTCGAGGACTTCCGCGTGGGGCAGACCTTCATCAGCGGGCTTCGGTCCGTCACGCAGGAGGACCTCGACGACTTCATCAGACTGAGCGGTGACGGCGGAGCCATTCATCAGGACGCCGACTACGCGCGTTCCATGGGCTTCGAAGGGCCCGTCGTGCACGGGCCGTTCGGCGTCGCCATCGTCTTCGGGCTGCTGTTCGAGCAGCGGCTCGTGGAGCCGACCGCCATCGCGATGCTGGATCTGCAGTGGCGCTTCGTCGGCGCGGTCGTCGTCGGCGACCGACTCCGGTCGACCATGACGATCACGCGGCGCCGGCGGAGCACCAGCCGGCAGGCCGGCGTGCTCGGGCGGCACTTCATCCTTGCCAAGGAGGACGGAACCGTGGTGCAAGAGGGGTCGAGCGCCCTGCTCGTGCAGGCGCGCGACGCCGCTCCCTCGGTCGACACGGCGATCTGCACGGACTTCTGCACCGTCCCATGGGCCAGAGCCCTCGAGCCGCTGCTGCTGGCCGACGCGCGCTTCACCGCCGCCACCTCGTCGTACGACGGCACCATCGGGCTGAGCTGCGGACGCGAGACCGTTCAGCTGCGCATCTACCGCGGGCGCATCCTCGAGGTCGGCCGGTCAACGCCCTCGGGCCCGTCGTTCACGCTGCACGGCAGCGAGCTCGCCTGGACCGAGCTGGCCAGGGCTGACCGCAACGACTTCATCGCCAGGACGTCAAAGGGGGCCTTCAGCATGAGCGGCAGTGCCTACGAGTACCTGCGCATGAACAAGGCGCTCGTCGTCCTCTGGGACGCTGTCCGCGCCCTCGCCGCGCAGGAGCCGGTCATATGATCCAGAGCCACTACCTCGAGGTCGACGGGGCGATCGGCTTCGTGGAGACCTGCGGCAGCGGGATCCCGCTGCTGTGCATCCACACCGCCGGTCAGAGCGGCGTCCAGTGGCGACAGGTCCTTCGCGAGCTGCCCGACTTGGGGTATCACGTGGTGGTCCCCGACCTGCCAGGGCACGGTCGCTCCGACAACGCCGCCGCCGGCCCTGTCGTCGACCTCTCCGAATACGCCGACTGGCTGGCCCAGCTGACCGCGGAGCTCGGCCTCGATCGTCCCCTGGTGGTCGGCTGCTCCATCGGCGGCAAGATCGCCCTGGACATCGCCGCGCGCGGGCCGATCCGCCCGCGTGCGGTGGTGGCGATGGCAGCGGACGCCTACAACCCGCAGCTCTCCGTCACCGGCCTCCAGCGCTCGCTGGAGGACGCGGCGGCGCCGAGCCGCGCGGATCGGACGTTCTTCGGAACCCTGTCCTCCGTGGGCAGGCACCTCCCCCAGGAGCAGGCCGCCGTCGTCGCCGCGATGCATCGTCGGGAGGACCCTGTCATCTCTACTTCCGACCTCATCGGATGGCGCACACACGACCTCCGGGAGCAGCTCGCCGACATCAACTGCCCGGTCCGGCTCGTCGCCGGGGGGGACGACTTCTGGCTCGACCCGACCGCTGTGGCTTGGGCCGCGAGCCAGATCCGCGGTGCCGAGTTCGAGCTGATGGACGGCGTCGGGCACTACCCCATGGAAGAGATTCCGGAGTTCCCCCAACAGCTCCACAGGTGGTTCGGCAAGCTGCTGGCCAAGGAGAGGACGGCGTGATGACCGACGACACTGCAGGTGACACCGCCGCGCGGCTGGCCATCCACGAGTTGGTCGCCCGCTACAACATGTCGTGGGACAGCGACGACGTCGACGGCGTCCTGTCCTGCTTCTCTGCGGACGGGGTGTTCATCGACGCCGCGGGGGGCCAGCACCGAGGGCATAGCGCCATCCGAGCCTTCGTGTCGGCCTCCCCGGCGGCCTTCGGGAAGATGCGGCACATCACCAGCAGCCACTTGGTCGAGCTGCAGGCCGGTGGTCGCGCCCGACACCGCTGCTACGTCGTCTTCGTCTCGCACCCCGAGGGTCAGCGCGTGCTCGACACCGGCGAGTACGAGGACGCCGTCGAGCTCGCCGCCGGGTCGTGGCGCTTCACGTCCAGGACCGTGACCTTCGACTGATGACCGCCCCCGACACCCTCCCGGCTCTGCTCGACGACCTCGCCCAGCGTCACGGCTCAGCTCCGGCGCTCATCGAGCGATCGGGTCCTGGAACGCGGACCTGCACCTACGCCGAGCTGCTCGCAGACAGTCTGGCCACCGCTGAGTTGCTGGCCGCCCGCGGCGTCCGTCAGGGCGACATGGTCGGCGTGTGGCTGCCGAACTGGATCGAGTCCGTCGTCCTCCAGTTCGCAGCCGCTGAACTCGGCGCCGCTGTGGTCGGCATCAACACTCGCTACGGGGTGCACGAGCTCGCGCACCTGCTGCTCGCAGCACAACCGGTCGGGATCGTCGTCCCAGCGGGCTTCCACGGCCTCGACTTCGCCGGCCGACTGCGGGAGGCGAGCGCGCAAGCGCTGTCCGCGAACGCGGGGCTCGCCCTGCCCTGGGTTGCGACGCTGCGCCGCGACAGCGAGCCGTCGGAGCTGCTCGACATCGGCGGGGGCAGTTGGCTGCTGCGGTCGGATGCGTCCACGCGGACCCCGGCGGTCAGACCGGGGCACGCACGGCCGTCCGACCTCGTCAGCTACTTCACGACCTCGGGCTCAACCGGCCAGCCCAAGCTCGCCGGCCACGACCAGGCCTCCGTGGTGACCCACTCCCTCAACGTCGCCGCCGCGTTGGACATGCGTCCCGGCGACGTCTTCCTCTCGGCTCTCCCGCTGTCCGGCGTGTTCGGCTTCAACCCGACCATGGGGATGCTGTCGGCCGGGGGGTGCTGCCTGCTGGTGCCCGTCTTCGCCGCCGACCAGGTAGCTGCCGACCTCAGCGCCTTCGGGGTCACCCACGTCGTGGGCGGCGACGACCTGCTCGGCCGGCTGATGGATGCCGCCAAGGAGCAGCCGGGCGATCTGTCCGCGCTGCGCAGGGGGGGCATCGCTGACTTCGGCGGTCGCATGCCAGACGTGATCGAGTGGGCCCAGGAGACTGCCGACGCCGAGATCAGCGGCCTCTACGGCTCCTCCGAGCTGTTCGCGCTGACCGCGGTGTGGCAGCCAGGGCGGACGCTGTCCGAGCGCTCCCGGGGTGGCGGTCGGCTCGTCTCCCCGGATATCTCCGTGCGAGTGGTCGCGCCTGACGGCGGCGAGCTCCCCTCGGGCCAGACCGGCGAGCTCCAGTTCCGCGGCTACAACGTGCTGGCGCGGTACCTCGGGGACCTAGGCGATCGCTCGATCCTGACGCCCGACGGCTGGTTTCGGTCCGGGGACCTCGGCCACCTGACGGACACACCCGGCGAGTTCGTGTTCACCTGCCGTGCCGGTGATGCACTGAGGCTGCGGGGTTTTCTCGTCGAGCCAGCCGAGATCGAGCGCTTTCTCGCCGGCCACCCGTCCGTCAGCCAGGCCAAGGTCGTCGGCGTCACCGACGCTTCCGGTCGCGACCACGCGGTCGCCTATGTGACGTCCAGGGACACGCCACCCGCCGAGAGCGTGACGCTGCTCGACTACTGCCGGGCCCACCTCGCTCCGTTCAAAGTGCCGAGTCGGCTGCGGGTCGTGGCCGAGTTCCCGACCACGACAGGAACCAACGGCGAGAAGATCCGCACGGCCGAGCTGCGCGCCTGGGCAGCCGAGGACCTGGGTACCCCCGCCTCCGAAGGAGCAGCACCGTGACCGAGCTTCGCGACGCCGTGATCTGCACACCCCTGCGCACGCCGGTCGGGCGCTACGGAGGGGTGTTCAAAGACCTGCCCGCCCAGTTCCTCGCGGCGACCGTCCTCCGCGGCCTCATGAACAGGACCGGTCTCGATCCCCAACAGGTCGACGACGTCATCTTCGGCCAGTGCTACCCGAACGGGGAGGCTCCGGCCCTCGGTCGGGTCGCCGCACTGGACGCCGGGCTCGGCGTAGAGGTGGGCGGCTACCAGCTGGACCGTCGTTGCGGGTCCAGTCTTCAGGCCGTAGCGCTGGCGACCATGGCCGTGCAGACGGGCGCGAGCGACGTCGTCATCGCCGGAGGTGCAGAGAGCATGAGCCAAGTGGAGCTGTACTCCACCCAGGCTCGCTGGGGCGCACGCGGGGACGGCCTCATGCTGCACGACCGGCTGTCGCGGGCACGGTCGACCGCCGGCGGCGTCCACTACCCGGTCCCGGGCGGCATGCTGGAAACCGCGGAGAACCTACGGGCCGAGTACGGCATCTCCCGCGAGGAGCAGGACGAGTACGCCCTGCGCTCGCACCAGCGCGCCGTTGCGGCGCAGCAGGCAGGGGCCTTCAACGACGAGATCGTGCCGGTCGAGGTGACCGGCCGGGCTGGGACCGTCACCGTGGACACCGACGAGCATCCCCGGGCCGACACCACCCTGGCGGGCCTGGCCAAGCTGCGACCTGTGCGGGCAGCGCAGGACCCCTTGTCCACGGTCACCGCGGGCAACTCCAGCGGGCAGAACGACGCAGCCTCCGCGTGCCTGGTCACGACGCGCGAGGTGGCCCACGACCTGGGCCTGCGCCCGCTGGGCCGGATGCTCGCGTGGAGCGTCGCCGGCGTACCGCCGCGCACCATGGGCATCGGCCCGGTGCCGAGCACGGCGAAGGTACTAGGCAGGCTCGGCCTGACGATGGCCGACATCGGCCTCATCGAGCTGAACGAGGCGTTCGCCGCACAGGTGCTGGCCTGCGCACGCGCCTGGCAGCTCGGGGAGGGGGATCAGGAGCGCCTCAACGTCAACGGCTCCGGCATCTCCCTCGGCCATCCCGTCGGCGCAACCGGCACGCGCATCCTGGCCACGCTGCTGCACGAGATGGACCGTCGCGAGGTCGAGTTCGGCCTGGAGACCATGTGCATCGGTGGCGGGCAGGGGCTGGCGGCGGTCTTCCAGCGCGTGGCCTGACCATCGCCCTACCCGTCCACCTTCAGCCTGCGCGAGGCGAACTTCCACTGGCCGTCGACCCGGACGAGCTCGTCGGCGTACACGCCGAAGATGGCGATCGAGTAGCCGGCGTCCGCGTCGAGGTAGGTGAGGTACGCAGATTGGGTCGCGGTGTCGCCATTGACCTCGATGATGAAGTCCGTGACCACGTGCCGGCCGTTGACACCGAAGGTGCGCAGCAGCTCCGCGAGCTCTGCGTGCCCCGAGTAGCTCCGCCCGGCGTTCGATCGCTCGAAGAAGCCGTCCTCGGTCCAGACCGCCAGGTATCCCTGCTCGTCCAGGTAGTCGAACGCGCGGTTGTACCGAGCGCTCAGCTGCTTGATCGCCTCGATGTCATCCACGGTGGTCAGATCCCCGCCGTCAGGCCGCCGTCGACAGCGAGCGAGGCTCCGGTGATCCACTCCGCCTCGTCGGAGGCGAAGAACACGAACGCGTTGGCGATGTCGAGCGGCGCGCCGAGGCGGCCCAGCGGATGCGCAGCAGCGGCCTCGATCCGCGCGGCGGCCGGGTCCGGCTGCTCTTGGAAGACGACCTCGGCCATCTGCGTGTCGATGTAGCCGGGCATGACGCAGTTTACCCGGATGCCGTCCTTGGCTCCGTCAAGCGCGGCGCCCATGGTCATCATGAGCACGGCGCCCTTGGTCCCGTTGTAGCCGACGTTGTTCGGCATACCGCGGTGTGACGCGACCGAGGCCTGGTTGATGATGACACCGCCGTCGCTGCTGACCAGCAGGGGCCACGCATCGCGCATCATCCGCCACACCCCCTTCACGTTGATGTCGAAGGCGACGTCCCAGGCCTGCTCCGTCACCGAGGTGGCGCTGCCCCGCATCGTCACCCCGGCGTTGTTGGCGAGGACGTCCAACCGGCCGTGCCGTCCCTCCACGTCAGCCATGGCGGCCGCCACCGACGCGTCATCCGTGACGTCGAGGTGCACGCTCCACGCCGAGTCCGAGCACTCGGCCGCGACCCGCTTCGCGCTCTCCTCGTCGACGTCCGTCACGGCGACCAGCGCTCCTTCCCGGTCGAACCGCCGCGCGATCTCCCGTCCGATACCCGAGCCCGCTCCGGTCACGATCGCGACCTTGCCGGCGAGACGCCCCGTCATGTGCATTCCTCTCGTCTGTCAGTGCAGATGGTTCTGCGCAGGCGCGCCGGCGCGCCGGCGGCGCCGACGGCCCGAGGTGCCGAAGTCATGCGGTGGTTCGCGGCGCTGAGTTGCGGATGTGCGCCGCGACGAGCTGCTGAGCGCGCGCGGCATGACCTTTGGCGATGGCCTCGACGATGCGCTGATGCTCCTCGAACGCCGCAGCGGCGCGCTGCTCCGACGCAGCGGAGCGGTACCTGGCCAACGCGAGCTGCTGCTGCGTCTCGCGGGCCCGCTGCTCGAGCAGGGGGTTGCGGGCAATGGCGAGGACGACGCCGTGCAGATCCGCCGCGGCGCCCTGCGGATACCCCGCGCCGTGGAGCGCCACCGCCGGCCGAGCGGCTTTGAGGACCTCGCGCAGCCGCTCCACGTCCTCGGGCGTACGACGTTGTGCAGCCAGCCGGCCGGCCATCCCCTCACAGGCTTCCCGGAGCTCGTACAGCGCCTCGATCTCCGCCCGGGTGAGCTTCGGCACGTGCCATCCTTTGTTGGTGGCATGCCTGACCAGGCCCATGCTGCTGAGCTGACCGAGGGCCTCCCGGATCGGGCCCCGGCTGATCTCGAGCTCCTCCGCGATGGCCGCCTCGGACAGTCGCTGCCCTGGCACGTAGAAGCCCTGGACCAGCCTGGCCTGCAGGAGCTCCGCGGCCTGGGCGCGCAGGGAGAGGGCAGCCAGCCCGAGGCCGCCACTGCGCTCCTGCCCGGGACCGGAGGGCATATCGGGTCAGCTGGCCGAGTCAGTCGCGGACGACAGGCGACGGAGGAGCGCACGCAGGTCCTCGGTGCCGGCGGCCGTCGGGTCGCCCAACAGCGTGTCGGCCAGGGCAGCCACGTCCTCGGTCCTGCGATCAGGCGAGACGATGCCCAGGAAGGTCTCACGCGCCGCCGCCAGGTCGCGGAACAGCAGGGTGCGGGGCAGGTCCCACGACGCGGCGGAGATCTCTCCCCCGGCGTGCCGGACGTGCACCCGACCGTCCACGTAGTCGTAGTCGGGCTCCGGCTGCACCCGCAGGCAGTCGACCAGCCGCAGCATCGCCGGATCGTCGAGCGCCTCGTCGTAGACCTCGGCGGTGATCTCCCCGCGGAGCAAGGAGGTCGCGACGGCGAAGGCGGTGCTCGCCATCGCCTGCGCCCGCCGCTCAAACGGCCCTCGGTAAGAGGTGCCCGGGTACGAGGAGAACTCCGCGTTCTGGTGCACCACGATCTCGGTGATCGACGACGGATCATCGATCCTGCTGGAGAGCTCGCAGGCCGCCAAGGACACGGCGATGTTGTCGCCGAGGGTGGGGAAGGCCTTCTCCCACACCGTGAGGATTGTCGCCTCCTCCGGCGCGGTTGCCCAGCCGGGCGGGGGCTCCGTCCCTGCGAACGCGCGGGCGAACCCCTTGTCCCCCTCGAGGGCGGTGGGGCTTCCGACCACGCCCCCCCGGGCCAGGAGGGCAGCCACTGCGCCCCGCCATGCCGCCGAGCCGTTCTGGACCCGCCAGTCGTCCGCTCCGGTGCGTACCGGCTCGAGCGTGCCACCGGCCATGTCGGATGCGATGCCGATGGCGCTGGCCGTCTGCTGCACGTCCAGGCCCAGGACCACGGCGCCCGCGACGGCGGCGCCCACAGGGCCCAGCGTCGGGCTGGCCCGCAGTCCGCGTGCGACGACGGCACGGCCGATCTGCTCCTCGGCGCCCAGCCAGTTCAGTGCCGCGTAGCCGGCCACGAGCCCGCGCAGCGCCGTGTCCAGTGATGCTCCGTGCGCCTCGGCGAGACCGAGGGCGACTGGCGAGATCATTGACCCGGGATGACTCCAGGAGGTCATGTCGCAGTCGTCCTGGAAGTGCGCATGGGCGGCCACCCCGTTGCACAGGATGGCGTCGAGCATCGACAGCGCCGCGCCGTCGGCCCAGACGGTCGCAGTGTTCGCCTGCGCGTTTTCGCTGAACAGCGCCCTGGTGGCAGCCGCGGTGTTCTCCGTGCCGCCCTTGACGGCCAGCCCGAGCGCGTCCAGCAGGCACACGGCCGCCTTCGTCTGCACCTCGGGCGCCAGTCTCTTGGTCTGCATGCGCACCGCGAACTCGGCGAGGATCCGTGTCGCAGGCGCCGTCACTGGTTCACCCTCCGCTCCCGGCAAACCTCGACCGGCGTCACCTCTTCGCCGCCACGATGTCGCTGCCGGACAGCCGTCCCAGGATGGCGCCCTTGAGCACGGACGTGGAGCCGACGTACGTGCCGAAGTACGTCCCGACGATCTCCCCGGCGGCGTAGAGCCCGGGGATGACGCTGCCGCCGGTGTCGATGACCGAGCCGCACTCGTTGACCTTGAGGCCTCCGAAGGTGAAGACGTTGGCGCACGCGATAGGGTACGCCTTGAACGGCCCCGTGCCGATCTGCCTGCTCCAGTTGGACTTCGGCACCTCGAGATCCGATGTCCGCAACCCGTCGAGTGTCAGCGGTGAGAACCCTGCGGGGTCGGGGCAGGAGGCATTGAACTCGTCGACCGTTGCGAGGAGCGCTGCCTTGGGCACCTGCAGCAGCCCGGCGAGCTGCTCGAGGGTCTGCGCCACGATGGCGGGCTGGTCGGTGCGGATGCCCAGCTTGTGGTTGGGGACGTCCTCGACCCCGGCGTCCAGGATGATCCAGGCCTGACCCCCTGGCTGCTCGAGGACGCGACGCGTGATCGCCTCGTACGTCGCGTCGACCCGCCCGGGTGCCTCGTCGGTGAACCTCTTGCCGTCTGCGTTGACCAGGATCCCGTACGGGAAGATGAACAGCGCCGGCTCGGCCACCCCTGACCGCGGATCGATCGGCTCGGCGTGGAAGAGGTTGAAGTCACCGCTGGTCGTGGCGCCAGCGCGCAGCGCCATCTCGATGCCCTCACCCCGGTTGTAGTAGCCGCCGCGCGCGATCGGCCTGGCGAAGTTGGCGCGGTCGACGTAGCGGGACAGCATCTCAGGGTTGCCTTCGAAGCCGCCGCAGGCGAGTACCACCTGATCCGCCACGATCGTCGTGGCTCGGCCGGCACTCCGGCACCGCAGCCCGGCCACCCGGCCGTCCTCGTCGAGGACCAAGTCCACCGCCTGCGTCTCGTAGTGGATGTCGATCGCGTGCTGGAGCGCTTTGGCCGTCAGGGCCTCGACCAGCGCGGCGCCGCCTCCGACCGGCGCGAGCCGCGTCGTCGACACCGTGATGAACGGCGGGGACGCCTCGCTAAAAGCCACCCCCTGGGTCTGCAGCCACTTCAGGGTGGGTCCCGCGGCAGCCGCCCAGGCAGAGATGACAGCGGGGTCGACGATGTTGAGCGTCTTCGACACCGCCGTGCGGCGCGACGCGCCGTACAGCAGCTCACCCGCGATGGCCGGGTCCACGTTGTAACCCATGGCCCCGTGGAAGCGCTCCTCGAAGTCGTCCGACACCTCGTCGACGGACTTCATGCGCAGAAAGGCTTCGGTGTACCTCGTGTTGCCCCCCGCCTCCGGGGCCGTGGCGCGGTCGATGAGCGCGACCGAGAGGCCGGCCTCGGCGATGGTGACGGCGGCCGTGAGCCCCGCGACACCCATGCCGACCACCGCGGCGTCGTACGTCTTCCCTGGCACAGCTCATCTCCTCGCGGTCGGGTCGACCGGTCAGGCCCGGTCAGCCAGCAGGCTCACGAAGTCCTGCGTCGAGATCACATGCGCGAACGCCGGCAGCGTCGACTGGATGGAATGGGTGTGCAGGGGCTCCGGGGCGGCGCAGGCGTCCGCGATCACTGTGGTCTGGAAGCCCCGGTCGGCCGCCTCCCGCACGCCTGACTCCACCGCGAGGTGGGTCGCGACGCCCGCGATGTACAGCTGCGTCAGACCCCGCGAGGTGAGCACGGCGTGCAGGGCGGTCGACGCGAACGGGCTCACCGACCCCTTGCTGACCACGAGCTCGTCGTCCGCGGGCGTGACCTCCTCGCAGAACTCGGCGGACGCCGACCCGAGGAGGAAGCGCCGGTTCTTCTCGTGGTCGTCGAACCGGGCTGTGCGGTTGGTGCGTGCGGCGTAGGCCGGGTCGAACCCGAGTCGGACGTGGATGACCTCGACTCCGGCCTTGCGGGCAGCTGCCAGGCAGACCCCCGCGTTCGCAAGGACGTTGCCTTCGTCGACCGCGGTGGACAGCGGCGTGGGATCCGGCGACCCCTTGCACAGGCCGTTCTGCAGGTCGACGAGCAGCAGCACCTGTCGACCGCCCGCTCCTGGACTCACCATGCGCTCCAACCTCCGTCTGCATACAGGACCTGGCCTGTGACGTAACGAGACGCCGACGACGCCAGAAAGGCAACCACCCCGGCCAGATCAGCCTCGGGGTCCCCGAGCCGCCCAACCATGGTGCGCGCGCTCCTCTGCGCGAGCCGCTCCGGTGACGCTGCGAGCGGTGCCGTCATCTCCGTCGGGTAGAAGACTCCCGGGGCTAGGCAGTTGACCCGCACTCCCTGTGGACCCCACTCCATCGCCAGACCCCTACTGAGGTTGGCGACCCCTGCCTTTGAGGCGTAGTACGCCGACTCGGGGATCGGCCCGACGATCTGCGCGTACAGGGTGGACGTGTTGACGATGCTGCCGCGACCGGCGGCCAGCATGCCGACGGCCACGGCCCGGTTGAGCAGCCACGTGCCGGTCAGGTTGATGTCAATGACGCGCTGCCAATCCGACAGCTCCGTGCCGATGGCCGGACCACGGAGCATGACGCCGGCATGGTGCACCAGCACCGACACCGAGCCCATGCGCTCGGAGGCCTGCTGCACGAGGGCGTCTACGTCCGACGAGTTGCTGACGTCGCACGCCACCGCGCTTATTTGGGTGTCGTGACAGCGCTCCTCCACCGCCTTCACCGTTGCCGCCAGATCCTCCGCCCTCGACGCGATGTCGCTCACGACGAGGGTCGCGCCGAGATCAGCAAGCGCGAGAGCGGTGAAGTGACCGAGGCCGCCGCGACTCGCCCCCGTGAGCAGGACCGTCTCCCCGGACAGGTCGAACATGCTGCGGTAGTCATCCATGGGCGCCGCTGCTCCTCTCCCACTGCTGCGTGATGGCGTCCTCAACCGCGTCGAAGTCCTCCAGCCTGACAAGCCGCTGTCGCTCGTCCCAGGCGACGAAGTGCTGGTCGCGGCTCGCCGACTCCCCGGTCTGGTGCAGGTGCCGCAGGATGTCCCCCGCGGTCTTCATCACCGACCGCAGCACGAGATTGGCGTGCAGGATCAGCCGGTAGCCCATGGCGGCGACGTCCTCTACCGAGAGGTCCGGCGTCACGCCGCCGGGAACGATGTTGATGAGCAGCGGGATCCCGGGCAGCTCGGCCGGGATGCGCCGGACATCCTCCTCGGTGGGTGGCGCCTCTACGAAGAGCACGTCGGCACCTGCCTCCGCGTAGGCACGTGCGCGCCGCAAGGCCTCGTCGAGTCCGTGCACCGCGACCGCGTCGGTACGCGCGATGATGAGGAAGCCCACATCGGAGCGAGCACGGACCGCAGCATCAATCTTGGCCTGCATGGCGCCGGTCTCGATGACGTTCTTGCCGCTGAAGTGCCCGCACCGCTTGGGCATCGTCTGGTCTTCGATCTGGATGCCGGCGACGCCGACCGTCTCGAGCGTCCGCACTGCGTGCATCACCGTCGTCGGCCCACCGAAGCCCGTGTCGATGTCGACGATCAGGGGGACTGTCGTCGCGGCGCAGATGCGCAGCGCCTGCGTCGCGACCATGTCGAAGGACAGAAGACCGACGTCAGGAGCGCCGAGCTGGGAATTGGACAGGCCGGCCCCCGTGAGGTACAGGGCGCCGAAACCGGCATTCTCGGCGAGAACCGCTGTCAATGCGTCGTAGATGCCTGGCAGCACGACCGACTCGCCCGCTGCCAATCGGCTGCGCAGGCTAGAGCGCCGCGCCGAGGGGCTGACACCGCTGTGCAGCACTGGCGGCAGCGTCGTCACGGGCGTAGTGCCGCGGCGGGCAGCACCGACGACCGCGTTGCTGAAAGCGACGTCACGTCACACATTCCGCGTCCGTGTTGCCGCGAGACGCGACAGGCCGACCGCCAGCACGAGGACGCCGCCCTGGAAGACGGGCTGGACCCAGAACGGGGCACCGTTCAGCTGGAGTCCGTTGAGGCCCACGCCCACGAACAGGATCGCAACAACGGCGCCGATGACGTTGAATCGCCCAGGGGTGTGCACCGTTGCACCCAGGAAGGCTGCGGCGAGCGACGGCAGCAAGAAGTCGGGGCCGAGCTGCGGTGAGGCAGAGCCGACGCGACCTACCACCAGCACACCGGCGATGGACGCGCTCAGGCCCGAGACCACGAAAGAGGACATGATCAGGGCTCGGGTCTTGACCCCCGTGAGGCGGGCTGGTTCGCGCCCCAGCCCCGTTGCGTACAGCCGACGACCGAGCAGCGTCTTCGACAGCGCGAACCACATTCCGACCGCGAGCAGGACCGCAAGGACGGTGATGGCCGGCAGCGGACCGTAGTAGCCCTGACCGAACTGCGTCAGCGCCTTAGGGATGTTGGAGAACAGGACCTCTCCGTTGCTCAGCAGCAGCGAGATGCCGGAGGCAATCGTTCCCGTGGCGAGCGTGACGATAAAGGAGTTGATGCCGGCGTAGCCGATGAGGATGCCGTTGATCAGGCCGACACCCAGTCCAACACTAAGGGCGATCAGCAGCGCAGGAAGGAACGGCATGCCCTCGCGACCCGCCAGCACGGCGATCGTAACGGCGGACAGACCGGTGAGGAATCCCAGCGACAGATCGAACTCACCCACCACCAGCGGGACCAGCGCACCCAGAGTGAGGATCATCAGGATTGCGTTTTCACCTGCGATGTTCTGGAAGTTGATCGCCGTTGGGAACGTGTCGGTGTTCGTGATCGTGAAGACGATCGCCAACAGGACGAGCGTGACCAGAACCGCGTAACGGCTCAGCAGCGTTTCCAGAACGTGGGCAGCTCGTCCGCGCCGCGGCGGGGACTGGGGCTCCCCTGACAACTGGGAGAGTGGCCTGCCGGGGTCGGCCGCGACGAGGCTGCCACCAGGTTCAGTCATGTGTGTCCTCATCTCGGGGGGATCCCGCCGCGATCAGCGCTTCGAGCTCTGATACGGACAGGCTTGCAGCGTCGAGCCATCCGCCGAGACGGCCGTCGCTCACGATGGCGACGGAGTCTGCGACGTCGAGCACCTCCTCCACCTCGGAGGAGATGACCAGCACGGCGGCGCCGGCCGCCGCACGGGCGCGTAGCATTCCGTGCAGGTGAGCGCGCGCGACGATGTCGACTCCAATGGTGGGCTCGTCGACGATCAGCACCGGCGGGTTCGTGGACACGGCCCGCAGGAAGACCACCTTCTGCTGATTCCCGCCGCTGAGCATCTTGATCAGCGTCCGCGGCCGCGGGGGCACCACCAAGTGCTCGCGCAGCAGCTGCTCATCAGCCTTGTGCAGCCGACGCTCGTGCCACAGGCGGGAAAGTTTGTCCGAGCTGTCCGCGGCCACCCGCGCCTGACCCAGGTGCAGGTTCTCCGACAGGCTCATCTCGTGCACGACGCCCTGCCGTTCGCGGTCCTGCGGCACGTAGCCGATGGCTGCGGAAACGGTGGAGCTTCCGATGTCGCCGAGGCGCTGCCCGTCGTACTGGATCGTTCCGGAAGTCGGACGCTGCTGACCCGCCATCAGGCGTCCGACTTCGCTCTTACCTGAGCCGACCCGACCCGTGATTCCGAGGATCCGTCCCGCCACCAGAGCGAGATCGAGGTCTCGAACGGTGTAACCGGCAACGTTCTCCGCAACAACCCGGACGGCGCCTCGGGGCTCGTCCGCTGCGACCACGGCCGGCGGCGTCGCCGGAGAACCCTCGGTCAACGTCCCCGCGGAGAAGCCGGCGGCGCCGAAGACGAGGTCGGTCAGTGCGGCCATGGACAAGTCTGCTGTGGGCTCATGCGCGACGACGGTGCCGTCCCGCAGCACGACCACCGAGTCTGCTGTCGAGAACACCTCCTCGAAGTGATGCGTGACGAACACGACCGCTACTCCGGAGGCGGCGATATCGCGGACGTGGCCGAGGAGGACAGCGATCTCCTCACCCGGTAGGGCGGCGGTCACCTCGTCGAGGATGAGCACGGACATCGGGGGAACTCCGGGCGGCCCGTACGACGCTCTGGCGACGCCGGCGATGACACGTTCGTAGGGACGCAGCTCCCGGACGGGTACGTGGACGTCGAAGGCACCGCTGAAGGACTCGACGGCCTTCTGGACCTCGCGACCCCAGGCGCTGCGACGGACACGAGTGCCGTTGCGAAGGTCGTTCTGGCCGAGCATGACGTTGTCGAGGGTGGAGAAGTCATCGACGAGACCCAGGTCCTGGTGCACCACGCGGAGTCCCGCGTGGTGCACCAGGCGAGGGTCGCACGGCAGTGCGATCTCCTGGCCGTTGACGCTGAACGCCTTGGCGCGTGCCCCTCGGTGGTACCCCGAGAGGCTCTTGATGACGGAGGACTTCCCGGCGCCGTTCGGCCCGACCAGCGCCGTGACCTCACCGCCGCCGACAGCCAGGCTGATCCCGCGCAGGACAGGGTTTCCCTGGATCTCCAGCTCGAGGTCGTCGACCTGGAGAAAGACGTCTGCCACTGGTTCCCCTGCTGGCTGCGCGGGCCTTGTCATTTACCCGATGCCCCAGAGGGCCAGGTACTTGCTCTGGTAGTCGGCGCCATCACCGGCGCCGGTGAACGCCTCGCCCTTGGCGGGAAGCGTTACCTTGTCGAGCAGCTTGATGGGGAGGTTCTCGGCGGCGAGCGGCTGCTTGTTGAGCAGTCGGATGGCCTGGTCGACGCCGGCCCAGCCGAGCCATGCCTCAGGGGTGGCGGCATCGGCAACCAGCAGCTTGCCCTCTCGGATGTAGTTCAAGGCGTCGCTGGTCCCGAGCTGGGAGTACATGCGCTGGGTGAGGCGAGCGTTGATCATGTTGGGAGCGACCACGGTAACGATCGGGTCGAACGGCAGGTACACCGTGTTGATCTCCGGGTTGGACTGCAGCGCCGTCACCACGCTCTTGGAGACCGACGTGCCGATCTCGGCTGCGGTGAACTTGATGTCCTTGACCACCTTGCACTTGGTGCACTTGGCCACGGTGGCGAGCATCGATGCGGTGATGGCCTTGGCGTAGCCAAACTCCTGGTTGTTCATGTTCAGGAGCTTGAGATCGCCCCCGGCGTCGACGACCATCCTGGCGCCAAGCGCCTCACCCACAGCCTTCGCATCGGGCGTGACGTCGGCGTCGTAGCCGTTAGTCGGGTCCACCGGGTTGTTCTCGATCAGGCTGATCAGCAGAGTGCCCTGCGCCTTCGCCGCCTTGATGGCGTCGCCGACCAGGCTTGCGTTGATGCCGGTAGCCAGGATGGCGTCCGGCTTGTCGACCAGGAGCGACTTCATGCCGCCGTTGTACTTGCTGGGCTCGTCAACCACGACGGTCTTCTGCGTCCAGCCGAGCTTCTTCACTGCAGCCTGAATCGCCTCCGTGGGCAGGCGGCAGCCCTCGAGCGCAAAGCTGCAGCTGAGGATGCCGACCTTCTTCCCGGTCGGGGCCTTGGCCGCCTCCGTAGGGCCGTTCCAAGCCACCGGGGCGGTGTACTTCTGGACGAGATCCTGGAACTCCGCCAGGTCGCCGCCGGCAGCCGCCGAGGCGCCTGCCGACGCGGCGTCGGTCGAGGGCGCGGCGGTGTCCCCGGCGTCCTTGCTGGAGGCACACGCGCTGGTGGCGAGCGCCAGGAACGCCAGAGGGGCGGCCCACTTGAGACGGTTCATGCTTCCTCCTGATCGTGACCAAGTCGGTCCGTCACGGGATGCTGGAACCGAAACATCTCCGCGTCGGGCGCAACTGTCTAGAGAAACATGTCATCTGTCAACAGTCGGACCAAAATTGTCGCCGTCGCCGTCGCCGTCGCCGTCGCCGTCGCCACCGCGCCGGAGTCGAGTCAGCCGGCGGCGCTTGAGGACGTCCGGCGGGAAGAGCCCCGCCATCAAGCGGAGGTCGCTCCACGCGTTCAGGGGCGCACACGGCGTCGAGGTCCGGCCCGAGGGCCGCGACGATGTCGCGCTCCTGGTCATCGGTATGCGTCTCGATGACGTCACGCGCCGCCGCGCCGCCGCGCCGGCTGCGGTCAGGCTGCCCCCGGCTCCCAGCCGCAGTCCTCGAGAGACCGGACTGCCCTGTACAGCACAGCCGGCTGCCAGGAACGGGTGGTGGAGTAGCTCGGGAGCGGGTGACCGAGCCACAGCTCGGTCACGACGTTCATCGCCGACGGGGTCGACGCCGGCGTCGCAGCCCGCGATGACATGACTGTCCCCCCGGTGCTCCTGTACCAGGTCGCACGCCCACCAGGGCCGATGAACGGCGTCCGCCGGCCGCGCCCGCCCCCGCAGCCGCGCGAACAGCGGCCGGCCGGTGGCATCGGCCCGCGCCGTCGCCTCGCAGAGGAGCTCAGCGACAGGGCCAAAGTCCTCGCCCTCCAGCACCAGGCCAGGCTGTGCCGCGTCGCCTCGTCGCGCGTGCGCACGACCAGGTCACGGGACGCCGCAGCGCGTGCCGCTTCGTACACCGACGCCAGCACCTCCGGGTCGAACCACGCGAAGGTGGCCGCCACCACGGCGGGCGAGGGGTCGCCGAGGTAGGCAGCCCGCCCGGCGAGTAGGCGCCGAAGAAGTCGAGGCGCAGCCCGGCCCGCGCCGTACTGGTGTGCCGACTCCAGACGGCGTGCACAGCGATGGGCTCGCACGCGTCGCGGAGCCGGCGCGCCGGGCTGGCCAGCCGGACCGCCTCAGGCGCCACCGCACGTCGGGATCAGAGCCGTAGAAGGTGGCGATCGCCTCGTCGTAATCCATCTGCACTCCTTCGCGCTGCAGTGGCAGTCAGGCGAGCCGGGAGCGCTCCTCGTCTCTCAAGGAGATCTCGGCGACGTGCAGCCCGTCGTCGAACTGCCGCGACGGGTAGCGCTCCCACAGCTTGTTCTCGTGGAACGGGATGATCCTGGGGATGTCTCCGCCGACAAGCTGGAACATCTCCTCCATGGTGAGCAGGCACTTGGTGATGCTGCCTGAAGCCAGGCCGATGGGGATGAACTGGCCGTTCCCGTCGTGGCCCTCGAGGTTCTCGTAGGTGGTCACGTTGTCACCCGACAGCACGAAGCGCTCTGAGGTGGGCTGGTCGACGACGACGTACTGAGAGCCCAGGGTGTGGGTGTCGTGCGAGGGGTTGACCCGGATCCCGGGCAGGATCTGCGCGTCGCCGTCCAGCAACGTGAGCCGGCCCTCCCTCCAGCAGTCCAGCATCGTCAGGAGGTCGTCGGGGTCGCACGCGACCATCAGCCACTGCAGCCGCTGGGGCAGCGACCTGGTCCAGAGGAACTTGCGGACCTCGATCTCCTGGATGTACACGTGCGCGTTGGGAAAGGCGTCAACGTTGCCGGCGTGGTCGAAGTGGTTGTGCGTGAGGATGACCGTGTCGACGTCGGCCGGATCAACCCCGAGACGTCCGAGGACCACCTCGGGAGGTTGCCATCCGGAGACGCCGTACTCGTCGGCCAGCACGCGGCCGAACTCCGCGTAGTTGTAGCCGGTGTCGACCATGACCGTGTGCTCGTCGTTCTTCAGCAACGCGTAGCAGAAGGGGAGGATCATCGTCCCCGAGTTGTGTCGGCCGTACAGCGCCCCGCTCACGGGGAACTCCAGCACGCGGGCGTACTCCGCGATCCAGATCGAGTAGCCGGCCCCAAGGGTGGAGGTCACGCCTCACTTCTCCTCTGCGTCTCGAACGATGGGTGCGCATGCCTCTCCGAACGGCCGTGCGAGTGCTCGCCTCCGCACGAGGGGTACTCGAACGGCAGCACGCGCCACACCTGGCGCCGCAGCGAGCGATGTCGCTCCCGCACCCGGTCTAGCGCCTCGTCGGCGTCACCCCGACCCCGACGGACCAGGTCCACCGCCTGCACCAGCTCCTCCGCTGCGAGCGCCACCGAAGCAGTCGCCCGGCGGACCTCGTCACCGGGAGTTGCAGCCGCCACCGCGCAGGCGCTCCTGTCCCGGAGCAGCACGGCATCCTGGCCCAGCCCGTCGAGGTCGTCCTTGAAGATCAGGCCTGCCGCGAGGCCGAGAACGAGCTGCTTGTACGACGCGTACAACTCGGCCAGCTCTGCCTCGTGCCAAGGCCGGACGTGTGGCTGAACGGTCACGCGGCTTCCCCTCGCTCAGTGCATGGTGATGCCGACGCTGACATTGAGGTCTTCGCCGGTCACCGCAGCAGATCCTGCACCAGCGAGGAACACGATGGCATCAGCGACGTCATCCGGTTGGACGATTCGCCGCAGCGGCGACTCTTCGACGTACTCCGCCCGCCGCTCCTCGACGGTGCGACCTCCCTGCCTTGCCTGGCCGGCGAGCACCGCGTCGAGACGGGGCCCGTCGACGGGTCCGGGTGAGACCAGGTTGACGCGCAGGCCGTAGGGCCCGACCTCGGCGGCCAGCGTGCGGACGAGCCCGACGAGGGCCATCTTGCTCGTCGTGTACGGCGAGCGGTGGACGAGCGGACGCTTCCCGCTCATGGACCCGACCACCACAATGCTGCCGCTCCCCCGGTCGAGCATGTGCGGCACGAGCGCGCGGCAGGACAGGAAGACGCCCCGGACGTTAACGGCCTGGGTCTGCTCCCAGTCCTCGACGGCGACCTCCCACAGCGGCGCGGTCGGGCCTGCCACCCCGCTGTTGGCGACGAGCACGTCCACCTGCCCGAACGCGTCCAGAGCACGTACGGCCAGGCTCCGCGTGCTGTCGGCGTCGGTGACGTCGGTGCGGGCGACGCACGCCTCGCCCCCGCCGGCAGCGATCTCCGCCGCCACAGCGGCCAGCTCGCCCTCCGACCGGCCGGCGAGCACAAGCCGCGCTCCTTCGGCGGCGCAGCGCAGAGCCGTTGCGCGACCGATCCCCCGACCTGCACCGGTGACGACGACGACCCGGTCTGCGAGCGCGGCCCGGCGGACCGGCGCCGCGCTCACACTCACGCGCCGTAGGTCAGGTAGATGGCCTCGGCGACCAGCGCCGGCCGGTCGTGGTCGCGAACCTCCATCTGCACGGCCACCTTGTACTGCAGTCCGCCGTCCGGTCGCGGAGCGACGTGCATCAGCCTTCCGCTCAAGCGCACCTTCGAGCCGACGGGGACCGGGCTGGTGAACCGGGCCCGGTCGATCCCATAGTTGGTCCCCCTGACCTGGTCGGTCACGATGAGGAGCTCGTCGAGCAGCCTCGGCAACAGCGACAGCGTGAGGTAGCCGTGCGCGATGGTGGTGCCGAAGGGCCCCTCCGCGGCCCGCGCGGGGTCGACGTGGATCCACTGGTGGTCCTCGGTCGCCTCGGCGAAGCCGTTGATGCGCTCCTGGTCGACCAGCAGCCAGTCGCTCGTGCCGAGCTCCGTCTCGCCGAGTTCCCGCAGCTGGTCGACCGTCACCTCTAGCCCGGGCATGCCCGTCTCCGTCCTGTCGTGGGGAAGCGCGTCCGTCTCGCCTGGTCAGAGCAAGCGGAACCTCGGCACCGAGAAGCCCGCCTCCTGCTCGATCTGCAGAACGACCGGCCGCTCGATGGCCAGCTCCTCGAGCGGCCCCAGCACGTTGGTGATCAGCCGCGCGCCCTCGTCCAGCTCGACGACGGCCACGTTGTAGGGCACCCGGTCGGCGAACGCTGGATGCGAGGCCTGGTGGTACACGACCCAGCTGATGAGCCGCCCCCGGCCCGAGGACGCTTGCCACGCGACGTCCTCCGACAGGCAGCGCGGGCACTCCTCCCGCGCCGGGAGCCAGACGTTCGAGCAGGCGCCGCACACCTGGTGCCGAAGCTCGCCCTCGGTCAGACCGGCCCAGTACGGCTCCGTCAGCGGGGTAACGGTGGGCAGCGGGACCTCGCTCATGACGAGCCCAAGATCAGCGTCGAGTGCGTGTGCATGATCCCTCCTTGGTTCGACACGAGTGAGGTCGTCGCCCCTACCACCTGGTTGGACGACGTGCCACGGATCTGCCGCACGCCCTCGGTCACGAGCTGCATGCCGGGCATGCCGCTCTCCGAGAGCAGACCGCCGCTGGTGTTGACAGGCAGGGCACCGCCGATCTCGATGCGTCCGTCCTCGACGAACGGGCCGCCTTCGCCCTTCTTGCAGAAGCCGTAGTCCTCGAGGGTCATCAACACGGTGATGGTGAAGCAGTCGTAGAGCTGCGCGACCTGGATGTCCTTGGGCCCGACGCCCGCCATGGCGAAGGCCGTTGCCGCCGAGACGGCAGCTGCCGTGTCGGTGAGCCGGGGGCGCTGAGCGACCTCCCAGGACGTCTGCCCCTGACCGTAGCCGAGGATCGGCACGGGGGCGGGCACGCCGACGGCACGGGCGCGCACGGCGCTCATCAGCACGACCGCCGCACCGCCGTCGGAGATCAGGCAGCAGTCGTCGCGGCGCAACGGGTCGACGACCTGTCGCGAGGCGGCGTAGTCCTGTGCGGAGAGCGGCTTGCGGAGCTGGGCGCCGGGGTTGTTGGCACCGTGCCTCCGGCACGCCTGCGCGACAGCCCCGAGGTGCTCCTGCTTCGTGCCGAACTCCTCCATGTGCCGTCGCGCGATCATCGCGTAGCTGGCGGGGGTACCGAACCAGCCGAACACCGCGTCGTCTCCCCACCCGCGTTCATAGGCCTGCCGGGTGCCGGTCCGCGGGTTGTCAGCGATGGTCACGAGCGCGACCTCGCACTGCCCCTGCTCGATGGCGGAGGCCGCGAACCCGATCATCGAAGCGCTCGCCGCCCCGCCCTGGTCCCAGACACCGCCGATGCGCGGCTGCAGCCCCATGGCCTCGGCCATCGTCTGCCCGTACATCGGCAGGTGACCCGACGTCGGGTACTTGACGAAGAGGGCGTCCACCGCGTCCTTGTCGACGTTGGCGTCCTGTAGCGCCTTACAGCAGGCCTCCACGTTCAAGGAGGTCGGCGAGCGGTCCGGGTGCTTGCCCTGCGCTGTCTGGCCGATCCCGGCGATCACGACCTTGCCGCGCATCAGATCACTCCCTTGACGTGCAACTCGGCGATGGTGCCGGCGTCCAGTCCGAGCCACTCGCCGTAGACCTGCTCGTTGTGCTGGCCGAGGGTGGGGCTCGGCACGAGCTGCGCGTAGTGGTCCCCGACGCGGATCGGGCTGTGCGGCATAACCAGCGGACCCTCCTGCGGATGGTCCATCTCGACGAGCATGCCGCGCTGCCGCAGGTGCGGATCGGCCACCACCTCGGCGATCTGTCGCACCGGGGCGCTCGGGACCCCGACCGTCTGGAGCTTCTGCACCAGCTCGGCCTTGGTGAACTGTCGCGTCCAGCTGCCGACCTGCGCATCGACCTCGTCGATGATGCGCACACGTGCCACCCGGTCCACGTAGTCCGGGTGTTCGATGAGCTCCGGGCGGCCCATCAGGCCGGCCAGGGCGCGCCAGTGCCCCTCGCTCACGCAGATCAGAGCGATGTGGCCATCGCTCGCCGGGTAGACGTTGTACGGCGCCTCGGCCATCCCGGAGTGCCGGTTGCCGGTCCGCGTCGGGGCCTCGCCGGTGCTGCCGAAGTACAGACCTAGACTGGACATCAGGCTCGGGTAAACCGAGTCCAGCATGGCGGCCTCGACCGCGGTCCCCTTGCCTGTGCGCTCGCGCTGGTAGAGGCCGGCGGCAATGGCGCCGTACAGGTGGATGCCCCCCATGAAGTCGCTGACGGCCGGTCCGGCCTTGACCGGATCGCGGTCGGGGAAGCCCGTGACGGACATGATCCCGGACATCGCCTGGATGGTGATGTCCATGGCAGGCAGGTCGCGATAGGGCCCTGTGGACCCGTAGCCGGAGCCGGACGCGTAGACGAGTCGCGGGTTGATCTCGCTCAGGCGCTCGAAGCCGATTCCCAGCCGGTCCGTGACCCCGGGGCGGAAGTTCTCGACGAAGACGTCGGCCTTCTCAACCATCTTCTCCAGCAGGGCCACGCCCTCGGGCGCTTTGAGGTTCAGGGTCACCGCGCGCTTGTTGCTGTTGAGCATGGCGAACGGAGCACCCGCCCCCGCGACGCGTCCCCGGCCTCGCAGGTTCTCGCCCGTGAGGGGCTCGACCTTGATGACGTCGGCGCCGCCGAGCGCCAGCAGGAAGGTCGCGTACGACGCGTTGTAGATCTGGCCGAGGTCGACGACCGTCACACCTGCGAAAGGAGCCTCGTCCATCGGTCAGCTGCCCGTAAAGTTCGCGGAGCGGCGCTCCGCGAACGCGGCCGGCCCCTCTTTGGCGTCGTCGGTGAAGCTCAGCAGCCGGTTCAGCGCCTGCTCCAGCCGCAGCCCAGTGTTCCGGTCGACGTCGCGCGAACGCAGAGCCAGCTCCTTCGTCGCCTGGACGGCCAGCGGGGCGTTGGCGGAGATCTCCCTGGCCAGCTCGAAAGCAGCCGCCAGCAGCTCCTCCTTCGGCACCACCCGGTTGACAAGTCCCCACCGCGCGGCGGTCTCGGCGTCAATCCGCTTGCCGGTGAGGAGCATCTCCATCGCGATGGCGTGTGGAAGCTGCTCGAGGATGCGCTGCGTGCCCCCGTTACCCGGCACGACGCCACGGGCCACCTCGCTGAGCCCGAACGTGGCGGTCGGGGTGGCGAGCCGGAGGTCAGTCGCGAGCAGCAGCGTCATGCCCCCACCCAGGCAGTAGCCGTTCACAGCGGCGATGACCGGCTTCCAGACCTCCAGGCCGCGATTGAGAAGCTGGTCCTGCTGGGTGAGCCAGAACTGCGACATCTCCGGCGGCGCGTTGACGAAGCTCTTCAGATCGGCGCCGGTGCTGAAGGCACGGTCGCCGGCCCCGGTGATGACCGCGACCCGGATGTCGGCGTCATCGCGAACACGGCTCCACGCCGCGGACAGCTGCTGGTAGGCCTCGGCGTCCATGGCATTCATCCGCTCAGGGCGGTTCATCGTGATCAGGGCGACGCCCGTGTCGTCGACCTCCAGCTCGACGGTCAACGCGAACTGCCCTTGCCGGACAACAGCTGGCGGGCGACCACCATGCGGTGCACCTCGGAGGGACCTTCACCGATCCGCTTGATCCGCATCTCGCGGTACCAGCGCTCCAGCGGGAGCTCCTTGGCGACACCCATGCCGCCGAGCACCTGGATGCAGCGATCCACGACCCGGCCCGCCGTCTCCGTGGCGGACACCTTTGCGATGGACGCTTCGAGCTTGAAGTCCTGGCCCATGTCAGCTTTCCACGCCGCGTTGTAGACCAGCCCCCGCGATGCGCGGATCTCGATCTCGGAGTCCGCGACCATCCACTGGATGGCTTGCTTGTCAGCGAGCTTGCTGCCGAAGACCTCGCGGTTCTTGGCGTAGTCGATGGCCAGCTCCAGTGCGGCGCTGGCGATGCCGAGCGTTGCCGCGGCGTACGGCACCCGGCCGTGGACGAGCCACTGCTGGGCCAGGGCGAAACCCCTGCCCTCGTCCCCTATGAGGTTCTCGACCGGCACACGGCAGTCCTCGAAGGAGAGCTCGCAGGGGTACCAGGAGCGGATGACCGGGATGAGCTTCATGCTCAGCCCGGGGGTGTCCTTCTCGACGATGAAGCAGCTGACCCCGTTGCGGCCCGCGCTGGTCCGTGCGAACACGACCCCCCAGTCGGAGTAGTTGGCAGCAGAGATCCAGACCTTCGTCCCGTTCAGCACGTAGTGGTCGCCGTCCCGCACCGCGGTCGTCTGGATGCTGCGCGCCGGGTCCGATCCACCAGACGGCTCACTGATCGCGACGAACGTCTTGCCCCCCGAAGCGATGGTCGGTACGGCGTACTTCTGGATCTGCTCCTCGGTGCCGCGGTAGACCACGTTGGGCGGGTCCCAGCCGAAGGCGCCTCCCGCGGGGACGTAGGCCCCCATCCGGCATTGCGACGCCTCCTCCGCGACGATCACCTGCTCGAGCAGGCTCATCTCGCTGCCGCCGTACTGCGCGGGCGACGCGATGCACCAGATCCCGGCTTGGCGGGCCTTCTTGCTGGCAGCTGCCAGGACGTCCGGCGGCAGCTTGAACGCGTCGAACGGAAGCGTCTCCTCGACTGGGCGGATCTCCTTCTGCACGAAGTCCCGTGCCACCCGCTGCAAGCCCTTGAGCTCGTCGGACATCTCCCAGCCACCGCGGTCGGTCATCATGGCGCCTCCTCATAGGCCCGGCCGGCACCTGGGCAGGGCATCGGGCGGTCCTCAGGCCGCCCGGTGCCGGGACACTAAGGCCCACCGCCCCGAGAGTCAATAATTGGACCAAAGAAGGCTGACGTCGACGGCTGTCAGGCTGCTTCTTGTCAGAACGGCGCGTCGTAGCCGCCCAGGAGCCGGCTGAAGCGCCACACGCCGTCCGGGTCCTTGACCAGCTCGAGCCGGTAGGGGCCGACCGTCTCCGTCGACACGGACGCGGCGGCAGCTGCTGTGAGCATGAGGTAGGCGTGCGCGGTGGCGATACTCGCGCCGAGATCGTCAATCACTACGTTGGTAAAGATGTGCCGGCGCTGGTCGGCCTGCTGTGACCAGAAGCCCATGAGCCACTCGACGATGGTGGCGCGGCCCACGAAGGGACCCACCTGATCGCGACCCATGATCAGCCCCTCCCAGCTGCCGTCCTCGGTGAAGCAGTCCTCGAGTCCCTGCTGGTCGCGCTCGTCGTAGGACCAGCCGTAGCGGTAGATGCGCTCCGCGATGAGCAGGCGGTCGATGGCGGCGCCGGCCTGTGCCTCGGCAGCCAGTCGCTGAACACGGGTGTGGCCGGTCTGGCGAGCCCAGGCAGGCACCGGTCGTAGGTCGCTGGCATCGCTCATATCTGTCTCCTCGTCCGGGGTTGGCAGAACATACGGCGGCTGCCGCGATTCACGTCCCGAGAAACGTCGGTCGTGACCGCTGCGCGAAAGCGGCTCTCGCCGCCAAGTGGTCGTCGGTGGAGTAGCAGACTGCCTGGCCAAGCGCCTCCAGGGTTGCCATCTCCGACCAGGTCGACTGCAACGACTGGTCCAGCAGTCGCTTCGCCAGCCCCAGCGCGACCGTGGGTCCGGCTGCCAGTTGCGTGGCCAGCTGCTGCGACTCCGCCCGCACATCGTCCGCAGGCACCACCCGGTTGATCAGACGCATCTCCAGTCCCTCCTTGGCCGTGAAGGTGCGGCCGGTCAGCACCAGGTCCTTCACGAGGCTGCTGGGAAGGCGTCGGGGCAGGAAGTAGAGCGCGCCGCAGTCCGGCAGCAGGCCGATGCGCATGAAGGCGCACGACATCACGGCGGTATCGGCCGCCACGATCAGGTCGCAGGCGAGAGCGAGGCTGAGCCCGGCCCCGTGGGCGTGCCCGTTGACGGCGGCAACCGTCGGCTTCTCCATCTCGGCCAGCGGTTGGAAGACGTCGCGCAGGAGGACCTGCAGCCTTGCCCGGCTGTGCGTCGGCGTGTCGTTGAGCTCCATCTCGACGACGTCGCCACCGGCGCAGAAGGCTGCTCCAGCCCCGGTGACGACGACGCACCTCACGGTGGGGTCGTCGGCGAGCGAGGCGAACGTCTCGGCGAGCGACCGCTTGAGATCCATGTTCAGCGCGTTACGCGCGTCCGGGCGGTTGAGTGTGACCGTGGCAACGCCAGAGTCGCGCTGCACGAGCAGGTGCGCGTACTCCTGGTCGGTCACTGCTGGTCCGGCGACGGCACCGGCTCGAAGTAGTCGATGTCGTTGAGGGTCCCCCGGCAGTCGGCCGGGTCCTTCCACACCGCCCGCACCGGCATGCCGATGGACAGCCGCTCAGCTGCTGTGGCCACATCGAAGCCGGCGACCGTGTGGATGAGCCTCGTCGCCGAACCGTCCAGCACGATCTCGGCGTAGATGTACGGCGGCGTGCGGGTCTGCCCGACGAACTCCAGGTGAATCACCGAGAACGCCTGCAGCACGCCGTGGTCACTGACGTCCACGTGCTGTCCGGTGCGGACGAAGCACGCGTCGCAGAACTCGCGAGGCGGGACCAGCACGTTTCGGCATGTGGGGCACAGCGAACCGAGGATGCGACGGCTTGACGCCAGCTCGTCGAAGAGTCGCCCGTAGTGCGGGCCGTAGGAGTGCTGGTACTCCAGCTCGAGCTGGTGCGGCACCTGCGCGATCAAGCCGACCTCGCCCGCAGGGTGCGCTGTGCCCGGAGGCTGGTCGTCCTCGTCCAGGACGAAGCAGTCGAGGTCGAGCACCGACTGCGTGGCGGTGGCCGCCCACACGGCACGGACCCGCGTCCCCACGGTGACAGCGCCCTTCGCGAGGTCCAGGCGGTGGAGCAGGTCGGCATCCGCTCCGTCGAGCCGGATCAGCGCAAGCACGCCTCTGTCCGTGCGTGTCAGCGCGGTCACGGTGCCGGTCTCCGGGAGCTGCACGAACTCGTCAGGCGCCTCGCCGCAACGCGAGCAGTAGTCGCTAGGCGGTACGACGGTCCGCGAGCAGACTTCGCACCGGGAGCCCAGGATGCGGTGGTTGCCGAGCTCGAACAGGAACGACCCGGCAGCCGGGCCCGTGGTCAAGGTGTAGGGCATGGAGAGCGTCGTCGTGAGGACCTGTGCTTCGTCGATGCTGGTCACCAACCCGTCCGTCATCTTCGGCTCAGCCCTTCTCGCTGGAGACCACGGCAACGCCGCGGAGGTTGGCCCAGCCGCCACCGGCCTGCATGAGGCCCACGCGCGCGTCAGGGACCTGGTGGGCACCCGCCCGTCCGCGCACCTGCTGGGCGATCTCGGCCAGTCGGATCAATGCGGTGGCACCGATGGGGTTCGCTCCCATGCAGCCGCCCGAGGGGTTGACCGGGATATCGCCGGTGAGCTCCGTAGCGCCAGACGCAACCAGCTCAGCGGCGCCGCCGGGAGGGCAGAGCCCCAACCCCTCGTAGTAGCTGAGCTCGAAGCAGGTGAACGGCTCCTGCACCTCGACCACGTCGCACTGACGACGCGGGTTCGTGATTCCGGCCTGCTGGTAGACCCGGCTCGCAGCCAGGGTGAGCGGCTCGGACTGGATCATCGACCGGTACGCGGCGTTCTCGGCCTCGCAGTAGTAGGCCATGCCGCGGATCCAGGCCGGGTCGAGGCATGCTTTGGCGGCGCTCTCGCTTGCCAGGATTACGGCGCACGCACCGTCCGAGATCGGCGGGACGTCGAGCAACTTGATCGGCCAGCACAGCGGGCGGGAGGACAGGACGTCCTCGACGCTGACCTCCTTGCGCACATGCGCGTAGGGATTGAGCATCGCGTTCTTGTGGTTCTTGACGCTGACCAGCGCAGCGGCCTCCTCGGTGTGCCCGAGGACGTCCATGCGGGCCCGCCAGTACGCCGCCGAGAAGCCCATGATGCCGACGGCGAACTCCCGGCCCCAGAACGGGTCGTACAAGGTGGAGATGGAGTACTGGAGCGCGCCCTCCGAGAGCTTGTCGTAGGCGACGACGAGGACCCGGTCGGCGAACCCGGCGCGCACCTGGTTGACGGCCGCGAGGGCCCCCGCTAGCCCGGTGCCACCGCCGCTGGTGACCCGCACGACCGGTTTCAGCCGCGCGCCAATCGCGTCGACCAGCCACTTCTCGGGCTGGTTCACCGCAGCGAACAGGACCGGGCCGGTGCACACGACGACGCTGTCGATGTCGGCCATGGTCAGCCCGGCGTCCTCCAGAGCGCGGGTGACGGCCTCGCGAGCCAACCCCACCTGGCTCACGTCCTTGCGGCGGCGCGAGTGATGGGTCTGCCCGACGCCGACGATGGCCACAGCGGGCACGTCATACCTCCAAAGTGAACACGCAGTGGTTCTGCATTCCGAGGCCGCCCGCTCCGTGCGCAAGAGCACGCGTCGGCTGTCCCTCGCCGATACGTCCAGCCAGGCGGGCACTCGCCTCGTGCAGTCGGACCAATCCGGTGGCCATGATCGGGTCTGCCGGCACGGCGCCTCCGGACGGGTTGACATCGACCTGCGCGCCGTCGGCGTAGCAGTCCACGCCGTGCCCGACAGCTGCCAGGCCGAGCGCCTCCACGACCATCGCCTCAGTGGCCGACGACGACGCGGTGACCTCCACCAGGTCGACGTCGGATGCATCCTTCAGCCCCGCGCGAGACATAGCCATGTGAGCGGCTACCTGGCACGCCTCGAGCTGCCCGGGTAGGCGCTCGCTGAGCAGGTGACTGTCCATCGCCGAGCCCATGCCGGTCACCCAAACGGGCCGATCGGACAGTCTTCTTGCCACCGGCTCGGAAGCCAGCAGGACCGCGACGGCGCCGTCGCGAGGGCGCGCGATCTGCAAGCTGCGCAGCGGGTCCGCGACGAGGGCGGACCTGGCCACGTCCTCTGGACCGAGGTCAGGGGACTGCTCGATCCAGGGGTTGCCGGCTGCCCTGCTCCACGCCCGCTCGGCGATGCGCAGCAGCGCCTCCTCGTCGGCATCGGTACGCGTGAGGTACTGGTTTGCCATCAGGCCGGCGGTACTCACTTGATCGAGTCCCAGGGCCCGCTGGTAGAACGGCTCGGTCAGAGTGGAGTAGTAGGCAGAGACGTCGGACTCAGACGGCTTGGAGTAGGCCAGCACGAGCGCCACGGATGCCGACCCGCAGGCCACCTTCGTCGTCGCGTACACGGCGCCGAACAGGCCGTCTTCCTCGACCCGTGACTCCTCCTTGTGGTGCGCGCCCATTGCACCGAGGAAGCCGCAGTTAGAGATGCTGCGGCCGTCGAGGACGTCGCTGCCGCAGTCGATGACGACGTCGACGTCGGCGATGTTGAGGCCGCTTCCTCGAAGGACGTCACTGACGACGCCGCCGATGAGATCGACCTGCTGCAGCCGGGACCACGCGTCACGAAGGACGGTCTGCGCACTCGCCACCACGGCGACTCGACTGCTGCTACCGGAAGCCATGCGGGACGCTAACATGCCAAACGGTTGGTTGGGAAGAGCTATCTCCCAGGCGCCTGCTCAGGGCCGAGCGTGTCGACGATCGCCTCCAGATTGGCGGTCGTCTCGTCGGCGCCGGAGCCGACGGTCTGGAAGACCACCTCCGTCACCCCGCGGGCGGCGTACTCAGCGGAGAGGCTGGCCCAGCCGGCTCTCACCTCAGCGGCCGTGCCGGCGAGGCAGAACTCGGCGACCATCTCGTCCGGGATCAACGCGGCGATCGCATCCCAGTCGCCACCGCGCTCGAGATACAGGTCCCGGACCAGCTGGGCCGTGTCGCCCCATCCGGTCTCGTCGGCCGCGATGGCGTAGCTGGGAGTTGTGAAGTAGAAGCCGAGACTCTTGCGAGCGCGGTCGCGGGCGGCGCCGCCGTCGGAGGCGATGGACGTCATGCGCCAGAGCGCGAGCTCGGGAGAATGACCAGCGCTCGCACCGCCTTCGGCGATGGCAGGCAGGACGACCTGGTCCAGGTAGCGCACGCTGCCGCCGAGCGGGTGGACCGCTACCCCGTCGCAGGAACGTGCGGCGATCCGCAGCATCGTGGCGTTGATGCCGGAGCCCCAAATGGGAACCGGCGCCCGCGCACCATCGAGCTCGTTGTAGCTGCCAGAGAAGAAGCGGCCGTCGTGGCGGAACGATCGCTCGGCACTCCAGGCGGAGCGGAGTAGGCCGGCGTACTCCTCCAGCCTGCTGGCCGCGTGATCGAAGTCCGGGATGCCGTACCAACGAGACCGCATACCTTGCGTGCCGGCGCCGAGTCCCAGGCTGAATCGCCCGCCGCTGGCTACCTGAACATCGGCCGCCGCGGCCGCCATGGCGAGCGGCGCGCGTGTGAACGCGTAGGCGATCCCCGTGGCCACGCCGATGGTCTCGGAGTGTAGGGCGAACGTCAGCGCTCGCACCAAGGCGTCTCGACCGGGGTTCTCCGTGGTCCAGATGCGATCGAAGCCGGCCGCCTCGGCCCGCTTCGTCACCTCGATCAGGGGCAGGAACTCCGGTGAAGCGAAGACGACGGATCTCTTCATCGGGGTTGACCTCTCAACGGACGGCGACGGCATTGGCCGGTGACCCCACCCCGCCGGCCAGGTTCAACGGCACGGCCAGGAAGAGGAACGTCCAGCGCCGGTCGGCAGCGCAGCGACTCGCGAGCTCCTCGAGGTCGAACAGCTCGCCCACCGCCAGTCCCAGACCGGGCTGCAGGCGACGGTGAAGGCTGCCCACGGCCGGGTCTCCGGGCGATACCTCCGCGGCTGGGTTGTCACAGGCGATGGCCGCGACCTGCCAGTCCCAAAGAGCGGCTGCCAGCTCGGAGTCTGCGGCCAGACCGGCGTATGGCGGCGACCCCGGGATGGCGGCGTAGGCGCGCCGCTCGGCGGGATCAAGCGCCCGGTAGCCGGCAACCCAGCCGAAGCGCAGGCAGAGCACGTCTCCGCGGCGGATCTCTACATGCTGCGACGCTGCGACGCTGCGAAGCAGGTCGGCGCCGACGGACACGTCGGTCATGGCGTCGTAGTCGCCGCCGCTCTCCCGCAGGAAGCGGTCGATGTCGAGCAGCACGCCGCGGCCGACGATGCCCCGGTCGGCCCAATGGTCGATGCCGAGTCGCGAACCCTGCTCGGGGGGAGAGTCCAGCACTCCCCCGTAGAAGCCGAGCTCGCGGCACCGCACGTGGCGCAACCCGTCCCACTGCGACGAGGCCTGCGGATAGAACGCGTCCAGCCGGTCGTCCCAGGTGTTGCGGTCCATCGGCAGCAGCGTGTGGCGCAACGGCTCGCGGCCGTACAGCGGCGGGTCGATCTCGGAAGTGGTGAGAGTCAGGCCGACCCGCTCTCCGGTCACGGCGGCCTGCAGCGCGGCGAGCACCGTGGCGTCGTCGAGCAGGTTCAGGGTGCCGAGCTCGTCATCCGGTCCGAAGACATCCCAGGAGTGTGCGATCTGCAAGCCGGGAAGAAGCGGGAGCTCGGCGTAGGGCGGGAGCTCCAAGCCCTCCAGAACGGGCCGCGTCACGTCGGCAACCCGGCGGCCAGCTCGCGCAGCGACGTCACGTGCCTGAGGTAGTGGTGCAGGCCCATCTCCCACGTGAAGCCCAGGCCTCCATGCACCTGCACCGCGGTCTCGACGATCCGAAGCGAGGCGTCGAACGCGAACTGCGACGCCGCTTCCGACCGGCCAGGTTCAAGGCTGGCCAGGATCACCGCGGTCTCGGCCTGCTCGGCGAGCAGGTGGGCGTCTGCGAGCTGGTGCTTCACCGCCTGGAAGCGGCCGATCGGTTGCCCGAACTGCTCGCGCTGCTGGGCATAGGCAACGGCATCATGGAGCATCCGGGCACCGCAGCCAGTTGCTTCAGCGGCCCAGACCACCCTCATCTCCGTTGCCGCCACGTTCGACCACGACGTGACAGTCGCCCACTCGGCCAGGCGCAAGGACGGGGCGTAAGGATCCAGGACGACGTCTGCCGAAGGCTCCAGGAGCTCATGGGAGTGACTCCCGTCGTCCGCGACAGTGAGGACGCGGACGTCCTCGTCTGCACCGAACGGCGCTACACCGCGGTCCCCCGAGGTACGCGTCTGAACAGACAACGTTACGGGGCCCACGTGCTCACGCCCCGCGGCAGACCAGCGCTTCGCCATGATGGTGGGGATGAGCGGTGACGGCGCGATGGTCCAGCCCCAGGTCCGCGCCACCTCGACCAGGTCACGCAGCGACGCGCCGGCACCGCCCGTGGCCTCCGTGGCGCCGAGAAGGTCCCAACCGCCGCTGGTGATCGCCTTCCAGGTCAGCGGTTCCGCCTCGACGTAAGCGACCACAGGATGACCGCTTACCGCCCGAGACAGCATCTGCCGCAACGCGGCGGCGGCTTCGGCACCGACCTCAGTCAAGCCGAGATCCCCGACTGCAGTCACTTGGGCAGCCCGAGCACGCGCTCGCCGATGATGTTGCGCTGGATCTCGGAGGTCCCGGAGTAGATGGTGGCCGCCCGGCTCTCGAGGTACTGGTGGCGCCAGTGCGCTCGGTGCTCGGGGCACGACAGCGGTACGGCGACGGCGGTTAGCTCCTGCCAGAGCTCGCTCCACATGACCTTGAGCACCATGGATGCCCGCAGGAATCCACCCGGGTGGTCTTGCCGGGCGACCGCCTTGCTGACCTGGCAGCGCACCAGCTCCACGCGGATGTCCAGTGCGCGCAGCTGGTCGACAGCCTCACCCGGCCGGGCGCAGCAGCCGAGCAGCAGGTCCATGTCGGAGCGCAGCTCGACGTACCGGGTGATCCCCTCGACCGCCCCGCGCTCGCTGGCCAGCACCGACATGGCGATGCGCCAGCCCTCACCCTCCCCACCGACGATGTCTTGGTCGGCGACCAAGACATCGTCGAAGGTCGTCTCCGAGAAGTGCTGGCTTCCGGAGATCTGCCGGACCGGACTGATCCCGACC
>JAODNS010000175.1 GCA_025465145.1 Frankiales bacterium
GGCAGCGGCGGGTCGGGCAGCGCGCCGAGCTGTGCGCGCACCTGCTCGTCCGCGGCCCGCAGCTCGGCGAGCCCGGCACGGCAGGCCGGGCAGCCGTCCACGTGGGCGCTGTCGGACACGCCGACGAGGACGTCGGCGAGCTCGTCCAGGTCCAGGTGCTGCTGCTCGGGCGTCACGGCTCGCCTCCTTCCCCGGATCGGACGGCTGGTGCACCGGCGCGGTTCCGCAGGTGGCCGAGCGACAGCGCCAGCCGGCCGCGGCCGCGCGCGCACCGGCTCTTCACGGTGCCCACGGGCACGCCCAACACCTCGGCGGCGTCCGCGACCGGCAGCCCCTGCACGTCGACGAGGACCAGCGCGGCGCGCTGCTCCTCGGGCAGCGCGGCGAGGGCGGCCTCGATGTCGAGCGCCGTCTCCCGGTCGCCGAGTGCGTCCCGTGGCTCGGCCGGCCCGCCGTCGTCAGGCATCGGCACGGTCGGGCGGACAGCGTTGCGGCGAGCCTTGTCCAGGCAGGCGTTCACGACGACCCGGTGCAGCCAGGTGGTCACCCTGGCCTCGCCGCGGTACGAGCCGGCGGCGCGGTACGCCGAGAGCAGCGCCTCCTGCAGCGCGTCGGCGGCGTCCTCGCGGTCGGCCAGCGTGCGGACGGCGACGCCCCACAGCCGGCCGCGGTGCCGCATGACCAGCGTGCCGAACGCGTCGGGATCTCCGGCGACGTGCGCGGCGAGCAGCGCGCGGTCCTCCCGGTCGCCGTCGTCCGCGTCGCTCACGCGCGAAAGGTAGCGGCGCGGTCAGCCCGCGCGGGTGAAGACGAGCTCGGCGACGCCGAGCCGGTACTTGCCGTCGTCGGCCTTGGGCAGCTTGGTGAACCACACGAGCCAGTACCGCGACGGCGTCGGCGCGTTCGGCTTCAGCGAGGCGACCTGCTTCGCGCCGCGGACGCGCGTCACGACGGTGAAGTCGTCCGCCCCCTCGCCGGGCGCGTTGGCGGCCCGCAGCTCGACGTCGGCGCCGCCGCTGCTCATGCCGACCTGCACGGCGGACAGCGCGACCGGGCTGCCGAGGTCGACCAGCAGACCGACGCCTGGCTTGAGGTTGCCGAAGGTCGCGCTGTTGTACCCGTCCGTGGACCACAGCGTGGACAGGTCGCCGTCGTACGCGTTGGGCACCGAGCTGGACTGCTCCTGCCCGTCCCGGCTGCCGGGGTCGTAGTCGCGGACGGCAACCGGTGCTTTCCGCAGGTCGACCCGGGTGCCGCTGGTGACGCCGCCCTCGGGGCTCGGCGTGGAGGCGACCAGCGCGTCGAGGGCACCGGGGCGGCGCGGAAGCTCGCCGACGTTCTGGCCGAGCTGGTAGCAGGTGACGCCCACGGCGGTGAGGAACGCGACGGCGGCCAGCTTCGGCAGCGCGCGGCGCACCCACGAGGGCGTGCTGCGGGTGCGGCGGGTCGGCGCCACCCGCGCCGTCTCCGGGGTGCGGACGTCGACCTCGTCCAGCGCGGTGGCGAGAGCCAGCGGCGTGGTGATCGGCGGGAGCCCGGGCTGCCGGCCCGGGTCGAGGACGCGCACGACCAGGCTGTCCAGGTTACGCGGGACGCCCGCCCGGACCTGCCGCGGGGCGTAGACGCCGGCGGCGGCGCGGGGCGCGTCGGCGAGCCCGCAGGACGGCTGGTCCGTCGACGCCGCCGGCCAGCGGGCGGTGAGCAGCGCGTACAGGACGGCGCCGAGGTCGCGGGTGTCCGCGGCCTGCACCTTCTCCGTCAGCTCTGCCGGGAGGGGCCGGCGGTGCGCGGCGGCCGCGACCGCGGCATCGGTCAAGCGGACCCGCCCGCCTGGGCTGACGAGCAGGTTGCCGAGGTGGACCCGCCCGTGCCCGACGCCGCGGGCGTGCGCGGCGGCCAGCGCCTCCGCGGCCTGCTGCACCATCCGCACGGCCTCGGCCGGCTCGTACGGACCGTCCGCCTGCAGGACCTCCGCGGCGCTGCGGCCGTCGACCCACTCGCTGATGACGTACGCGACGTCGACCATGCGGTTCGAGCGCAGCGCGGGACGCTCCTCGCGCGCGGCGTCGTAGACGCGGACCAGCCCGGGGTGCGCGAGCGCGCTGGCCCGGCCGGCCGCGTCGAGGAACGGCGTGGCGGCGGCGTGCCCGGCCCGGCCGTTGGCCGGCAGCACCTTGACCGCCACCGGCCGCGCGAGCACCTCGTCCGTGGCGCGCCACAGCAGCGCCGGTCCGGTCTCGGCGCTGACGACCTCCGTGAGCCGGTACCGGCTGGCCAGCAGGTCGCCCGGGTCGAGTGCGGGCCGGGCCGGCATGCGCGGCGTGGCCGGCGTGGCCGGCGGGCCAGGTGCCGGGGGCGGCTCGGGAACGGGTGGCGACGGGGTCGTCACGCGTCCTCCTGCTCAGGTCCCGAAACGCCGGCGGTCCGGCGGCGCCACTCTACGGGCGGCGCTGGAGGTCAGCTGAGACGGCCGACCACGTAGTTGCTGCTGTAGATCGCGCGCAGCCGCACGTGGTCGCCGGACTTCGGCTCGTCCCACATCTTGCCGTTGCCGGCGTAGATGCCGACGTGGCCGATGCTGCCGGACGAGCTCTTGAAGAACAGCAGGTCGCCCGGCTGCTTCGACGACGCGGCGACGTGTCGTACGCCCGGAGCGGTGTACTGCGCGGAGCTGCTGTGCGGCAGGCTCTTGCCGAACCGGCTGAACACGTAGCGGGTGAAGCCGCTGCAGTCGAAGCGGCTCGGGCCGGTGGCGCCGCGCGCGTACGGGGCGCCGCTGTGGCGCGACGCCTCCTGCACGACCGCGGTGCCGCTGAAGGCCGCGTGCGCGGGGGTGGCGGTGCCGACGAGGAGGGTCCCGAGCAGCGAGACCAGCAGCGCGAGGAGAGCGGGCGCGCGCAGGACGGAGGTGTTGCTGGGCACAGACGTTCCTTCCCGTACGCCTGCGAGGTGAGCTGTCGGGTTCGGGCTGGAAGGTGCCCGGCCGCGTGTGCCAGACGTCGACGGCACAGCGGCTTCACCCCGAGGCCGGCGGACCGGCCGAAGGACTGTGGGTCCCCCGCTCCTGCCCCTGGTGCGTGCTCGAAGGAGCGCCCGTTGGTCGGGGGGCAGGACTCGGCGTTCCGACCGGGCGCGTGCGGAGGAGACGCCTCCCCGGGGGCAGGCGTCAGGTACGACGCTACGTCATTCGACGTGCTCCGCTCGACACCTGCCTGTGATCTGGCTGTTATCGGGCGGCGGTGGGGCGCACGGCGCCGATGTAGCCGTCGAGGTAGACCGGCTGCAGGCGCACCTGGGCGCCGGCGTGCGGCGCGGCGACCATCTGGCCGTCGCCGACGTACATCGCCACGTGGTGGATCGTCGCCGGGTTGCTCCGGTCCGACGCCCAGAACAGCAGGTCGCCCGGCTGCAGGTCGCCGAGCGGCACCTGCGGCCCGGCGTACCACTGTTCGCGGGACGTGCGCGGCAGGGCGATCCCGGCGGCGCGGTAGGCGATCAGGGTCAGTCCGGAGCAGTCGAAGGCGCCGGGGCCGGTGGCCCCCCACAGGTACGGCTTGCCGAGGTGGGCGCTGGCCTCGGCGATGGCGCGGGCGACGGCCTCCGTCGGCGGACCGGCC
>JAODNS010000197.1 GCA_025465145.1 Frankiales bacterium
TGGAGCCGGCGAGGAACGCGCCGAGCGGCTGGTAGCCGAGGGCGAACCCGACGGCGACCGGCGAGAGGACGGCGAGCAGGCCGGGGGTGGCGAGCTCGCGCAGCGAGTCCTTCGTGCAGATGTCGACGACGCGCGCGTAATCGGGCTTCTCCGTGTAGTTCATGATCCCGGGCTTGGTGCGGAACTGCTCGCGCACCTCGAACACCACGCGGCCGGCGGCGCGGGAGACCGCGTTGATAGCCAGGCCGGAGAACAGGAACACGACGGCCGCGCCGATGATGAGGCCGAACAGCAGGTTCGGCTTCTCGATCGACAGCGAGAAGTCGCCGGCGCGGCGGCCGGCCTCGACGAGCGAGCGCTCGACCTCGGTGCGGAACGAGCCGAACAGCGCGGTCGCGGCGAGCACGGCCGTGGCGATCGCGATGCCCTTGGTGATGGCCTTCGTGGTGTTGCCGACCGCGTCGAGGCTGGTGAGCACCAGCGCACCGGCCTCGGTGACCTCGCCCGACATCTCGGCGATGCCCTGCGCGTTGTCGCTGATCGGGCCGAAGGTGTCCATCGCGACGATGACGCCGACCGTGGTCAGCAGGCCGGTGCCGGCGAGGGCGACGGCGAACAGCGCGACGACGGTCGAGCCGCCACCGAGCAGGAACGCGGCGTAGACGGCGCCGCCGATGAGCAGCGCCGAGTAGACGGCCGACTCGAGGCCGACCGAGATGCCGGCCAGGATGACCGTCGCCGGCCCGGTGAGCGAGCTCTTGCCGATCTCGCGGACGGGCTTGCGGTTGGTCTCGGTGAAGTAGCCGGTCAGGACCTGGATCAGCGAGGCCAGCACGATGCCGATGATCACGGCGCCGATGGCGATCAGCCGCGGGTCGCGGTCGGACTGCGCACCGCCGTCGAGGCCGTCGAAAGTGCTCGGCAGGTAGGCGAAGGCGGCGATCGCCACGAGCACCGCGGAGACGACGGCCGACAGGAAGAAGCCGCGGTTGATGGCGGCCATGCCGTTGCGGTCGTTGTCGCGCGGCGAGGTGCCGTAGATGCCGACCAGCGCGGTGAGCACGCCGATCGCGGGGACGATGAGCGGGAAGACCAGGCCCTGCGAGCCGAACGCGGCCTGTCCGAGGATGAGCGCGGCGACGAGCGTCACGGCGTACGACTCGAACAGGTCGGCCGCCATGCCGGCGCAGTCACCGACGTTGTCGCCGACGTTGTCGGCGATCGTCGCGGCGTTGCGCGGGTCGTCCTCAGGGATGCCCTGCTCGACCTTGCCGACGAGGTCGGCGCCGACGTCGGCCGCCTTGGTGAAGATGCCGCCGCCGACACGCATGAACATCGCGAGCAGCGCGCCGCCGAAGGCGAAGCCCTCGAGCACGCGCGGCGCCTGCTCGTCGTAGGCCAGCAGCACGATGGAGGCGCCCAGCAGGCCGAGCCCGACCGTGAACATGCCGACGACGCCACCGGCGCGGAAGGCGAGCCGCAGAGCCTTCTTGCTGCCCGACTCGTTGGCCGCATTGGCGACGCGCAGGTTGGTGCGGGTCGCGAGCGTCATGCCGATGAAGCCGACGAGCGCGGAGAAGCCGGCGCCGACGAGGAAGAAGATCGAGCGCCCGATGCGCACGGAGCTGCTGTCGGCCGGGAGCAGGAACAGCAGCAGGAAGACGATCGCGGCGAACACCGCGAGCGTGCGGAACTGGCGGCGCAGGTAGGCAGCGGCGCCCTCCTGCACGGCCTTGGAGATCTCGATCATCTTCGGAGTGCCCTGACCAGCGGCCAGGACCTCCTTCGCGAACACGGCGGCGAAGCCGAGCGCGACGAGCGAGATGAGCAGGATCACCGTGACGATGGTCTTGCCGTTGCCGGTGACCGAAGCGAGCCGCTCGCCTTCGGCGGCGAGGGTGAGCGCGGACATGCGTCCTCCTGGTTCGGCGCGGGTCCTCGCGGTGCGAGGCCTGCGGGGTGGCACAGCGAAGTGGCGCTGCGGAGTGCGCAGCAGGGCACAGCGAAGCCGGCCGCGCGGGAGCGGGCCGGGGGCGACGCGAGTGTAGCGGCCGGGCTAGTCCGGAGGGCCTACCGGGTGGCGCCTCAGGCGCGGGCGACGGAGGTGGCTCCGGGCGCGACGTCCGCCGCGAGCGGCCAGCGCAGCGTCACGGTCGTCCAGCCGGGACCGGCGTCGACCGCGCAGTCGTCCACGAGCCCGCTCAGCACGGCGAGCGCGACGTCCGGGTCGGCCACGTCGCCCTCGTCGTCGACCGCCTCGAGCATGTCGCCGGCGGGGTCGTCCGGGACCGGCCCGGCCGCGGGGCCCTGGTCGGTGACGGTGACGGTGAGCCCGCCCGGCTCGTCCGCGACCGTGATCCGCACCGGGACGTCCTGCGCATGCCGGGCGTGCAGGGCGACCGCACGTGAGGCGGCCTCGCCGATGGCCAGCCGGAGCTCGTCGAGCAGGCCGTCGTCCAGCCCGGCCCGCCGGGCGGCGGCCACGGCGACGAGGCGCGCGGTCCGCACGTGGGCGGGCAGCGGCGCAAGCGTGAGCTCGACGAGGGCCATCGGGAGGGGCGACTAGTCCGTCGCTGCGACGGCCTCTTCGACGGACGCGTGGATCGGGAAGACCTTGGTCAGGCCCGTGATCCGGAAGATCTTGAGGATGCGCTCCTGCGTGCAGACCAGGCGCAGCGAGCCCTCGTGCGCGCGGACGCGCTTGAGGCCGCCGACGAGGACGCCGAGGCCGGTCGAGTCGAGGAACTCCACGCCCTCCATGTCGACGACCAGGTGGTACTGGCCGCTGCTCACGAGGTCGATCAGCTGCTCACGGAGCTTCGGCGCCGTGTAGACGTCGATCTCGCCACCCACGACCACGACGGTGCGCTCACCCTCGGTGCGGGTCGACAGGGACAGGTCCACGGGTCTCCTCCATGCAGCATGCGGGGGGCTGCAGAGCCCCCCGGTCGTGTCGTACGTCGCGCGCAGTCCGACTGCGGACTGCTCGGCCGTACCCGGCGTGTCCGTAGATCTAACCGCAGCGGCGCCCGGCGCTCCCGTCAGGGATGATGGAGCCCGCCGTGACCGCCCCCCAGACCTTGCTGAGCAGGCTGCTGCTCGACCCGACCCGGGCGGACCGGGTGACCCACGTCGAGCACGTGCCGGCGCGCACCGGCCGCCGCGCGGACTGGCCGGCGTGGACCGATCCGCTGCTGGTCGAGCGGCTGGCCCACCTGGGCGTACCCGCGCCCTGGGAGCACCAGGCTCTCGCCGCCGACCTGGCCCACGGCGGCTCCTCCGTGGTGCTCGCGACCGGCACCGCGTCGGGCAAGTCGCTGGCGTACCTGCTCCCCGTCCTGTCCGCGCAGCTCGGCGACCCGCGCGCCACCGCGCTGTACCTGTCGCCGACCAAGGCGCTCGCGACCGACCAGCTGCGGGCCGTGCGCGGCATGTCACTGGCCGCGGTCCGCGCGGCGACGTACGACGGCGACACCCCGCGCGAGGAGCGCGACTGGGTCCGGCAGCACGCGACGTACGTGCTCACCAACCCCGACATGCTGCACCGCGGGATCCTGCCGAGGCACCCGGACTTCGCGCGGTTCCTGCGCGGGCTGCGATACGTCGTCGTGGACGAGTGCCACACGTACCGCGGCGTCTTCGGCTCGCACGTCGCCCAGGTGCTGCGGCGGCTGCGGCGGGTCTGCGCGCGGTACGGGAGCTCGCCCGTGTTCGTGCTCGCCTCCGCAACGGTGTCCTCCCCGGAGGAGTCGGCGGGGCGCTTGACCGGGCTCGAGGTGGTGCCGGTGACGGACGACTGCAGCCCTCGCGGCGCCACGCAGTTCGCGCTGTGGGAGCCACCGCTGATGCCCGACTACGGCGGCGAGCACGGCGCACCGGTGCGGCGGTCGGCGACGGCAGAGGCCGGCGACCTGCTCGCCGACCTCGTGGTCGAGGGCGCGCGCACGATCGCTTTCGTCCGGTCACGACGAGGGGCGGAGTCGGTGGCGCTGAACGCGCGGCGGGCGGTGTACGAGGCCGAGCCCTCGCTCGCCGGCCGGGTCGCCGCGTACCGCGCCGGCTACCTGCCGGAGGAGCGGCGTGAGCTGGAGCGGCGGCTGCAGAGCGGCGACCTGCTGGGGGTCGCGGCGACGAACGCGCTCGAGCTGGGCGTCGACGTTGCCGGGCTGGACGCGGTGGTGCTCACCGGCTGGCCGGGGACGGTGGCGTCGGTCTGGCAGCAGGCCGGCCGGGCCGGGCGCGCGGGTCAGGGCGCGCTCGCGGTGTTCGTGGCGCGCGACGACCCGCTGGACACCTACCTCGTGCACCACCCGGACGCGCTGTTCGGCCGGCCGGTGGAGACGACGGTGCTCGACCCGACGAACCCGTACGTCCTCGGGCCGCACCTGTGCGCCGCCGCCGCCGAGCTGCCGCTCACGGAGGACGACCTGCCGCTGTTCGAGGGCGCGGAGCCGGTGCTGGCCGACCTGGTCCGGCGCGGGCTGCTGCGGCACCGGCCGAAGGGCTGGTTCTGGACGTCGCGCGAGCGGCCGGAGGTGGACATCCGCGGCGCGGGCGGTCCGCCGGTGCGACTGGTGGAGACGGGTACGGGGCGGCTGCTCGGCACCGTCGACGCGTCGTCCGCGCACGGCCAGGCGCACACCGGCGCGGTGTACCTGCACCAGGGCGAGCCGTACGTCGTCGAGCAGCTGGACCTGGCGGAGTCGGTCGCGCTGGTGCGGCCCGACGACCCGGACTACTCCACCTCCGCGCGGGACGTCACGGACATCCGGGTGGTGGAGGAGCTCCGCGGGTCGTCGTACGACGGCGTCCGGCTGTCCTTCGGGACGGTGGACGTGACGAACCAGGTCGTGTCGTTCCTGCGCAAGCGGATCGGGTCCGGCGAGATCCTCGGGGAGGAGCCGCTGGACCTGCCGGCGCGCGAGCTGCGCACCCGCTCCGTCTGGTACACGGTGTCGGCGGGGCTGCTCGGCGAGGCGGGCCTGGAGTGGGCCGACGTGCCGGGGGCGGCGCACGCGGCCGAGCATGCCGCGATCGGGCTGCTGCCGCTGTTCGCGACCTGCGACCGCTGGGACATCGGCGGGGTGTCGACCGCGCTGCACGAGGACACCGGCGAGTGCACCGTGTTCGTGTACGACGGGCACCCGGGTGGGGCGGGGTTCGCCGAGCGCGGGTACGTGCGCGGCGCCGCCTGGCTGCGGGCGACCCGCGAGGCGATCGCGTCGTGCGAGTGCGCGACCGGCTGCCCGTCGTGCGTGCAGTCGCCCAAGTGCGGCAACGGCAACGAGCCGCTGGACAAGGCTGGGGCCGTCCGGTTCCTGGACGTCGTGCTCGCCAGCGGTCTGGAGCAGGTGGCTGCGGGGTAAGGATCCCGTAGTCCCCTACCTCTGGAGCTCCTCATGGTCGGTCTCGGTCTTCTGCTGCTGGTCCTGTCCGGCGCCCTCACCGCCGCCGTCGCGCTGAACAACACGGACGCGGCGAACGCGTCCGCGTTCGGGTACTCGTTCTCCGGGCTCAGCACCGGCGGGCTGTTCCTGTTCGGCGCCCTCACCGGCCTGGTCTTCGGGCTCGGCCTCGCGATGATGCTGGCCGGCGCGGCCCGCCGACGCACCCGCCGTCGTGGGCTCAAGTCGCAGGTCAAGGCGGTGCGTTCCGAGCGCGAGTCGCTGGCCGAGGAGAACGCCCGGCTGCAGGCCGAACTGGAGGCGTCGCGGGGCGGCGCTGAGGTCTACCCGGCCGAGGGTGGCCGGCACGCGGAGACCAAGAGCGGGATGTTCCGCCGATAGTCCCGCGCGCAGCTCCGGCTCAGGCCGGCGGCGGGTGGTGCCTTCGGGCGCGGCTCGCTGCCGGCCTGATCTGCGTCCGGCGGTGTCCCGGCTGCGGGTGGCCGGCCTACGTTTCGGTGTGCGAGCCCAGCCAGCGACGGAGGTGGGCGGCCGCGAGGAGCAGGACGAGCGCGCCGGCGAGGCTGCGCACGAACTGGTCGCTGTCGAGAGCGGAGCCGACGGCGCCGGTGACGCGGCTGGCTGCGGCCTGCGGCGCGCTCACCTTGGTGCGGGTGGTGACCGGCTTGTAGCCGAGCGTCTTCTCGTACGAGCCGTCGGGCAGCGGCGCGACGGCCGGCTGCGCGGCGGGCAGCGGGGGCAGCTTCGGGATGCCCAGCTTCGGGCCGAACGCCTTGAAGGTCAGGGCGAAGGCGCGGCGCTGGGCGATGGCCTGCGCCGGCTTGCTGCTCGTGGTGATGCCGCTGCTGATCGGACCGGAGGCGGTCGTGCCGCTGGTGCCGCCGGTCGTCCCGCCGCCGGTGCCGGTGGAGCCGCCAGTGCTGCCGCCCGGGCTGGTGCCACCCGTGCTGCCGCCTGCCCCTGGGCTGGCGCCGCCGGTGGTCGAGCCGCCGGTGCTGCTGCCACCCGGGCTGCCACCCGTGCTGGGTCCGCCGGCGGGGGCCTCGCCGCCGGTGG
>JAODNS010000206.1 GCA_025465145.1 Frankiales bacterium
CCGGGACGGCGGTGGGGTGCGGCGCGGCGCGGGGCCGCGGGGCGGGACGGGCGTCAACGCGCTGCCGCAGTCGAGCGGGGCTTCGGAGCCGTCCAGGTGGTCGAGCCGGACACCTTCTGCCAGCCACCGGTGGCCGGCGGCTGCGACTTCGGCTTCGCCTGCGCAGCCGGCTGGGCCGGCGCGGCGACGACCGGCTGCGCCACTGCGGCCGCCGGTGCCGGCGCGCCGAGGACCTTGCCGTCGGACAGCCGGAGGAAGGCGGGCGGGCCGCCGGGGACCATCCCGAGCCGTGTCGCGCGGGAGGCCAGCGAGTGCGGCGACTGCAGGTCGGCGACCTGGCGCTGCAAGGCCTGCTCGCGGTCGGCGAGCTGGCGGCCCTCGACCTGCAGGGCGTGCAGCGCGAAGGCGTCCTGCGCGAGGACGGTGTTGAGCGCGAGCAGGCCGAGCAGCCCGGCGAGCAGGATGAGCACGACCACGACGACGAACGGCGTGCGGGCGGCGCTGGAGCGGCGGGCTGCGACCAGGCGGAGGTACGCCGGCTTCGCCGAGCCGGTGCGCGGAAGCGCCCGGGCGAGCGTCGCGGCGGTCATGCCGCGTCCCGCACGCGCTCAGCGGCACGCAGGCGGACGGAGGCGGCGCGCGGATTGCGGGCCACCTCATCCTCGGCGGCCTGCTCGGAGCCGCGGACGAGCAGCCGCAGCTCGGGGCCGGACCCCGCGGGGATGAAGGGGAGGTCGACGGGCACGTCGCTCGTCGAGCGCGCGCGCAGCTCGGACTTCACGATCTTGTCCTCCAGCGACTGGTAGCTCATCACCACGAGCCGGCCGCCGACGGCGAGGGCATCGATAGCGGCGGGGATGGCCCGGCGCAGGACGCCGAGCTCGTCGTTGACCTCGATCCGCAGCGCCTGGAACGTCCGCTTCGCGGGGTGGCCGCCGGTGCGGCGGGTGGCGGCCGGGATGGCGGCGCGGACCAGCTCGGCGAGGCGGGCGCTGCCGGTGAACGGCTCGACCGCCCGCTCGCGGACGATCGCGTCGGCGATCCGGCCGGCGAACCGCTCGTCGCCGTACTCCTTGAGCACCCGCGCCAGCGACCGGCCGTCGTAGGTGTTCACGACCTCGGCGGCGGTGCGGCCGGCGGTCTGGTCCATCCGCATGTCGAGCGGGGCGTCCTGGGCGTAGGCGAAGCCGCGGTCGGCCTCGTCCAGCTGCAGCGAGCTCACACCCAGGTCGAACAGGATCCCCTGCACGCGGGTGCCGGCGAGGACCCGCGGGAGCTCGTCGTACACGGCGTGGACCAGCGTCACCCGGTCGCCGTAGGGAGCGAGCCGGGCGCTGCTGCGACGCAGCGCCTCCGGGTCGCGGTCCAGGCCGAGGAGCCGGGCGGGAGTCTCGGCGAGCAGCGCCTCGGCGTGCCCGCCCATGCCGAGCGTGCAGTCGACGACGACGGCGTCCGGCGCGCTGAGCGCGGGGGCCAGCAGGCCGACGCACCGCTCGAGCAGCACCGGGACGTGTGCCGGCTCTGGCGTCACAGCGGTCACTAGCCGAGCAGGCTTGCGGTGGCCTGCGCGGCGACCGTGACCAGCGCGGTGACGCCGACGGAGATCGTCAGCAGCACCAGGCTCTGGCGCACCTCGGCGCCGAGCCCGTCCTTCGTACCCGACTTCTCGTCCATCTCGACCCTCTCGGTGGTGCTGGACCCCGTCGGCTCGCGGACCTCGGGGGGGTGCTCCCTGCCGCCAGGTCCCCGCCCGCTCCCCCGCCTGGCGCCGGGGAAGGTGCGCCAGGAAGGGGAGCGGTCGGAGGCCTGAGGGCAGGGGTCTGGCTGGCTAGAGGAGGACCTCGTCGTCCTGGTCGGCGAACGCCTGCTCCTGCGCCGCCTCGTACGCGGCCCAGGCCTCGACGTCCCAGATCTCGAGGCGGGTGTTGGCGCCGATCACGACGCAGTCGCGGTCCAGGCCCGCGTACGTGCGCAGCCGGGCCGGGATCGTGATGCGGCCCTGCTTGTCGGGGGTCTCGTCGGAGGCGCTGGAGAAGAACATCCGGCCGTAGTCGCGGGCGTTCCTCGACGTGAGGGACGCCGACTGCAGCTCCTGGGCCCGCTGGTCGAACGCGGCGCGGGTGAACACGAACAGGCAGCGCTCCTGCCCCCTCGTCACCACCACGCCTCCCGCGAGCTCGTCCCGGTACTTGGCCGGCAGGAACAGCCGGCCCTTGTCGTCGAGGCGCGGGGTGTGGGTGCCCAGGAACACGGTCCTGCCACCCCCCTTGCTCCGATGTCCACCACGTTACTCCACTTTCCTCCATCGTCAACGCCGACGCGCACCTGTAGCGCGTGTTCCGCCGCGTCTTCCCGACCCGCAGTCGCAGCGGCCGGCGAGCGTGCGTTCAGGCGCGGCCGGCCCCGCGTGGGGCGCGGTGGAGCAGCCGGGAACGCACGGCCGCCGCGGGACGTCGGACGGGAAGCGCAGTGGTTGCAGAACCGTTGTGGCTCGCAGGTGCCGTCGCCGCGTCCGGGTGACACCATCGGCCGCACTGCTCGTCCGGCCCGCTCCTGGAGGTCCTGTGGCCCGCTCCTCCCGCACGTCCGACGCCACCGGCCTCGACGGCCTGCTCGAGGCGACCACCCGGATCCGCGGCAACATCGAGCAGGTCATCGAGGGCAAGCCCGACGCGGTCCGGCTGGCGCTCGTCGTCCTGCTCGCCGAGGGCCACCTGCTCATCGAGGACGTCCCCGGCGTGGGCAAGACCATGCTCGCCAAGGCGCTTGCCCGGTCCATCGACTGCTCGGTCCGCCGGATCCAGTTCACGCCCGACCTGCTGCCGAGCGACGTGACCGGCGTGAGCGTCTACAACCAGGAGTCCCGGGACTTCGAGTTCAAGCCCGGCGCCGTCTTCGCCAACCTCGTCGTCGGCGACGAGATCAACCGGGCCTCGCCCAAGACGCAGTCCGCGCTGCTCGAGGCGATGGAGGAGCGGCAGGTCACCGTCGACGGCGTCACGTACGAGCTCGAGACCCCGTTCATGGTCATCGCGACGCAGAACCCGATCGAGATGGAGGGCACCTACCCGCTGCCCGAGGCGCAGCGCGACCGGTTCACCGCGCGCGTCTCGATGGGCTACCCCGCCGCCAGCGCCGAGCTGGAGATGCTCAGCACGCACGGCGGCGCCGACCCGCTGGACGACCTGGAGGCAGTCGCCGACGCGCTCGAGGTGCGCAAGCTCATCGACGTCGTACGCGGGATCCACGTGTCCGACGAGGTGAAGCGGTACGTCGTGTCACTGGCCACCGCCACTCGGGAGGCGTCCGACCTGCGCCTGGGCGCGTCCCCGCGCGCGACGCTGCAGCTGCTGCGCGCCGCCCGCGCGCACGCCGCCCTGGACGCGCGCGACTACGTGCTGCCCGATGACGTCCAAGACCTCGCCGGGCCCGTGCTCGCGCACCGCCTGCTGCCGACGGCCGAGGCGCAGGTCGCCCGCCGCACGCCGGAGGCCGTCGTCGCCGACCTCGTCGCCCGCCTACCCCTCCCCGACAGCGCGGCTCCCGCTCGGCGTCGATGAGCGACCTGTCCGCTGCCCTGTCCGGGCTCACCACGCGCGGCCGCTGCCTGCTGGCCGCGGGGCTCGCGCTGGTCGCGTGCTCGGTGCTGCTCGGCCAGCGCGACCTGCTGCGCGCCGCGCTGTTCCTCGTCGCGCTGCCGCTGTGCGCCGTGGCGGTGGTGGCGCGCACCCGGTACCGGCTCGCCTGCAAGCGCCACCTCGACCCGCCCCGGGTGGAGGCCGGCCGGCCAGCGACCGCCCGGCTCCGCCTGGACAACGTCTCCCGGCTGCCCAGCGGCGTGCTGCTCATGGAGGACGCCCTCCCGTACACGCTGGGCGGCCGGCCGCGCTTCGTCCTCGACAAGATCGAGCCGAAGGGGGTGCGCGACGTCAGCTACCCGGTGCGCGCGGACGTGCGCGGCCGCTACGTCGTCGGCCCGCTCTCGGTCCGGCTCACCGATCCCTTCGGCCTCGTCGAACTGACCCGCTCCTTCGCGCAGACCGACGACCTCGTCGTGACGCCCGTCGTCAGCACGCTCCCCTCGGTGCGGCTGGGCGGCGACTGGGCCGGCGGCGGTGACGCCACCACGCGGTCGGTGTCGACCAGCGGCAGCGACGACGCGGCGACGCGCGAGTACCGGCAGGGCGACGACCTGCGCAAGGTGCACTGGCGGTCCACGGCCCGCGTCGGGGAGCTGATGGTCCGGCGCGAGGAGCAGCCGTTCCAGAGCCGCGCGACGCTGCTGCTCGACGGCCGCACGTCCGCGCACCGCGGCGAGGGACCGGGCTCGTCGTTCGAGTACGCCGTCAGCGCCGTCGCCTCCATCGGCGTCGCCCTCACCCGCGCCGGCTTCGTGCTGCGGCTGATGGGCGACGACGGCAACGACATCCCGCCGCCCGGCGCCGCCCTCACCGAGGGCGTCCTGCTGGACTCGCTGGCGCTCGTCATCGGCAGCCGCTCGCCGAGCCTCCTGCCCGCGGCCACCCGGCTGCGGACCGGCGTCGACGGCGTCCTCGTCGCCGTGCTCGGCGCGCTCGACCTCGAAGACGCCGAGCGGCTGGCCCGGCTGCGCACCGGCTCCGGCACCTGCGTCGCCGTGCTGCTCGACACCGACAGCTGGAAGCCCGGCCCGGCCCGCGCCCGCGAGGCCGCCCAGCAGGACCACCAGCGGGTGGCGTCGCTGTTGGGCGGCGCCGGCTGGCGCGTGCTGCCCGTGGAGCACGGCACCACCCTCGCCTCCGTGTGGCCGCTGGCCGGCGCCCGCGGCGTACGACCGGCAGCAGAGGTGGGCGCGTGAACGCATTCCGTCAGGTCCCTCGCCGGCGCTCTCGACCAGCCGGAGGCCGCGCATGAGCACCCGCGAACGGCTGACCCTGGCGGCCGCACTAGCGGTGGCCCTCGGCTCGGCCGCGATCGGCCCGCTGTACGACGGGCGCGGCTGGGTGCTGCGCGCCGTCGGCGCCATCGTGGTCGTCGCCGCCACCGGACTCGCCTGCCGCCGCAGTTCCGTCCCGCTCTCGCTGCAGCCGCTGCTCGCGCTCGCCGCGCTGGTGGAGTACGTGTGCCTCGTCTTCGCCCGGCTGACGCTCTCCTTCGGCCTCATCCCGACCGGCAAGACCGTCTCGACGCTGCGGGCGCTCGTGCAGGACAGCGCCGAGGACATCTCGCAGCTCGCCCCGCCGGTGCCCACCTCGCCCGGCCTCGTGCTCATCGCCGTGCTCGGCGTCGGCGCGGTCGCTCTGGTGGTCGACCTGATCGCCGTGGTCGCCGGTCGCGCGGCGATCGCAGGCCTCCCGCTGCTCGTGCTGTTCGCCGTGCCGTCCGCGGTGCGCACCGGCGGCGTCGGCTGGCTGCCGTTCGCACTGGGCGCCGCGGGCTGGCTGTCCCTGCTGCTCGTCGAGGGCGGCGAGCGGGTCAGCCGCTGGGGCACGCCGCTGAAGTCCGACCGCCCGACGTACGAGGACGCGACCCTTGGCCGCGTCGGCCGCCGGATCGGCGCGGCCGCTCTCGGCGTCGCCGTCTTCGTGCCGGCGCTCATCCCCGGTCTGGACGCGCGGCTGGTCGGCGGCGGCGGGGGCGACGGGGACGGCTCCGGCGGCTCGCGCACCACCACCACGTACAACCCGATCACCCGGCTGCGCAGCGACCTGCGGCTGCCCGAACCGCGGCTCGTCCTGACCTACCGCACCGACGACCCGGCGCCGGACTACCTGCGGCTGACGACCCTCGACCTGTTCTCCGACGCGGGATGGGCGGCGTCGAAGCTGACCGGCTCGACGCGGTCCAACAGCGTCAAGACCGACCTGCCGACCCCCGTGGGTCTGAGCAGCGTCGACACCCGGCCGGTCCGCGAAACGATCACGATCAAGGACCTCGACGCGCGCTGGCTGCCGACGCCGTTCCCGCCGCGCAAGGTCGAGGTCAAGGGGCCGTGGCTGTACGACCGGCGCAGCGAGACGATCTTCGGGATCCGCACCGGGACCCGCGACCTGACCAAGAGCTACACGGTCGAGGCGAGCCGGGTGCTGCCGGACCGCGGGGTCCTCGACGGCCTGAGCGTCGCCGGGCTGCCGACCGAGCTGCAGTCGTACGCCGACCCGCCGGTGGTGACGCCGTACGTGCAGCAGCTGACCGAGCGGATCGTGGCCGCGCAGACAACGCCGTACGGGAAGGTCGCCGCGATCCAGCGGTACTTCGGCACCGACGGCTTCAGCTACTCCGAGTCGTCGCGGGTGCCGGGCATCGACACGCCCAGCGCGCTCGAGGACTTCCTCAAGGGCAAGACCGGCTTCTGCGAGCAGTACGCGTCGGCCATGGGCGCGATGATCCGCGTCGCCGGGGTGCCCGCGCGCGTCGGCGTCGGCTTCACCGCCGGGACGAAGACGAAGGACGGCCGCTGGATCGTCACCACCGACGACGCCCATGCGTGGCCGGAGGCGTGGTTCGCGGGAGCGGGCTGGGTCCGCTTCGAGCCCACGCCGCGCACGGACGGCCGCGCGACGGTGCCGTCGTACGCCGCCGCTGCCGCCGTCGGTGCTGCCGTCGACGAGGGGCCGCTCGGCGCTGACCCGCAGGTGGGCGCAGGCGACGCGGGCGTCAACGACGGCGGCCTGTCGGACAAGCTGACCAACGTCGACGCCGAGCCACCCGTGTCGTCGGGCGACGGCACGGCTGCCGACCAGCCGGGGCAGTCCGGGCCGCCGGTGGCGCTGCTGGCTGTCGTCGCGCTGGTGCTGCTCGCCGGGCTGCCGTGGCTGCTGCACGCGCTGCGGTCCCGCCACCGCTGGGCGGGCGATGGCCCGCTGCTCGCCTGGTCGCAGGTGCGCGACGACGCGGTAGACGTGGGGCACCGGTGGCGCACCGCCGACTCGCCGCGCGCTGCCGCCGACCAGCTGGCCGAGGTCCGCGGTGTGACCG
>JAODNS010000221.1 GCA_025465145.1 Frankiales bacterium
GTTCACCGTCCGGACGAGGAGCAGCACGCCGTCGTCGAGCTCGGCACCCGCCTCCGCCGCCCGTGCCAGCGCCGCGTGCCCGTCGGGCAGCACGAGCCGCCCCTCCACCACCGCCCGGTCCGCCCCCGGGCGCACCCGCCCCGCGTCGGCGCGGCCGCCGAACAGCAGCGCGAGCCCCTGCACGACCATCGTCTTGCCGGCGCCGGTCTCGCCGGTCACGACGGTCAGCCCGGGTCCGAGCTCGAGCACGGCGTCGTCGATGACGCCGAGGCCACGGATGCGCATCTCCTCGAGCACACCGGCGACCCTAGGCGGCCGGGGCGACAGTCAGCGGGAGCCGCGCCAGCCCTCCACAGGCAGCGCGAACTTCTCCACGAGCGTGTCGGTGAACGTCCGCTCGCGGGTCCGGGCGAGCAGAACAGGGCTGTGCCCCCGACGAACCTCCACCCGCGCCCCGTGCGGCAGCGCGCGCGTCCGCCGCCCGTCGCACGCGACGACGCCCTCCGCACCGCTGTCGAGCACCTCCATCGCGAGCACCGACGACGGTGCGGCGACCAGCGGCCGGGCGAACAGCGCGTGCGCGCTGATGGGTACGAGCAGCAGCGCCTCGACAGTCGGCCACACCACCGGGCCGCCGGCCGAGAAGGCGTACGCGGTCGAGCCCGTCGGCGTGGCAGCGACCACGCCGTCGCAACCCCAGCGGGAGAGCGGGCGGTCATCCACCTCGACGACCACCTCGAGCATCCGCTCGCGCGCCGCCTTCTCGACGCTGCACTCGTTGAGCGCCCAGCCGGTGTCGACCTCCTCGCCACCGACCTGCACCGAGACGTCCAGGGTCATGCGCTGCTCGACCTCGTACGCGCAGTCCAGCACCTGCTCGATCGTGGTGTCGAGGTCCTCCGGCTCGGCCTCCGCGAGGAAGCCGACGCGGCCGAGGTTGACGCCGAGCAGCGGTACGCCGGCGTCGCGGGCGAGCTCGGCCGCGCGCAGGATCGTGCCGTCCCCGCCGAGGACCAGCACCAGCTCGGCGCCGGCCGCCGACCCCCGCTCGCCCGTGCACGGCGTCACGCCGGACAGGCCCATCTCGGCGGCCTCCTCCGCGAGGACGCGCACCTCCACCCCGGCCGCCTGCAGCCGCGTGACCACGCGCCGGGCGGCGTCGGTGGTCGCCTCGCGGCCGGTGTGGGCGAGCAGCAGGACGGAGCGGGTCACGCCGGGAACCTTCTCACTGTCCCTTGCCCTGTGGCCCCTCCGCCACCGCCCGGGCCAGCTCCGCCTCGTCCAGCGCGGGCGCGCCGCGGGTCAGCCAGAGGAAGAACTCGACGTTGCCGCTCGGCCCAGGCAGCGGGCTGGCCGTCACCCCGCGCACGCCGAGACCGAGCTCCGCCGCCCGCGCCGCGACGTGCCGGACCGCCTCCGCCCGCAGCGCCGGGTCCCGTACGACACCGCCCGCGGGCAGCCGCTCCTTGCCCACCTCGAACTGCGGCTTGACCATCGGCAGCAGGTCGACGGCCGGCGTACCCACCTCGACCAGCGCCGGCAGCACCAGCCCGAGCGGGATGAACGACAGGTCCGCGACCACCAGGTCCACCGGCTCGCCGACCTGCTCGAGCGTCAGCGTCCGGACGTTGGTGCGGTCTACGACGGTGACCCGCTCGTCGGTCTGCAGCGACCAGGCGAGCTGCCCGTACCCGACGTCCACCGCCACCACGTGCCGCGCCCCCCGCCCGAGCAGCACGTCCGTGAAGCCCCCGGTGCTCGCGCCCGCGTCCAGCACGCGCTTGCCCGCGGGGTCGTACCTGAACGCGTCCAGCGCGCCCGCCAGCTTGTGACCGCCGCGCGAGACGTACGCGGGCCCGTCATCGGCGAGCACGAGGACAGGCGTGCCCGCGTCCACGCCGGTCGCGGCCTTGGTGGCCACCGCACCGGCCACCTTCACCCGGCCGCCGCTGATCAGCTCCGCGGCCTGCTCGCGGCTGCGCGCCAGCCCCCGCCGGACGAGCTCGGCGTCGAGCCGGGCCCGGCGCGCCACTAGCCCTCGTCGAGCGCCGCGAGCGCGTCCTGCAGCAGCCGGTGCACCTCGTCGAAGACGGCCACGTGCTCCGCGACCGGCCGCTCCTCGAGTCCCTCCAACAGGCCCAGCGCGTCGTCGACGACGCTCACGCGCCCGCCTTCTTCTTCGCCGGCGCCTTCTTCGCGGCAGCCTTGGCCGGCGCCTGAGCAGCCTTCTTCGCCGGCGCCTTCGCAGGTGTCTCCGACTTCTGGCCGGCCTGCGCCTCGCGCAGCTGCGCCTCCAGCGTGCGCACGCGCTGCGTCAGCTCGTGCACCTCGTCGTTGGTCGCGAGGCCGACCCGGCCCAGCGTGCGGTCGACCTCGTACTTCACCAGCGCGGCCACCGCCTCTCGGTTGCTCTTGCTCTGCTTGAGCAGGTCGTCGGCCAGCGTGGTGACCTGCTCGGCGGTGGCCTCGCCCTGCGCGACGAGCGCCTTGGCGGCGGCGGTGGCCCGCTGCCGGGTGACGTCGGTCAGCCCGCCGGCGAGGGCCAGGTAGCTCTTCAGGGCGTCGCGCACGGCGGTCCTCCAGGACGGTTCTCGCGGGCGATCACCGTAGCGCGTGAGCCGCAGGGCAGCGGGTAGCGTCCCTCGACGCGCGCAGACGACAGGGGGGTCGGTGGCAACGCTCGAGCAGTGCCAGGACGCCGTCGCGGCGCTGACGGACAAGCTGGCCGAGGTCGACGTCGACGTGCGCCGCAAGTACGCCGTCGAGCGGACCGTCTCCTGCCGCGTACCCGACCTGGACGTCGTCTTCCTCGCGCGCGTCGACGAGGACGGGACCATCCAGGACGTCGAGGTGGTCGAGCACGGCAAGGGCCAGGTGAAGCTGACGGCCGCGAGCGACGACCTCATCGCGCTCATCGAGGGCCGGCTCAACCTGCCCGTTGCCTGGGCCACCGGGAAGCTGAAGATCGACGCGAGCATGCTCGACCTGCTCAAGCTGCGCTCGCTGCTCTAGAGACCGTCGACCTCGACCAGAGGTCGACCCTCGTCCGCGGCCGCCCACGCGACGGCACAGGCGGCGCGCAGCGCGTCCGCCCCCTGCCCGGTCACGCGCAGCACCCCGTTGTCGTACGCGGCGGTGGCCGTGCCGCAGCCGCCGTCCACCACGGCCGGCTGCGCCGCGAGCAGCCCGCGCAGGTCCGCGGCCACGTACGTGGGCCGGCTGCCACGCGGCGCGGCCAGCAACTGCGGCACGTCGACGACGCCGGTGAGCACGAGCAGGCTGTCCGCTCCCCCGCGCACCGCGCCGAGCACGTCGGTGTCGAGCCGGTCGCCGATCACGAGGGGGCGCTGCGCCCGCACGCGCTGGACGCTCTCGAGGTGCAGCGCAGGTTCAGGCTTGCCAGCGACGACGGGCTCCAGTCCGGTCGCCGTGCGCAGCGCCGCCACCATCGCGCCGTTGCCGGGCAGCGGGCCGCGCGGGCTGGGGAACGTGCTGTCCGTGTTGCCGGCCACCCACAGCGCGCCGGCCCGCAGCGCAACGGACGCCTCCGCGAGCTGCGCCCAGCCGGTGCCGGGGTCGTACCCCTGCACCACCGCCGCCACCTCGGCCTCGGCGGTGCGGGTGGTCTGGAAGCCGCCCTCGGCCACCTCCTCCTCGAGGCCGGCCGCCCCGAGCACCAGCACCAGAGCGCCGGGCGGGAGGCGCTCGCGCAGCACCCGCACGGCCGCCTGCGCGCTGGTGACCACGTCCGCCGGCTCCGCGGGTATGCCGAGCTCGGTCAGGTGCGCGGCGACGACGGCCGGCCGGCGTGAGGCGTTGTTGGTGACGTACGCGGGCCGCAGCCCGAGCTCCCGCGCGGCCGCGACGGAGGCTGCCGCGTGCGGGATCGGCTCCGGCCCGAGGTACAGCACCCCGTCCAGGTCGTAGAGCCCGGCGTCGTACGCGGCCGCCAACGGCCCGTCGCAGGACCCGAGGGCGTCGCCGCGGAGCGGCTGCTCGGTCAGCGGTTGGACGCGGTGAGCGCCGCGCGCGCTCCGCGCAGAGCCAGCGCGTAGTGCGTGACGTCCGGGCGCATCGCCGCGGCGAGCGCCAGGTGGTCGACCGCCTTCCTGAGGTCGCCCATCTTCGTGGCGGCGAGACCGAGGCCGAACTGCGAGTAGTCGTCGGCCGGGTTGATGGCGATGATCCACTCGAAGTTGGCCAGCGCCTCCTCGTACAGGCCCGCGTCGAACTGGGCCCGCGCCAGCGCCTCGCGCACCATCCGCGACTCGGGCTCACTGGTGGCGACGTGCTGCAGCAGCTGGACCGAGGAGGTGGAGTCGCCGCTGTCGAGCAGCTCGACGCCGCGGATGTACCAGTCGTACATCTCGCCCTGCGGCACGACGTCCTCCGGCGGCGGGGGCAGCTCGGCGAACGGGCGCGGCGCCTCCTCGTCGGGGGCGCGCGGGTCGTACCGGGGGTCGTACCTGCTGTTCTCCACGCGCGCACTCCTCCTCGTCGCCGGTGGGGTGGCCCGCCGGAGCGGCCGTTTGGCGCACCTAGAGTGCGCCCATGACCGCAGGCTCCAACCCCGCATCCTCCGGGGCTGTCGCCCCTTCCGTCGCTCCTGCCGCTGCCCTTCCGTGGCCTGCCGGTCTGGTCCTGCAGCCCTTCCGGGCGCTGCGCTTCGACGCCGCTGTCGCCGGCGACCTCGCGACGCTGACGTCCCCGCCGTACGACGTCATCGACGAGGACGGGGTGTCGGCGCTGGAGGCGTCGAGCGACCACAACGTGGTCCGGCTCATCCTTCCACGCGAGCCGGCCGGGCACGCCTCCGACACGGCCGGCGACCGGTACGCGGCGGCGCGCCGGACGCTCGAGCACTGGCGGTCCGAGGGCGCGCTCGTGCCGGACGAGGTGCCGGCGCTGTACGTGTACGAACAGGCCGACGCGCACTCGGGGCACATCCAGCGCGGCCTGCTCGGCGCGCTCGGCCTCACGCCGCCGCAGGACGAGATCGTCCTGCCGCACGAGAACACGATGGCCGGGCCGGTCAGCGACCGGCTCGCGCTCTACAACGCGGTCGACGCCGACCTCGAGCCGATCTTCCTCGTGTACGACGGGGGCGGCGCGGCCAGCCGCGCGGTCGCCGAGGCCGACGCCGCCGAGCCGCTGATCGACGTGCCGCTGCCGGACGGGCTCCGGCACCGGCTCTGGGCGATCACCGATACGGCCCGGCTGGACGAGATCGCCGCGGACCTGCACCCGCGCAAGGCCCTCATCGCGGACGGGCACCACCGGTACGCCACCTACCTCCAGCGCCAGGCCGAGCGGCACGCAGCCGGGCTCGGCACCGGGCCGTGGGACCTCGGGCTGACCTTCCTCGTGGACGCGACCGCGTTTGGGCCGGAGGTCCACCCGATCCACCGGTACGTCCCGGGGCGACCGGCCGAGCAGCTGGCCGAGCTCGCCGCCGCAGGCATGGCCGTGCGGGCGGTCCCCGGCGGGCTCCCCGGCGCGCTGGGCGAGCTGACGGAGGCGCGCGGCCCCGCGTACGTGCTCACCGACGGTGACGTCGCGTGGCTCATCGACCAGCCGGACGCCGCACAGGTCACCGCCGCGCTGCCCGCCGAGCGCACCGACGGGTGGAAGGCGCTGGACGTCAGCGTGCTGCACGGGTTCGTGGTGCCGGTCCTGTGGCAGCTGGCCGACAGCGTCGACACCGTCGGCTACGAGCACGACGTCGACGCGGCGGTGGCCGCCGCGCGCCGGACCGGCGGCACCGCGGTGCTGCTGAACCCGACGCCGGTCGCGGCTGTCGCCGCGGTGGCCGGCGGGGGCGAGCGGATGCCCCGCAAGTCGACGCTGTTCACGCCGAAGCCGCGCACCGGACTCGTCCTGCGCGACTACCGCGACGTCTGAGCGCGCACCAGCCGCTTCAGCGACGCCACCTCCACCTCCGTACGGCTGGCCGCAGCCGCACCCGCCCGCCAGAACCGCCGTCGCAGTGCGCCGTCCACCCGCACCACGTCCCCCGGCTCGAGCGCCTTCGCCACCCGGCGCGGACCGGCGGCGAACGCGACGCAGTGGACGGTGTCCTGCGTCGGCACGCGGACTCCCGCCGGCGGTGCCTTGCGCGCCGGCGGCCGGTCGATCACCACGCGCCAGCTGAGCAGGACGTCGCCGCTCGGCAGAACCCGCTCCTCCGCGGCCGCGGACACCCGCCCCACCAGCGCGACCTCGTTCAGCACCTGCTCGTCCTCCGACATGCGCACCTCCTCCGCCCGCACCACCGTGGTTGGTCGGCTGCCTACGATGCGCGGGTCGGACCGGCTGCCGGGCCGCGCGCGCACCGGCTGTGGACGAGGAGCGGCACTGTGGACACGGTCGACGTCACGCCGCTGGGCGACGAGGTGCACCTGATCGACACGCAGATGGGCGGCTACGACGGGATCACCGCCGCGTACCTCATCCGCAGCGACCGCCCGGCGCTCGTCGAGACCGGCGCCGCGCTCAGCGCCGACCTCGTGGTGCAGCAGCTCGCCGAGCTGGGCGTCGGTGCGGACGACCTCGCAACGATCGTCGTCACGCACATCCACCTCGACCACGCCGGCGGCGTGGGCGACATCGCGGAGGCCTTCCCGCACGCCGAGGTGGTCGTGCACGAGCGCGGCGCCCGGCACCTGGTCTCGCCCGAGCGCCTGCTCGCGTCGGCGCGGCGGGTCTACGGCGACGTGCTCGACACGGTGTTCGGGGAGCTGCGGGCGACCCCGGTGGAGCGGGTGCGTGCCCTCGGCGACACAGGCGAGGTCGACCTCGGCGGCGGGCGGCGGCTGACCAGCACCTGGTCCCCCGGGCACGCGTCGCACCACGTGGGGCTGCTCGACTCCGCGACCGGCGACCTCTACGTGGGCGACGCGGCCGGCATCTACGTGCCGGAGGCCGACCTGGTCCGTCCCGCGACGCCGCCGCCGGAGTTCGACCTGCCCGTCGCGCTGGCCAGCCTCGAGACGTTCCGCGCGCTCCAGCCCACGCGACTGCTGTTCAGCCACTACGGCCCGTGCGGCGACGTCGACACGACGCTCGACCGCAGCGCCGAGGAGCTCGAGCTGTGGGTCGAGCTCGCCCGGGACGTACGGCGGCAGGGACTCGACCTCGACCACGCCGTCGCCGCCGTCCGCGACCGCACCCGCACCCGGTACGCCGCCGTCGAGGCTGAGCCGCAGCTGCGGGAGAAGTACGAGGCGCTGAACGGGTACGAGGCGAACCTCGTCGGCATCCTGCGCTGGCTGGACCAGGCGGAGCCGGTCTAGTCCTCCGGCTCCTCGTCGAGCTCGAACCCGTCCAGGACGACGCCGTCCAGCTCGAGCAGGCGGTCGGCCGCGTCGGTCTCGCCGTCGACGTCGAGCTCCGCCGCCTTGCCGAACCACTCGCGCGCCTCGTCCTCGCGGCCGGCGTCGAGGAGCGCGTCCGCGTACGCGTACCAGAGCCGCGCCGCCCACGGCCGCTTCGCCGTGGTCCGACGGGCCGGGTCCTGCAGGCTCACCGCAGCGGCCTCGGGCTGCCCCAGGTCGCGGCGCGCTCCGGCGAGCACGATTGCCAGCTCGACCCTCACCGCCTGGTCCAGCGTCGACACGCCAGGGTCGTCGCCGTACGCGAGGGCCTTCTCGGGCCG
>JAODNS010000233.1 GCA_025465145.1 Frankiales bacterium
CGTCCACCGTCCACCGTCCACCGTCCCTCGGGTCCCACCCGTCGCAGAACGCAGGTCGAGGACGGTCCGGAGCGGGGTCGTCACCAGCGCCCCGTCGTGCAGCTGCACGTCCTGCGGCGGCAGGTCCGCCCGGTGCACCCGTACGGCCGGAAGCACGACGCGAGATGCGTTGCGCGGCATCGTCACATGCGGCCTGCCGGGTGGAGCCACCAGCGGCAGACCCCACACCAGCGCGGCGGACTGGTGGCTGCGTACGACGTCCCGGCGGAGCTTCAGGACGAGCAAGGTCCGGCGCAACGGCAGCCGCGGGAGGGGCCCGGAGCCAGCTGTGGACGCACACGGACTGATCCACAAGGCACCGGCAGCGGCGTGTCGCCGCGTACGCGATCAGTCCGTGTGCGGTCCGGTGCGGGTGTGACCTCCGAGGTGCGCGGCTGGGAGGATCGACCCCATGAGCGCGAGGGAGCTGGACGCGGCCGGGATCACCGACCCGGAGCTGCGCGCGTCCTACGAGGCGTGCCGCAGGTTGAACGCGAGCCACGGCAAGACGTACTACCTCGCGACTCTTCTCCTCCCGAAGCACAAGCGCCCGTACGTCCACGCCCTCTACGGCTTCGCGCGCTACGCCGACGAGATCGTCGACGACCTCGCCAGCACCCTGTCCGACGCCGAGAAGGCGGAGTGGCTCATCACCTGGGGCGCCCAGTTCGTCGAGGACGTGAAGAACGGCGGCAGCGACCACCCGATCAGCAAGGCGGTCGTGGACACCGTCCGCCGCTGGGACATCCCGATGTCCTACATCGAGGACTTCCTCGCCAGCATGCGGATGGACCTCACGGTGACCGAGTACGCGACGTACGAAGACCTGATGGTCTACATGCACGGGTCCGCGGCGGTGATCGGCCTGCAGATGGTCCCGGTGCTCGAGCCGTTGGTCCCGCGCGAGGTCGCCGACCCGTACGCCGCCGACCTCGGCATCGCCTTCCAGCTGAGCAACTTCATCCGCGACGTCGGTGAGGACCTGCAGCGCGGCCGCATCTACCTGCCGATGGAGGACCTCGCGGCGTTCGACGTCACGCGCGAGCACCTCGAGCGGGGCGTCGTCGACGCGAGCATCCGCAGGCTGCTCGCCTTCGAGATCGCCCGCACCCGGGAGATGTACCGGACCGCGCGGCAGGGCGTCCGGCTGCTGCACCCGACCAGCCGGCCGTGCATCGAAACCGCGCTGACGCTGTACGGGGGGATCCTCGACGAGGTCGGTCGAGCTGACTACCAGGTGCTGACCGGTCGGGTGCGGGTCAGCCGCGCGAAGCGCGCCTGCGTCGCCGGCCCGGGCCTGGTGCGGGCGTACCGCGCGAGGCAGGAATCCGGGCATACAGGGCGAACACCTGCAGCATGAAGCTCGCGATCGTCGCCCTCGCCGCCGGCAGCCTGCTCGCCGCGCCCGCCTTCGTCGGCGGTGCGGCGCAGGCTGCCGCTCCCCGCACCGCCGCCGGCGCGTGCCCGGCGCCCGCCGCGCTCTCCTTCGCCCAGCCGACCTACGTCGACAAGGGGCGGGCCGGCGGTGAGCCGCTCGTCTTCACGTACCCGAACGGCCGCCTGCTCTACAGCGCGCACGCCGGCACCACGCACTTCTTCACCCCCGAGGCGCCGAACCCCGGCACGAGCGCGTTCATCGAGAACTACGAGGGCCAGACCTACATCTGGACCAGCGACGACAACGGCAAGACGTGGCAGTTCCGGCCGCGTCTGATCGCACCGGAGGGCGCGCCGCTGTCCGGCTTCTCCGACCCCGAGTTCGCGATGGACTCGGCCGGCACCCTGTACTTCTCCGAGATCAACCTCGCCAACGTCGCCGTGAGCAGCAGCAAGGACAAGGGCTCGACGTACAACCTGGAGAACTTCTTCGGCGCGATCCTCACCGACCGCCAGTGGATGGAGGCGGACCGGCCGGGCGAGCTGTACTTCGTCGCCAACGCGTTCGGCGGCGGCACCGGCATCCCGCCGGGACCGACCGGCCTCAACCCGTACATCAGCAAGAGCACCGACGGCGGCAAGACGTTCACGTCGGGCGTGCTCAGCGCGAAGGGCGGCGACGGCGAGGGCGACATCCGCGTCGACAAGAAGACCGGCACCGTCTACCAGGCGCGCCGGGGCGGCGGCAAGCTCAACATGGGCGCGTTCCGCAAGGCGCGCAGCGGTGACCTCACGAGCATGGACGTGAGCACCGTCGCCGACGGCGTGCAGATGCTGGCCCACTGGCCCGCGTTCGACCTGGACCCCTCGGGCAATCTCTACATCACCTGGGACGAGAACGGCAAGGGCGCTCGCGACGCCGGCATCTGGATGGCGACGTCCACGGACCAGGCGCGCACGTGGTCCGAGCCGGTCAAGGTCAGCACCGGCGAGAACACCGCGATCTGGCCGTGGATCGGCGTGGGCGACAACGGCCGGGCCGGCGTCATGTGGCTCGAGGCCGACAAGAAGCTGCCGAACCACGACGCGCAGACGGCCGGGACCCACGGCTGGCGCATCCGGGGTGCCGCCACGACCACCGCCCTCGGCTGCAGCGGGTCGAAGACGCCCAGCTTCAGCGTCGCCACGGCGACGAAGGAGCCGATTCACACCGGCACGATCTGCCAGGGCGGCACGACCTGCCAGGCCATGCTCATCGACCGCCGGCTCGGCGACTACTTCTCGGTCGACGTCGACGGGACCGGGCGGATGTACGCCGGCTACTCCGACACCCGCATCCCCGGCAGCGTGTCCCTGCCCGGCTTCGTCCGGCAGGCGGGCGGACCGTCCCTGCTCGCCTCGAAGGCGGCGCCGGGCAAGAAGCCGACGGCCACCACCGGCCAGCCGCCGCGCGCCACTCCTGCAGGCGGCACGCTCCCGACGACCGGCGCGAGCGCTCAGCTGCCCGCGGCGGGTGCGCTGCTCCTGCTCGGCCTGCTGCTCGCCGTCCGGTCGCGGCGCGTTTCGGCCTGACCCGCAGCGGTGACGAGTACAGCGTGACCGCACCGAACCAGGACCCGAGCAGCGCATCCGGCCTCCAGAGCGGCGGCAGCGTCGTGCCAGGTGACACTCCGCCGGACAGCGGCTCGATGTCGGAGTCGCTCGGCACGGAGAACCAGCCCAACGTCGGACCGGTCAGCGGCAACCGCACGCCGATGATCATCACGCTGGTGGTGCTCGGGATCATCGTGCTCATGGTCGCCGCCTTTACGGTGGCGAGCCTGGTCCCGAGCAGCTAGACCGGGCGCCGCCGCCCCCACCAGACCCACCAGGACAGGGTCTGCACGACGAGGGCGAAGCCGAACAGCAGGTCCTCTACCGGAGCGAAGACGATCCGCATGCCCGTGATGACCGTCGGGTCGTAGGTGACGATGTTGCGGCCGGTGAGGATCCCGTTCGTGACCAGCTGGAAGAACACGACGATGGCGTACGCGGTCCAGAACAGCCGCTTCGTCAGCAGCCGGGTGCGCAACACGAACAGGTCCAGCGCGATCGTCGCCGCCACCCCGATCAGCGCGGCCTGCGTGTAGGTCATTGCTCGTCGCCCGCCTTCCAGCCGCGCACGGAGCGGACCGCCTCCAGGGCGAGAATCGAGCAGGTCGGGATGACGAGGAAGAACAGCAGCTCCTCGAGCGGCACGTTCCCGAGGTGCACGCCGGTCGTCTGCCGCGGGTCGTACGCCCAGTGCCCCGCGCGGATGGCGAGCACGTCCCACGCGGTGAAGACGACGAAGACGGGCAGCAGAGTGAGCAGCAGCCGACGCCATCGGCGGTAGACGCGCGTGTGCAGCACGAGCTCGAGCGGGGCGGTGCCGACGAGGCAGGCCAGCAGCACCAGCAGGTAGACGGCTCTCACGACAGGTGCAGCGTAAGCGGCTCAGGCATGCTGCCGAGATGACCGACCGCCGCGACGACGACCACCCGCCGCTACCGGTGCGGGTGGGGACGCGCCTTCTCGTCGTCGCCGAGGACGCCGTGTACGTGTCGATCGCGGTGCTGCTGGCGCTGTCCGCCGTCGTGGTGACCGTGCGCTCTGCCGGCATCCTGCTCGACCGCAGCACCAAGTCCGGCCCGGACGTGATGGTGGACGTCCTGGACAGCCTGCTGCTGGTGTTCATCTTCGTGGAGCTGCTGTACGCGGTCCGCACGACGCTGAAGGAGCGGCAGATCGTCGCGGAGCCGTTCCTCATCGCCGGGATCCTCGCCAGCATCAAGGAGATCATCGTCCTGTCGGTGAAGGCGGCGAACGACTACGTCGACAAGGGGCCGCAGTTCGCGCGCGCCATGGTCGAGGTCGGGTTGCTCGGCGGGCTGGTGGTGCTGCTGGCGGGGGCCGCGGTGCTGCTGCGCAAGAAGGAGAACGAGCCGAGCGAGAACAGCAGCTAGAAACCGAGCGCCTGCGCGCGCCGCTTGATCTCGGTCCCGCGGTTCTCCCGCAGCGCCTGCAGCGGCGTGCCGGGGATCGACTCGTCCGGCGTCGTCAGCCAGCGCAGCGCCTCCTCGTCGGAGAAGCGCCCGTCGCGCAGCAGGGTGATGACGGCCGGCAGGTGCTTGACCGGTTCGCCGTCCTCCTCGAGCTGGTCGGCGAGGATGCACAGGATGCCGTCCTCGGGCCGTCGGCTGCCGAGCACGCGGCCGTCCTTGAGCAGCTGACGCACGGCCATGATGTCGAGCCCGGTGCGCTCCGCGACGTCCGGCAGGGGCAGCAGGTCCATCGCGCCAGCCTAGATGCGCAGTACGGTCCGCGCCCTGCTCGGCGCAGCCCTGCGGGCGGTCGTCGCGCTCGTGCAGGCGACGGCGGACGGCGGCGGCGGTTTCAGCCGGGTCTGACCGGCTCGCCACCTGCCGCAGCGCTCGCCCGCGCGGCGTCCAGCACGGATGCGGTCTGCCGCGACTCGACGAGCGGCAGCACCCAGCCCGGCCCGCCCTGCAGCACCGAGGACACCTCCTCGACCATGACGACGTACGCGTTCGTGCCCGGCACCGGCACCCGCGCGGTCCCGGTGCCGTCCGACACCCAGAGCTCCGTCGTCTCGTCGGTCCACGACGTGTACGGCTGGTCCCGCAGCTCGATCTCACCGCGCTCGCCGGTGAGGACCAGCCACTGGCCCTCCTTCTCCGTGATGCCGGCGCGCACCTCCGCCTGCGCGCCGGACGGCCAGCTGAGGATCGCCTCCGTGACGAGGTCGACGCCCGTCTCCCCGTACGTCGACCGCGCGACGACGTCGTCCGGCAGCCCCTCGCCGACGGCCCACAGGCAGGCCGAGACGGCGTAGCAGCCGACGTCGTACAGCGCGCCGCCGCCGCGGGCCGGGTCGAGCCGGTAGTTGCCCTCCAGCGAGCCGTCGAAGGTGAACCCCGCGGCGACGTGCCGGACCGGTCCGATCTCGGGAAGCCGCTGCTGCGCTAGGCGGATCCGCGGGTGCCAGCGGTACCAGGACGCCTCCACGAGGAACCCTCCTGCCGCCGCCATCTCGTCGACCTCGCCGGCGGTGAGGCCGAGCGGCTTCTCGCACAGCACGGCCTTGCCGGCGCGCAGCGCGGCCAGGGTCCAGGGCAGGTGCTGGTCGTTGGCCAGCGCGACGTAGACCGCGTCCACGTCCGGGTCGTCGAGAACTGCCTGGTAGCCCCCGTACGTGGACAACGGGCCCAGCGCGGCGGCCCGGTTGACGTCGCGCGCGCCCACGGCCTGCAACATTGCGCCCGCCGCGGCGTCGACGGCCTTCGCCAGCACACCGGCGATCATCCCCGCGCCGAGGAAGCCCCAGCGGACGGTCACGTCGGCAGCGGCACCGGGCGCCCGCTGTCGAAGGCCGACAGCGTGGCCGCCTGCATGACGGCGATGTTGCGCTTCGAGCCCTCGGGCGTGACGTCCATCGGCTCGCCCGACAGCAGCGCGTCCGCGAGTTGGCGGTGGAACGGCTGCGCCGGCGCCGCGGGAATGCTCAGCCGGGTCTCGGAGGTGCCGCCCGCGCCGTCCGGGGTGAACACGCGCAGGTCGGCCGGGCTGTCGGAGACGGCGAGCCGGTCCTCGAGCAGCGTCCCGATCGGGGAGCGCGCGACGACCTTCTCCTCCCGCCAGTCGCCGATCAGCCCGCCCTTCGTACCGAGCACGTAGAACTTGGGCTTGGCCGCGGCGGCCAGATCGGAGTGGGTGAACTCCGCCTCCAGCCCGTCGACGAAGTGCACGAGCACCCGGGTGTGGTCGGCGTTGGTGACGTCGTGCCAGACCCGCTTGTGCGTCGTGGCCGACACCCACTCGACCTCCTGGTCGAACAGGTCGAGCACCCAGTCGAGGTAGTGGCTGCCCCAGTCGTAGATGGCCCCGCCGCTGACGGCCTCGTCGGAGTGCCAGTAGTTGCACGGGTGGCCGTACCCGCCGATGAAGCTCTCGTAGTGGAAGACCTCGCCAAGGGCGCCGCTGCGGACCACCTGCTTGAGGGCCAGGTAGTCCGGGTCCCACCGGCGGTTCTGGTAGACGGCCAGCGTGAGGCCGCGCTCAGCGGCCGCGGCGATCTGCCGGTCCGCCTCGTCGACCGTGATGCAGAACGGCTTCTCGACGACGACGGACTTGCCGGCCTCGAGGCAGCGCAGCGCCCACTCGGCATGCGTGGCCGGCGGGGTGCTCACGACGACGAGGTCCACGTCGTCCTGGGCCAGCAGGTCCTCGACACCCCGCACGGACGGCGCGAGCTCCTGCGCGGCGGCGACCCGGGCCGGGTTCGGGTCGCAGACGGCGACCAGCTCGAGCCCGTCGGTCAGCTGGATGGCGGCGTTGTGCTCGTGGCCGATGGCGCCGTAGCCGAGGATCCCGACGCGCACCGGAGCGCCTTCGACCTGGCCGGTGATGCGGCGCAGCAGCCGGTGCACGACGCGCTGCCAGGCCGGGTCCGCGTACGTCTGCTCCGTGCTGCCGATGGTGAGCAGGCCAAGGCCCGTCGCGGCGCGCCAGGTGGCGACGGCGTGGTCGGCCAACGCGACGTTGCCCGTCAGCAGCACCTCGACGTCGTCGGCAACCTTCTCCTGCAGCGGCCAGGTCTCCGACACGAGCAGGTCGCCGCCCAGTCGCAGCGCGACGTCACCGGCCGCCGGGCCCGGGCGCACGCGGGTCTCGTGCAGCGGGGTGAGCCGGCCCGGGACGACACCTGCGGCGTCGGTCACGGCGGCGCTTATCGTCGGACCGACGACCAGCACGGGGGCGTCGACCGCGAGCAGCCGGTCCTCGAGTCCGTGGTCGAGGTCCGCGGCGCCGAGGACGAGCACCACGTCGCCGTCCAACCCGTCGGTCACAGTCCAGCCCGCGCGGGCGAGGTAGGCGAGCAGCGGGCCGTCCGGAGCACCGGAGCGGACGACGGAGACGCGGGTCAAGGCGTGGGTCATGGCCGGACGATA
>JAODNS010000249.1 GCA_025465145.1 Frankiales bacterium
GCGCCGACGCTCTGGGACGTCGACTTCCGCACCGCCGTGGCGCAGGCCGAGCTCGAGGACCGGGAGCAGCCGGGTGCGTACCACCGGATCGGGTTCGCCCGGCCGGACGGGACGCCGGTCTACATCGAGACGACCCGGCCCGAGCTGATCCCGGCCTGCGTGGCGCTGGTGGCGCACCCGGACGACGCGCGCTACCAGCCGCTGTTCGGCACCACGGTGACCACGCCGCTGTTCGGCGTGGAGGTGCCGGTGAAGGCGCACCCGCTGGCCGACCCCGAGAAGGGGAGCGGCATCGCGATGATCTGCACGTTCGGCGACCTGACCGACGTCATCTGGTGGCGCGAGCTCGACCTGCCGGTGCGCAACATCCTCGGGCGCGACGGCCGACTGCTGCCGACGCCGCCGGAGGGCGTGCCTGCGCAGCCGTACGACCAGCTCGCCGGCAAGACGAGCAAGCAGGCGCAGAAGCTCATCGTGGAGATGCTGCGCGAGTCCGGCGATCTCGAGGGCGAGCCGCGGCCGATCACGCACCCGGTCAAGTTCTACGAGAAGGGCGACCGGCCGCTCGAGGTCGTCACCAGCCGGCAGTGGTACATCCGCAACGGCGGCCGCGACTCGGCCCTGCGCGACGAGCTGCTCACCCGCGGCAAGGAGCTCAGCTGGTCGCCGGCACACATGCTGGCCCGGTACGAGAACTGGGTCACCGGGCTCAATGGCGACTGGCTGATCAGCCGGCAGCGGTTCTTCGGCGTGCCGATCCCGCTCTGGTACCGGCTCGACGAGGCGGGCGAGCCGCTGTACGACGAGCCGATCCTGCCGCGCGAGGACCAGCTCCCGATCGACCCGTCGAGCCACGTGCCGGACGGGTACGCCGAGGACCAGCGCGGCAAGCCGGGCGGCTTCGCCGGCGACCCCGACATCATGGACACCTGGGCGACGTCCTCGCTGTCCCCGCAGATCGCCGGCCGCTGGGAGGACGACCCGGACCTGTTCGACCGGATCTTCCCGATGGACTTGCGGCCGCAGGGGCCGGAGATCATCCGTACCTGGCTGTTCTCCTCCGTCGTCCGCGCGCACCTCGAGCACGGCTCGCTGCCCTGGCGCGACACCGCCATCAACGGCTGGGTGCTCGACCCGGACCGCAAGAAGATGAGCAAGTCCAAGGGCAACGTGGTGACGCCGCTGCCGCTGCTCGAGGAGTACGGCTCCGACGCGGTGCGGTACTGGGCCTGCAGCGGCCGGCCGGGCACCGACACGGCCGTCGACTTCGGCCAGATGAAGGTCGGCCGGCGGCTCGCGACCAAGCTGCTCAACGCGAGCAAGTTCGTGCTGAGTTTCCCGGAGGCGGCCGAGGGCGAGGTCACCGAGGCGGTCGACCTCGCGATGCTGACGGCGCTGTCCGGCGTCGTCCGCAGCTGCACCGAGGCCTTCGACGCGTACGACTACGCGCGGGCGCTCGAGCGGGCCGAGGCCTTCTTCTGGACGTTCTGCGACGACTACATCGAGCTGGTGAAGAACCGCGCCTACAGCGACGCAGCCGAGGCCGCGTCCGCGAACCGCGCGCTGCGGCTCGCGCTCGACACGCTGCTCAAGCTGTTCGCGCCCTTCCTCGCCTTCGCCGCCGAGGAGGTCTGGTCCTGGAACAACGACGACTCGCTCCACCTGCAGGCCTGGCCGACGCTCGACGTCACGGGCGGCGATCCGGCCGTGCTGGCCGTCGCGGGCGAGGTGCTCGGCCAGGTGCGCAAGGCGAAGAGCGCGGCCAAGACCTCGATGCGCACCGGCGTGGAGCGCCTCGTCGTACGGGACACCGCCGAGCGGCTCGCGCTGGTGGAGCAGGCGCGCGCCGACCTCGTGAACGCCGGCGTCGTCACCGAGCTCGTCGTCGAGGAGGGCGAGCCCGCCGTCGAGGTCACGCTGGTCGCCGTCAGTGGCTGACGACCCGCTCCAGCGGGTGATGGTCGCGCTCGCGCCGCGGTACCCGGCCGAGAACCACATGGAGCCCGACCTCGAACGGATCCGGCTGCTCGTCGACCTGCTGGGGTCGCCGCACAGGAGCTACCCGGCGATCGCCATCACGGGCACCAACGGCAAGAGCTCGACAGCGCGGATCGTCGACTCGCTGCTGCAGGCGTTCGGGCTGCGGGTGGGCCGGTTCACCAGCCCGCACCTCGAGTCGGTGACGGAGCGCATCACCATCGACGGCACGCCGCTGACGGCCGAGCGCTTCGCCGAGGTCTACGACGAGATCGCCCCGTACGTCGAGATGGTGGACTCGCGGATGCCGGTGCCGATGACCTTCTTCGAGGTGCTCACCGGGATGGCGTTCGCGGCGTTCGCCGACGCACCGGTCGACGTCGCCGTGCTGGAGGTCGGGCTCGGCGGCCTGTGGGACGCGACCAACGTGGCGGAGGCGGCCACGTCGGTGGTGCTGCCGGTGGGGCTGGACCACGTACCGCTGCTCGGCACCACCGTCGCCGAGGTCGCGACGGAGAAGGCCGGGATCATCCACCCGGGGGCGTTCACGGTCCTGGCCGCGCAGGTGCCCGATGCGGCGGAGGTGCTGCTGCGCCGGGTCGCCGAGGTCGAGGCAACGGTGGCCCGAGAGGGTCTGGAGTTCGGCGTCGTGCAGCGGCTGCCGGCCGTCGGCGGGCAGCTCGTCACGCTGCAGGGGCTGGCCGGCACGTACGACGAGATGTTCCTGCCGCTGTTCGGCGAGCACCAGGCGCAGAACGCGGCCTGCGCGGTGGCGGCGGTCGAGGCCTTCCTGGGTGGCGGCGAGTCGCGGCAGATCGACCCGGACGGCGTGCGCGAGGGGCTCGCCGCGGCGCGCTCGCCGGGCCGGCTCGAGGTCGTCCGCACGTCTCCGACGGTCGTCCTCGACGCGGGCCACAACCCGCACGGCATGGCGGCGACCGTGCGCGCGCTGGCCGACTCGTTCTCGTTCACCCGGCTGGTCGGCGTCGTCGCCTGCCTGTCGGACAAGGACGTGCGCGGCATCCTCGAGGTGCTCGAGCCCGCGCTGACGATGGTCGTGGTGACCACCAACTCGTCCCCGCGCGCGCTGCCGGTGGACGACCTGTTCGCGCTGGCCGTCGACGTGTTCGGCGAGGACCGGGTGCAGGCCGAGGACCGGCTGGACGACGCGCTGGACACGGCCGTGCAGCTGGCCGAGGACGAGGTCGAGTACGGCGGCGCAGGGGTGCTCGTGACCGGCTCCGTCGTCACCGTCGGCGAGGCTCGGCTGCTGCTCACGTCCCGGTAGCGTGGCCGCAACCGCCTACCTCGAGGAGATCCCCCAGCATGGCCACCGAGCGCACCCTCGTCCTCGTCAAGCCCGACGGCGTCCGCCGCGGCCTCGCCGGCGAGGTCATCAGCCGGCTCGAGAAGAAGGGCCTGACCCTGGCAGCGATGGAGCTGCGCACCCTCGACCGCGCCACCGCGGAGGAGCACTACGGCGAGCATCAGTCGCGCCCGTTCTTCGGCGAGCTTGTCGACTTCATCACCGGCGGCCCGCTCGTGGCGCTCGTGGTCGAGGGTCCGAACGCGGTCGCCGGCACGCGGCGCCTGATGGGCGTCACCAACCCGGTCGAGGCCACCCCAGGCTCGATCCGCGGCGACTACGCGCTCGAGATCGGCCAGAACCTGGTGCACGGCAGCGACTCGCCGGAGTCCGCCACGCGGGAGATCGGCATCTTCTTCCCGAACCTCTAGAAACGGCTCTACGCTCGGCCCGACACCTCTTTCGGAAGGCACCACCTCCGCCATGGCCGGCAAGAACTCCCTGTCCTTCCTCGGCCGCGACATGGCCGTCGACCTCGGCACCGCGAACACGCTCGTCTACGTGCGCGGCAAGGGCGTGGTGCTCAACGAGCCGTCTGTCGTGGCCATCAACACGAACACCACCGGCATCCTCGCCGTCGGTACCGAGGCCAAGCGCATGATCGGCCGCACCCCCGGCAACATCGTCGCCATCCGCCCGCTGAAGGACGGCGTCATCGCCGACTTCGACACGACCGAGCGGATGCTGCGCTACTTCATCCAGAAGGTGCACAAGCGCCGCCACTTCGCCAAGCCGCGCATCGTCATCTGCGTGCCGTCCGGGATCACCGGCGTCGAGCAGCGGGCCGTGAAGGACGCCGGGTACCAGGCCGGCGCGCGCAAGGTCTACATCATCGAGGAGCCCATGGCCGCGGCCATCGGCGCCGGACTGCCGGTGCACGAGCCGACCGGCAACATGGTCGTCGACATCGGCGGCGGCACGACCGAGGTCGCCGTCATCAGCCTCGGCGGCATCGTCACGTCGCAGTCGATACGCGTCGGTGGCGACGAGCTCGACAGCTCGATCATCTCGTACGTGAAGAAGGAGTACTCGCTCATGCTGGGCGAGCGCACCGCGGAAGAGATCAAGATGGCGATCGGCTCGGCGTTCCCGATGCCGGACGAGCCGCACGCCGAGATCCGCGGCCGCGACCTCGTCAGCGGCCTGCCGAAGACGATCGTCGTCAGCGCCGAGGAGATCCGCAAGGCGATCGAGGAGCCGGTCAACCAGATCGTCGACGCGGTGAAGAACACCCTCGACAAGTGCCCCCCCGAGCTGTCCGGCGACATCATGGACCGAGGCATCGTGCTCACCGGCGGTGGCGCCCTGCTCAAGGGGCTCGACGAGCGGCTCAAGCACGAGACCGGGATGCCGGTGCACATCACCGACAACCCGCTGCACTCGGTTGCGATCGGGTCCGGCAAGTGCGTCGAGGAGTTCGAGGCCCTGCAGCAGGTCCTCATCTCCGAGCCCCGCCACTAGTTCGTGCGCGGCTCCGGTCGCCTGCGCCTGCTGCTCGTCCTGCTGGTCCTGACGGCGTTCACGCTGACCGCGCTCGACTTCCGCTCGGGCGGCGGCAGCTCACCGTTCGACGCCGTACGCCGAGGGGGCGACGTCGTCTTCGGTCCCGCGCAGCGGGCGGTCGGCGGCGCGGCGCGCTCCGTCGGCAACGCGCTCGGCGGGCTGCCGCGGATCGGGACGTACAAGGACGAGAACGCCAAGCTCAAGGCCGAGAACGACCGGCTGCGCGCGCAGCTGCGGGCGACGGACGGGCTGCGCGCCGAGCAGCAGCAGTGGAACCGGCTGCTCGCGACGAGGGACGCCGGCGACTACACGGTCGTGCCCGCCCACATCAGCACGATCGGCTCGTCGTTCGGGTTCGAGTGGACGGCGACCATCGACGCCGGGAGCGAGGACGGCGTGCAGGTCGACCAGACCGTGCTGTCCGGCGAGGGGCTGGTCGGTCGTACGAAGCGGGTCGGCAAGTACACCTCCGTCGTGCTGCTCGTGGCCGACCCCGGCTTCACCGTCGGCGCGCGGCTGCAGCGGACCCGGTCGTTCGGCTTCGCCAGCGGCCGCGCGCTCGACCCGATGTCGTTCACGCTGGTCGGCAAGACGCGGGTGTCCAAGGGCGACGTCCTCATCACGAGCGGCTCGGGCACGTTCGTGCCGGGCGTGCCGATCGGGCAGGTGCTCACCGGCCGCAGCGAGGGCAGCGGGCTGACGCAGACCTACGACGTCATGCCGTACGTCGACGTCACCGCGCTGGACCTGGTCGGCGTCGTCGTCAGCCCACCGCGCCGGTCGCCGCGCCTGCCGCTGAAGCCGTCGCCGTGACGACGCAGCGCCTCCTGCTCGGCGCCGCCACGGTGCTGACCTGCCTGCTGCTGCAGACGACCGTGTTCACGCAGCTGCCGCTGCCGGGCGTCGCGCCCGACCTGCTGCTGGTGCTCGTGGTGGCGTACGCGCTGGCCGAGGGGCCGATGTCCGGGATGGTCACCGGCTTCGCCGCGGGGCTGCTCGCGGACCTGTCCGCCGACCACCAGCTCGGCCGGCTGGCGCTGGTCTACACGGTGGTCGGATACGTCACCGGGCAGGTCGAGGACGACACGGAGCGGTCGACGTTCGTGCCCTTCGCGGCGGTCGCGCTGGGCGGCGCGGCGGGGGTGCTGTGCTTCGCCGCGGAGGGCGCGCTGCTGGGCGATCCGCGCATCACGGGCGGCGCGGTTCTGCGGTCTCTGCTGAGCTCGGTCCCGTACGATGTGGTCCTGACGCCGTTCGTCGTGCCGGTCGTGGCCCTGCTGGTGCGACGGGTCGAGCTCGACCTGCTACGCCGTTGAGGATGGGCTTGTGACCGAGCGCTCCCGCCTCCGGCTGGTGGTGCTCCGGGTCCTCGTTGTCGCGCTGCTCGTGACGCTGTTCAGCCGGCTGTGGTTCCTGCAGGTGTACTCCGGCGCGACGTACCAGAAGGCGGCCAGCGCCAACCGGGTCCGCGAGGTCGTGACGCCGGCGGACCGCGGCGAGGTGCTCGACGCGCAGGGTCGCACCCTCGTTGGCAATCGGACCGCGCTGGTCGTGTCGGTCAACCGCTCGCTGCTCAACCGCGAGCGCGACGACGGCAAGGCGGTCCTAGCTCGGCTCGCGCCCGTGGTCGGCATCGCGGCCGATCAGCTCGCCAGGACGATCCAGCCGTGCAGCAAGACCAACCGCCCGCCGACGTGCTGGAACGGCTCGCCGTACCAGCCCGTCCCCGTCAAGGTCTACGACGCGGAGGATCCCGCGCAGACGAAGACGGTGCTCGCGGTCGAGGAGCACCGCGAGGACTTTCCCGGCGTGACGGCGGAGTTCCAGGCGATCCGCGAGTACCCCGGCGGGTCGTTGGCGGCGCACCTGCTCGGCTACCTCGGACCGATCGGCGACGAGCGCGGCAAGGCCGGGTACGAGCACGCGGTCAGCAACGCGCTGGTCGGAAAGAGCGGCGTCGAGGCGACGTACGACGTGCCGCTGCGCGGCAAGGACGGCGTGCAGAAGCTGGTCGTCGACAAGGACGGCAACGTCACGGGGACGTCGGGCGAGACGCTGCCGGTGGCCGGCGCCAAGCTGGTGCTCTCGCTCGACGCGCGCGTGCAGAAGGTCGCCGACGAGGCGCTGGAGCGGGGGATCCTGCGGGCCCGGTCCATGCGGGACGCGCGCAACACCGGGCTGCGGTTCCGCGCGCCGGCCGGTGCGGTCGTCGTCATGGAGGCGCGCACGGGGCGCGTCGTCGCGATGTCGAGCTACCCGTCGTACGACCCGAAGGTCTTCCAGGGCCGGCTGACCCAGAACGAGTTCGACCGGCGGTTCGGCGAGCAGGCCGGCAGCCCGCTGACGAGTCGCGCGACGCAGGGCCTGTTCGCGCCGGGGTCGACGTTCAAGGTGGTGTCGACGGCGGCGTCGGTGCAGTCCGGCGAGGCGTCACTGGGCGGCCGGTACTTCTGCGGCTCGCAGTTCGAGGCCGGCACCGCGACGTTCCGCAACTTCGACTCGGAGGCGTTCGGGACCATCGACCTGCGGACCGCGCTGATCCGGTCCTGCGACACGATCTACTACAAGTTCGGCTACGACATGTGGGTCCGCGACGGTGGCCTGAAGCCGGTCGGTCCGGCCAAGGAGGCCATGGTCAACATGGCCAAGGCGTGGGGGTTCGGCAGCGACAGCGGCATCGACCTGCCGTCCGAGGCCGCCGGGCGCATCGCCAGCCGGGACTTCAAGAAGCGGCTGTACACCGAGATGAAGACGGTCAAGTGCGAGCGCGCGAAGAAGGGCTACCCCGAGGTCGCGGACGGGACGCGGGCGGCGTTCCTGAAGGAGCTCGCGCGCGAGTTCTGCCTGGACGGCGACCGGTACCGCGCCGGCGACGCGATCAACTTCTCGATCGGCCAGGGCGACACGGTGGTCACGCCGCTGCAGCTGGCGGCAGCGTACGGGGCGCTTGCCAACGGCGGCACGCTGTACGAGCCGCGCCTCGGCAAGGCGCTGCTGTCGGCGGACGGTCGCACCGTGACGCCGATCCCGCCGGCGGTGCGCGGCAAGCTCCCGGTGTCGGCGCAGGTGCTGTCGTACATCCGCTCGTCCCTGGCCGGCGTCACGGACCCGGGGCAGCGGGGGACGGCACGGGGCGCCTTCCTCGGCTTCCCGCGCGACCGGCTCGTCGTCGCCGGCAAGACCGGCACCGCCGAGGTCACCGGCAAGCAGGACACCTCGTGGTTCGCGTCGTACGCCCCGGCGGACAAGCCGGAGTACGTCGTCGTCACGATGGTCGAGCAGGCCGGCACCGGTGGCACCACGGCCGCACCCATCACGCGCGAGGTGTACGAGGGGATGTACGGGCTGAACGGCCGGCCGGCGGCGCTGGTGCCGGCGCGGGGCCTGCCGCGGGTCCGGCCGGACGGGTTCGTGGTGCCGCCGGGGGCTCGGGTGCCGGGTCCTCTGCCGGCGGTCGCACCCGCCTACCGCCGGGAGCAGTCGTGACGGAGTGGTCGACGCCGCGGGTCGCCCCGATCTCGCTGCGCCGGCGGGAGGCGTCGCTGCGGGAGCGGGCGCTCGACCGCGAGTCGCCGCTGCGCCGGCTGGACTGGCTGCTGCTGCTGGCCGTCGTCGCGCTGATCGGCCTGGGCTCGCTGCTCGTCTGGTCCGCCACCCGGCAGCGGATGCTCAACGCCGGGCTCGATCCGACCACGTTCCTCAAGAAGCACCTGATCAACGCGGTGATCGGGACCGTCCTGGCGTCGGTGGCCGCGCTGGTCGACTACCGGTCGCTGCGCGCGTACGCCCCCATCGTCTACGTCGCCTCCTGTGCGGGCCTGCTCGCCGTGCTCTCACCGCTCGGCTCGACGATCAACGGCGCGCACTCGTGGATCGTGCTGCCGGCCGGCTTCCAGGTGCAGCCGTCCGAGTTCGCGAAGGTCGCGATCGTCGTCGGGATGGCGATGATCCTGGCCGAGAAGCGCGAGGGGGAGAGCGCGCCTGCGGACGGTGACGTGCTGCTGGTCCTGCTGCTGGCCGCGCTGCCGATGGCGCTGATCATGCTGCAGCCCGACCTCGGGACCACGATGGTCATCGTCTTCGTGGTACTCGGCGTGCTGTCGGTCTCCGGCGCGCGCGCGAAGTGGATCGTGGGGCTGCTGCTCGCGGGCGGCATCGTCGCGTTCGGCGCCGTCCAGCTCGGGGTGCTGAGCGACTACCAGGTGGCCCGCTTCACGGCCTTCGCGAACCCGTCCGCCGACCTCGGCGACACGGGCTACAACACGAACCAGGCCCGGATCGCGATCGGGTCCGGCGGGCTGACCGGCAAGGGGCTGTTCCACGGCACGCAGACGAACGGGCGCTTCATCCCCGAGCAGCAGACGGACTTCGTGTTCACCGTGGCGGGGGAGGAGCTCGGGCTGCTCGGCGCGGGCGGCGTCATCCTGCTGCTCGGGCTGGTGCTGTGGCGGGGGCTGCGGATCGCCTCGCTGGCGACCGACCCGTTCGGGCGGCTGGTGGCCGCGGGGGTGGTCAGCTGGTTCGCGTTCCAGAGCTTCGTGAACATCGGGATGACCCTCGGGATCATGCCCGTGACCGGGCTGCCGCTGCCGTTCCTGTCGTACGGCGGCTCCGCGATGTTCGCCAACCTCATGGCCGTCGGCCTGCTCCAGAACGTCCACATGCGGAGTCACGAGCTGTAGCCGCCCAGGCCGGCGCCCGCCCGCCGCCCGCGCCGCGCCGTTCCCGCCGCTGCCCC
>JAODNS010000252.1 GCA_025465145.1 Frankiales bacterium
GGCAGCGCGGGCGACGCGGTCGCCGGCTTCCTCGAGGGCCTCGCCGGCAAGGGCGCCCTGCTGCTCCCGCTCGTCCTCGCGCTGGGCGCGTTCACGGTCCTGCGCCACCCGGAGAGCCCGGGCGGCCGCGGCCGCACCGTGATCGGCTGGGCCGCGCTCGGCCTCGGCGGCCTCGGTGTGCTGCACGTGGTCAAGGGTCGCCCGGACGACCGCAGCGACGCCGGTGGGCTGCTCGGCTTCCTGCTCGGCGACCCGCTGGCCAGCGCGATCACGCCGTGGCTGGCCGTACCTGTCCTGCTCCTGCTCGCCGTCTTCGGCCTGCTCGTCGTGACGGCGACCCCGGTCCACCAGGTGCCGCAGCGGCTGAAGGACCTCAAGAACACGCTGCTGCTCAAGAAGCCCGAGCCGGAGCCGGAGGCGATGCCGGAGCTCGAGCCGCTCAACCGGACCCGCCCGCGCCGCCGGCAGGCGATCGCGCTGCAGGACGACCCGCCGGACCTCGACCCGGTCGTCGCCGAGAAGGCGCCCGACCCGGAGCCGCCGCAGCACACGCCCGCGCCGAAGAAGGCCGAGCAGCTGGTGCTCAAGGGCGACTACGCGCTGCCGCCGGCAGAGCTGCTCGCGACGGGTACGCCGCCGAAGAGCCGCAGCGCCGCGAACGACGAGATCATCCGCGCGCTGACGCAGGTGCTGGAGGACTTCCAGGTCGACGCCAACGTCACCGGGTTCAGCCGTGGGCCGACCGTCACCCGGTACGAGATCGAGCTCGGCCCGGCCGTGAAGGTCGAGCGCATCAAGACGCTGGCCCGCAACATCGCGTACGCCGTCAAGAGCCCCGACGTCCGGATCATCGACGTCATCCCCGGCAAGTCGGCCATCGGCATCGAGATCCCCAACACCGACCGCGAGAACGTCAGCGTCGGCGACGTCCTGCGCAGCAGCGTGGCGGTCAACGACCACCACCCGATGCTCGTCGCGCTCGGCAAGGACATCGAGGGCGGCTTCGTCTGCGCCAACATCGCCAAGACGCCGCACATCCTCATCGCCGGTGCGACCGGTGCCGGCAAGAGCACCTGCATCAACACGCTGCTCGTCAGCATCCTGACCCGCGCGACGCCGGACGAGGTGCGGCTGATCCTGGTCGACCCCAAGCGCGTCGAGCTCACGGCCTTCGAGGGCGTGCCGCACCTGATCACGCCGATCATCACGAACCCGAAGAAGGCCGCCGAGGCCCTGCAGTGGGTCGTCCGCGAGATGGACATGCGGTACGACGACCTCGCCGCAAGCGGCTTCCGGCACGTCGACGACTTCAACAAGGCCGTCCGCAACGGCGAGCTCAAGGCGCCGGAGAACAGCGAGCGCGTCTACGCGCCGTACCCGTACCTCATGGTCATCATCGACGAGCTCGCCGACCTCATGATGGTCGCGCCGCGCGACGTCGAGGACGCCATCGTCCGCATCACGCAGCTCGCCCGCGCCGCCGGCATCCACCTCGTCCTCGCGACGCAGCGGCCGTCCGTCGACGTCGTGACCGGCCTCATCAAGGCGAACGTGCCCAGCCGGCTGGCCTTCGCGACGAGCAGCGGCACCGACAGCAAGGTCATCCTCGACCAGCCCGGTGCGGAGAAGCTCATCGGCAAGGGCGACTCGCTGTTCCTGCCGATGGGCGCGAGCAAGCCGATGCGCATCCAGGGCGCGCTCGTCACCGACGCCGAGGTGGCCGCGGTCGTCGCGCACTGCAAGGGGCAGCGGCAGCCGGCGTTCCGCGAGGACATCCAGGCGCCGGTCGCGGCCGAGCGGCAGGTCGACGAGGAGATCGGCGATGACCTCGACCTGCTCTGCCAGGCGGTCGAGCTGGTCGTCAGCACGCAGTTCGGCTCGACGTCCATGCTGCAGCGCAAGCTCCGCGTCGGGTTCGCCAAGGCCGGCCGGCTGATGGACCTCATGGAGAGCCGCGGCATCGTCGGCCCGTCCGAGGGTTCCAAGGCGCGCGACGTGCTCATCCGCCCCGATGAGATCGAGTCGGTGCTCGTCACCCTGCGCGGGTGACCGAGCTCTCCTGGTCCGACCCGCCGCTGGACCAGCTGCACGCGCTCGTCGCGGCCGTGGCGGCGACGGGCGGAGCCGTCGGCTGGCTCACCGTGCCGTCGGTCGAGGAGGTTGCGGACTGGTACGCGACGACCGGCCGGTTCGTCAGCGCGTACGACGGCGGCCGGCTCGTCGGCTGCGGGTCGTGGGCGCGCCAGACGTACAGCGTCCTGCAGCAGAACGCCGAGATCCGCAAGGTCATGACGCACCCGGACGTCCGCGGCCGCGGCACCGCGCGGCTGGTGACGCAGGCGCTGATCGCGGACGCGCGGGCCGACGGCGTCGAGGTGCTGACGCTGGACTGCCGTGGCAACAACCATGGGGCGCTGCGGATGTACGACCGGCTCGGGTTCGTCGTGAGCGGCCGGCGGCCGGACTTCATCGCGGTGGGGGACCAGCGGTACGACCAGGTGCTGCTCCACCTGGACCTGCGGGACGGCCCGGCGGGGCTGGTGCGGCACGGCGGCCGCCGCGAGGGTTCGGGCGTGACCTGATCGACGCTTGCGCCCGCGTCGCGCAGGTTGGAACGTGATGTCCGGCCCGTAGACTCGGTGCCTGATCTGCACCGGTTTGCGGCAGGGGGTGGGGGCGTGGACGAGACGGTCGGCAGCGCCCTCCGCGCCGCCCGCGAGCAGACCGGCCTGAGCATCGAGGACGTCAGCGCGACCACGCGGATCCGCGGTACCGTCCTGCGCGACATCGAGGCCGATCGCTTCGGCACCAGCGGCGGCGTCGTCTACGCGCGCGGCCACGTCAAGAGCATCTGCGCTGCGCTCGGCACGTCGCCCGAGCGGTTCCTCGCGCTGTTCAGCAGCCAGGCGGCTCCGGACGAGCAGTCGGTGCCGCTGCTCGAGCCACGGCGGGCGCCGAGCGAGCCGATGCACGTGCCGACGGCGGAGCGCCCTGAGCGGCGCGGCCCGAATTGGTCTGTCGCCGGAGCCGCCGCGCTCGCGATCATCGTCGGGCTGTTCGTGATCGGTCAGGTGACGAAGCCGGACCGGCCTGCCGCCGAGGTCACCTCGGTGGCCAGCGGGCCCAGCCCCGTCGTGCAGCCGAGCCCGCGCAAGGGCCTCGTCGCGAGCCGCCCGCTGCCCATCGGCGCGGAGCTGCGGCTGCGGCTGATCGGCGGCGCCTCCTGGGTCAGCGTGCGCAACGCGACGCGGACGCTCTACGAGGGCGTGCTCCCCCCCGGGACCGTCCGCGACTTCCGCGACGCCCGGCAGCTGCGGCTGATCGTCGGAAACGCCGGCGCGGTCAACCTCGTCTGCGGCGGCAAGGACCTCGGCGCCGCAGGCGGTGTCGGGGCGGTCAAGCGCTTCACGTGCAACGCGAGCGGGATCGTCGCCGGCTGAGCTGCGGCTCCTAGACTCGCGGGGTGACCCCCCGCCGCAGCGTGTCCATCGTGACCCTGGGCTGCGCGCGCAACGAGGTCGACTCCGAAGAGCTCGCCGGGCGGCTCGACGCCGCCGGCTGGGAGCTCGTCGACGGCGAGACGGCCGACGTCACGGTTGTGAACACCTGCGGCTTCGTCGAGTCGGCGAAGAAGGACTCGATCGACACGCTGCTCGCGGCGAGCGACACCGGCAGCAAGGTCGTCGCCGTCGGCTGCCTCGCGGAGCGCTACGGCAAGGAGCTCGCGGCACAGCTGCCCGAGGCCGACGCGGTGCTCGGGTTCGACTCGTACGAGGACCTCTCGACGCACCTGCAGTCCGTGCTGGACGGCCTACCCGTGCAGAGCCACACCCCCGGCGACCGGCGGAACCTGCTGCCGATCAGCCCGGTGGAGCGGCAGAAGCCGGCCGCGATCGATGTGGGCATCCCCGGCCACGCGGGCGGCCCGCAGGTGGTCCGCCGCCGCCTCGACAGCAGCCCGGTCGCGCCGCTGAAGCTGGCCTCCGGCTGCGACCGGCGGTGCGCGTTCTGCGCGATCCCGTCGTTCCGCGGCGCGTTCGTGAGCCGCCGCCCGTCCGACGTGCTGGCCGAGGCGCGCTGGCTTGCCGACAGCGGCGTGCGCGAGTTCGTCCTGGTCAGCGAGAACTCCACGTCGTACGGCAAGGACCTCGGCGACCTCAAGCTGCTCGAGACCCTGCTGCCGGAGCTCGCCACCATCGCGCCGCGGGTGCGACTGTCGTACCTGCAGCCGGCGGAGATGCGCCCGACGCTCGTCCAGACGCTGACGTGCACGCCCGGCGTCGTGCCGTACTTCGACATGAGCTTCCAGCACGCGTCCGGGCAGGAGCTGCGGCGGATGCGGCGCTTCGGCGACACCGAGCGGTTCCTCGACCTGCTGGCGCAGATCCGCGCGGCTGCGCCGACCGCGGGCGTTCGCAGCAACGTCATCGTCGGCTTCCCGGGCGAGACCGAGGCCGACGTCGCGGAGCTGGAGCGGTTCCTCACCGCCGCGCGGCTCGACGCGATCGGCGTGTTCGGGTACTCCGACGAGGACGGCACCGAGGCTGAGCACCTGCCCGACAAGGTCGACCCGGACGAGGTCGAGCGACGCGTCCAGCGGCTGACCGCGCTGGCGGAGGAGCTCACATCGCAGCGCGCCGAGGAGCGGATCGGCGAGACGGTGGTCGTGCTCGTCGAGTCCGAGGACGGCGAGGGCCGCGCCGAGCACCAGGCGCCGGACGTCGACGGCACGACGCTGGTCCGCGGCGAGGGGCTGCGCGTCGGCGATCTCGTGACGGCGGTCGTCGTCGACACCGAGGGGGTGGACCTGGTGGCCGACCTGGTGCGGTCCCCGGCCCTGGCTTGAGCACGAACCAGGGACCGGGCGACCCGGCGACGGCGCCGGTCGCGCGGGTCAGCAACCTGAACATCGCCAACCAGCTGACGGTGCTGCGGCTCGCCCTGGTCCCGGTGTTCCTCGCCAGCTTGCTGCACGACGACGGCGACTCGACCGGCTTCCGCGTCGCCGCCTGCATCGTCTTCGCGATCGCGTCCTACACCGACTGGGTCGACGGGCAGCTGGCCCGCAGCCGGGGGCTGATCACCAGCTTCGGCAAGCTCGCGGACCCGATCGCGGACAAGGCGCTCATCGGCGCGGCGCTGATCGGCCTGTCGTCGCTGGATCTCCTGCCGTGGGCCGTGACGGTCGTCGTGCTCGTACGGGAGATCGGCGTCACCGCGCTGCGCTTCTGGGTGATCCGGCATGGCGTCATCCCGGCCAGCCGCGGCGGAAAGCTGAAGACGCTGCTGCAGGGGCTGGCGATCGGGCTGTACCTGCTGCCGCTGTCCGGACTGCTCGCCACCGGCCGCGCCGTCGTCATGACGGCCGCCGTCGCGGTCACCGTCGTCACCGGGATCGACTACGTGGCAAGGGCTGTGACGCTTCGCCGGACCAGCGACCGGGCCGCGATGAAGCGCGCCCGCAAGGCGGCGCGGTGACGCTGACCGCGGCGCTCGTGGCCGTCGGCGACGAACTGCTGCTCGGCGACACGGTCAACACCAACGCCTCGTGGCTCGGCGGTCAGCTGGCCGCGGCGGGCGTGCAGGTGGTCGCCTCCGCGATGGTCGGCGACGACCTGTCGCGGCTCGCGGTGGTGCTGCGCCGCGCCCTCGAGGACGCCGACGTCGTCCTCGTGACGGGCGGCCTCGGACCGACCAGCGACGACATCACCCGCGACGCGGTCGCGGCCGCCGCCGGAGTACCGCTCCACCGCGTGCCGGCGATGGAGGACGAGCTGCGCGAGCGGTTCCGGTCCTTCGGGTACGACATGCCGGACGAGGTGCTGCGGCAGGCCGACGTGCCGCGCGGGGCTGCTGTCCTCCCGAACCCGGTCGGCACGGCCCCGGGCTTGCGGCTCGAGGTGGCGGACCGGTTGCTGTACGCGCTGCCTGGCCCGCCGCACGAGCTGCAGGCGGTCGCCGAGCCGGTGCTCGCCGAGCTGCGGGAGCGCTCCGGCACCGTCGTCAGAACGCGGACCGTGCACACCGCGGGCATGGGCGAGTCGGCCGTCGCCACGGTGGTCGAGCGGACGGTCCAGGTGCCGGACGGGGTCGCCCTCGCGTACCTCGCCGGCGGGGGGATCACCCGGGTCCGCTTCACCGGCAGCGACGACGCGGTGCTGACGCCGCTCGCGGACGCCGTGGCGGCCGCGCTGGGCGAGGCGGTGTGGGGGCGGGACGACGACCGGCTGGACGAGGTCGTGCACCGGCTGCTCGCCGCCCGCGGCGCCACCGTCGGCGTTGCCGAGTCCCTGACCGGCGGGCTGATCGGCGCGGCGCTGTCGCGGATGCCCGGCTCGTCCGCGACCTTCCGCGGCTCGGCGGTCGTCTACGCGACCGACCTCAAGGAGACGCTCGCCGGCGTACCCGGGCCGCTGCTCGACACCGCCGGTGCCGTCTCGCCGGAGACCGCATGCGCGCTGGCTGCGGGGGCGCGCGACCGGCTCGGGGCGACGTACGGGATCGGCGCGACCGGCGTCGCCGGGCCAGCCGAGCAGGAGGGCCAGCCGGTCGGCACCGTGCACCTCGCGGTGGCCGGACCGAACGGCGCCGC
>JAODNS010000322.1 GCA_025465145.1 Frankiales bacterium
TCGCCGACCGCTGCGTCGCCGGGGCGGTCGAGGCCGCGGCAGCCGGCGACTGCACCGGCCGCGGGGGGGCAGGGCTCACCGGCTGCGGCGCCGAGGACGAGCGCGGCGAGGTTGTCGTCGGCTGCACGCCGAGGGCGGCAGCCGCGTCGACGAGCCCGGAACCGGCACCGCTGAGCGGGCGGGCCGTGGACGTCATGCGCTGGACGACCTGCTGCCGCGTGCGGTTGACGTCCTGGCCGAGCAGCAGCGCCGCGATGCCGCTGACGTGCGGCGCGGCCATCGAGGTGCCGGCGGCGACGGCGTACCGGTCGCCCGGGTACAGCGACGTGATGCAGTCCGACTGCAGGCACTGGTCCTTCGTCTTCGGATCCCCGCCCGGCGCCGCCAGGTCCACGCCGCTGCCGCGCTGGCTGTACGACGCGAGCCCGCCGGCCCGGTTCGTCGCGGCCACGATGATCGCGTCGCCGCCGTACGAGTCCGTCACCGGCAGGCTGCTGTTGCCGGCCGAGAACACGACGAGCACGTCGGCCTCGGCCGCTTCGCGGACGGCGGTCGGGATCACCGTCGACTGCGACAGCCCAGGGACGTCCGGACCGAGGGACAGGTTGAGGACCTGGGCCCCGTGCGCGACGGCCCAGCGGATGCCGGCGGCGACGTCGTCGGGCTGGCCGACGCAGTTGCCGGAGCTCTCCTCGTACGACAGGACGCGCACGGGCAGGATGCGCGCCTTCGGGGCGACGCCGAACGACGACGACGCGACGGTGCCGGCGACGTGCGTGCCGTGGTCGCACTTGTCCGAGGTCGCCGGCCCGTCCTCGCAGGTACCGCCGAGGCAGTCGGCGCCGGCGAGCACCCGGCCTTCGAAGTCCTTGTGCGCCCGGTCCACCCACGAGTCGAGGACGGCCACGGTCACCCCGGCACCCGCCTTGCCGGCGGGGCGCGCGGCCGGAACCCGTACCTGGTCGAAGTTCCAGGTCCGCTGCGGCGGCGTCCCGGCGGCCAGCGCAGGCGCCGCGGCGGCCACGGAGGCCAGCACGATGGCGAGCGCCAGCGCGCGTGCAGCAGCCGTCCTCACCGGAGCACGGTACGTCGCCGGCGTCACCCGGCCTTCAGGGCGCTCTCGGGGGTGTCGCGCAGCAGGCGCAGGACGGCGGTCTCGATCGCGCCCTGGAAGGCCGGCTCGCCGTACGACGCGTCCTGCCCGAGCTGCTCGAGGTCGTCGCCGATGGTGATGCCGGAGTCGTAGAGGTCGATGATCCGCGGGTCGATGTACGAGGACCGGCAGACCGCGGGGGTGTTGCCGAGCTGCTCGGACACCTCCTTCACGACCCGGGTGACGGCGCGCTTGCGGGCCGCCTCCGTGGCCGCCTCCGTGCTGACCGCCAGCCCGATCGCCGCGAGCACCGTGGCGGACCAGGTGCGGAAGTCCTTGGCGGAGTCCTCGCCGCCGGTGGCCGCCCGCAGGTAGGCGTTGATGTCGCCGCTCTTGACGTCGATCCACTGGCCGGCCGGGCCGCGGTAGGCCAGCAGCTCCTCGCCGCCGCCCCGCCGGCGCTTGAGCGCGGCGATGACCGCGCCGACCTCGGGCTCGTTCAGCGACTTGTGCAGGTGCTTGCCGCTCTTGGCGGTGTAGTCGAACGTCAGCGTGCCGTCGCGGGCGACGTGCACGTGCTCCTTGTGCATGGTGGCGAGCCCGTACGTCTCGTTCTCCGCGGCGTACTGCTCGCCGCCGATCCGGAAGAAGCCGAGGTCGAGCAGCCGGACTGCGCAGGCCAGGACGCGCTGCCGGCTCAGGCCGCTGGTCCGCAGGTCCGCGCGGATCACCTCACGCGCGGTCGGGAGCCGGGAGGCGAAGTCGAGGATCCGGTCGTGCTTGGCGAGGTCGCGCTGCTGGCGCCAGACGTCGTGGTACCGGTACTGCCGGCGGCCGCGCGCGTCGACGCCGGTGGCCTGGATGTGACCGGACGCGACCGGGCAGATCCAGACGTCGGTCCAGGCCGGCGGGATGACCAGCGCGCGGATCCGCTCCAGCGTTGCGGCGTCGTCGACCTTGCGGCCGCCCGCGTCGACGTACGTGAAGCCTCTCCCGCTCCGCCGCCGGGACAGCCCCGGGGCGGAGCAGGAGACGCGACGCAGGCGCTGCGCCAACTAGACCTCGGGCTCGAGGTGCATGGCGGCCTCCTCGGCGGAGTACCCGCCGAGGTCGGTGCCGACATCTGCCGCGACCATGTCGGCCTCGGTGTCCGTACGCGCGCCCTCGTCGGGCTCGACGAGCCGTCCGACGCCCTGACCCGCGCGCTCGTCGAACGGGGTGTCGCTGCCGAGCGACTCGTCGGCGTCGGTGTCGACCTGCGCGAGGACGTCCTCCTCCTCGCGCGCGATGCGGCCGTCGAGCGACTCGCCGTCGTGCATCTCGGCAGCGGTGGTGCCGAAGTCGTCCACGGCGGTGGCGGTGTCGTGCGGCGGCTCGATCCCGTAGGCGTCCGCGGGGTCGGTGAGCAGCTCGTTGTCGGCGCCGACGCCGGGGTCCGGGATGCCCTCGGCCTCCATCGGGGACGGCGGCTCGGGGAAGCGGGAGGTCATGAGGGGTTCCTTCCAGGGGATCAGGCGGGGGTGCCGGCCTCGATGGTCGACTTGAAGGAGGCGAGCGCCTTCTCGACCTTGTCCTGCGGGTCGGCGAACAGCTTGGCGATCGCGTCGCCGAGCACGCCGGCCGGCGGGTCGTAGGCCAGGCTGACCTCGACGCCGGTGGTGGCGCCGTGGTCGTCGAAGCGGACGGCGCCGGAGTTGGCGACGTCGCCGCCGGTGGAGGCCCAGGCGATCTTCTCGCCCGGGACGTCCTCGACGATCTTGGCGTCCCACTCGACGGTCTTGCCCAGCGGGCCGGAGACCTTCCAGTGGGTGAGCTCGGCACTGCCGGCCGCGGGATCAGTGACAGCCGTGACGGACTCCACGTCCGGCAGGATCTGCGGCAGGTTCGTCAGGCCGCGCCACCAGGCGTAGCAGGTGTCGGCGGAGGCGTCGACCTCGAGGTAGTGAGCGACGGTGCCCATGGGGTTCCTCTCGTCGGGTTCAGGGACTGAAGGGGGAGAAGGCGCTCCGGCCGGCCCGCAGGCCGACCGGAGCGGTAGATCACGCGCCGGTGATGTCCGGGGCGGTGACGCTGGCGGCGGCGCCGGCCATGGGGGCGGGCGCGGCGGCGGGGGTGGTGCGGGCGCCGGTCTTGCTCGCGCTCTTGTTGAGGTCGACCGTGGAGTCGGTGCCGGAGACCTTGTCGTTGACGGCGCTGACCTTGTCGTTCACGGCGGTCTTCGCCTTGTCGCCGATGGTGCTGGCGGTGTCGGCGATGTTGCTCGTCACGTCCTGCACGGCAGGCATGCCGGCCAGCTCGCGGAACTTCGACTCGATCTGGGTGTAGCGCTCCTTGCCGGCCTTGGCGCCGAGCACGTAGCCGGCACCGAAGCCGGCGGCGAGGGTGAGCTTGCGGATCACGAGGTCCTCCCGGACGGGTAGTCAGACGTGCTGTTGACCAACCCCTACCCCGGTTGTGCCCGGTCTAGCGCCTCACTTGCCTGCCCGGCCAGCGGTAGCCGGCCAGCGCCTTCCACTGGCCGTCGCCGATCTCCTCGATCGTCCACATGCTCGCGCCGACGGCCCCGCCGCGGCGGGAGTAGTCGAGGAAGCGCAGCGTCTCCTGGTACGTCGGCTTGCCGCGCCGTCCGCCGTCCTCGGCCATGTCGTAGGCCTGCCCCACGGGGTGCACCGGCAGCAGCCTGCCCAGCTCGGTCAGCGACTGCCGCACCAGTTTGCCCGGCTCGTTGCAGGACCAGTAGACCATCGGCGCGAAGGCGTCGGCGTAGGGCCGGAAGGCGGCGTACGGGAACGACGCGCGCCGCTTGGCGGTCGGCCGCGGGACGGTCGCCGCGATGGGCCGGGTGCCGGCGTGGCCGCGGACGAGGGACAGGTACAGCGCGACCCGGCGCGGCGTCGCGTAGGTGCCCTCGGCGGAGGTCTCGACGTCCGGGGCGAACGCGTCGATGCCGGTCGCGAGCGCCTTGCGGGCGCGGGCGGCGTCGCCCACCGGGTCGGACAGGAACGGGAAGTCCCAGGCGACGACCTTCAGGCCCGCCGCGTGCGCGGCCGGGACGAGCTCGGGCAGGACGAGCCCGCCGTAGTAGCCCTGCTTCGACCCGCCGGTGCGGACCCAGATGCTGTGCAGGCCGCCGGCCTTCGCGCGGGCCACGACGCCGGCCACGTCCACATCGGTGGTCTTCCAGTTGGTGACCCAGATCCCCTTGCCGGTCAGCGCGTCGAGGCTGGTGGCCTTGGGCCCGGCGGGCAGCGGAACCGGCAGCGCGGCGTCGGAGACGATCGGCGGCTTGAGCGGCTTGGGCGTCCAGCCCGGCCGGCCGGGGCGCATCGGCACCGGGCAGCCGGCCAGCGGCGGGGCGGGCGGGACCGGCCTGCGCACGGTCGGAGCGGCGACGGCCGCGGGCTTCTGCGCGGCCGGCGCGGGATGGGCGCTCACCCCCGGGCTCGGCACGGCCGGGGTGCGGACGGCAGCGGGTCGGGCCGCCGTCGCCGGCGCGGGCTCGTCGGCATACGACGTGCCGAGCAGGCCGGTCAGCAGCACGGCTGCGGCGGACGCGGCGACAAGGCGTTCCGGGCGGGTCAGCACACGGACAGTGTCGGACATCGCGGACGGAACTGGAGCGGAAACCGGCCGATCCGGTGCCCGTCTCGTGCGCTAACGTGGGGCTCCGCCGCCGGCTCCGCCCGGTGCGATCCCCCGTAGCTCAATTGGCAGAGCATGCGACTGTTAATCGCAGGGTTTCTGGTTCAAGTCCAGACGGGGGAGCACAGGATCCCGTCGGGCCTCAGGCTGCCGGCAGGCGCGACAGCAGCAGGCGGGCCACCGCCGCGAGCGTGACGGCGTCGGTGGACAGCGCCACCTCGACCCGACCGTCGTCGAGCAGCCGGCCGCTGATGCCCAGGCACGCCTCCGGCGTCATCACGACGGCGGCGATCTCCCGCCGTGCCGCCGCGCTGCCGGTGGCCGCGGTCGCGCGCAGGCTTCGCGGCACGTCCGCGGCGACCGTCGGCAGCTGCAGGCCCACGTACGCGCAGCTCGCCTGCAGCCGGTGCAGCCGGTCCACGAGCTCCGGCAGGACGGCGCCCGGCGCACCCGCCGAGACGAGCACGATGCTGTTGTCCGGCGCCGCGGCGGCCAGGTCGACCGTGGCGGCCAGCTGGGCGTGCAACCACGGCAGGTCGACGACCAGGCGTGGCCCGCCGGCGGCGAGCTGCACCAGCGCGTCGCTGTCGGGCAGCAGGTCCCAGGCGGCGGGGCCGGCGGCGTCCGGCCCGCTCCGAGGCGCCGGCCGCTCGACGTCGACGCCGCTGAGCGCTTGCGGCCGGCCGAACAGGTAGCCCTGACCCCAGCGCGCCCCGAGCTCGCGCGCCCGCTGCAGGTCCGCCTCGGTCTCGATGCCCTCCGCGAGCAGCACCGCGCCCGAGCGCCGGACGTACGCGGTGATGGCCGTCAGGGCGGCCCGCGCCTGCCGGTCCAGCCGCGGGGCCAGCAGCGGCCGGTCCAGCTTGACGATGTCCGGCGCGAGCACGGGCAGCAGCGCCACGCTCGCCGCGTTGGCGCCGGCGTCGTCCAGCGCGATCTCCCAGCCGAGCTCCCGCAGGGTGCCGACGACGCGGATGAGGTCGGCGGGCCGCTGCAGGAGGAACCGCTCGGTCAGCTCGACGACCACGTCGAGGTGCCGGTGCGCGCGGGCGAGGACGGCGGCGAGGTGCTCGGGGCAGGGGCTGTGCAGCGTCTCGGGCTCGGCGTTGACGAACACCCGCCAGGGCGCCGGCCGCGGGTGCGCGAGGGAGCACCGGAACGCCTCGGCCCGGCAGAGCCAGTCCAGCTCGGCGAGCCGGTCGTCGGCGCGGGCGGCGAGCAGCAGCGCCATCGGGCTCTCGAGCTGCGAGCCGACCGGGCCGCGGGCGAGCGCCTCGTGCCCGATCAGCGCGTGCTGCTCGAGGTCGACGATGGGCTGGAAGAGCATCCGGACGCCGCCCGGCGCGAGCGCCCGGTCGAGGTCGCCGGCGGCGGCCGGGCCGGCGCTCACGGCTGTCCTCCGGCGCGGCGGCCCGGCTCCGCAGGCGCCAGGTCCGACCGCATGGCGTCGGGTGTGCCCGCTTCCGGCGCCTGTAATCAGCCGATTACGGTGGGTACATCTAGGTCTGGTCCGCCGACAGGTCGAACCGGTCTCGGCCGGCCCGCTTCGCCGCGTACAGCGCCTCGTCGGCCCGTCCGCGCGCGCTGCGCGCGTCCCCGCCGACGAGCGCGCCGCCGATGCTGACGGTGGCGGCGGTGCGGCTGGCGGCGACGAGCAGCCGCCCGCCGACGTGCCCGACCGCGGCGGGATCCGCTACGTACACGATCGCCGCGAACTCGTCTCCGCCGATCCGGTACAGCCGGTCCGGTGCGCGCAGCTCCCGCCGCAGCTCGCCGGCGAGCGCGGCGAGCAGGTCGTCGCCGGCCAGGTGGCCCTGACTGTCGTTGATCGCCTTGAACTCGTCCACGTCCAGCAGCAGGCAGGCCTGCGGCTGGAAGCGCTGCGACCGGGCCGCGGCCGCCGCGGCATCGAGGTCCCGGGCGAAGGCGGCGGCGTTGGGCAGGTCGGTGAGCGGGTCGGTGACGGCCAGCCGCCGCAGCTCCTGCACCGCGCGGGCCGCACCGAGGCAGGCCGCCGTCTGCGCCGCGAGCAGCTCCAGCACGGCTTCGCGCTCGGCCGACGCGGCGTCACGGGGCGCCGGCTCGCTGGCGTTGTCGGCGGCGATGAGCACGCCGGTGACCGCGCCGGCCACGATCATGGGGTGCGCCGTGAACACGCCCGCGCCGGCCTCCCGGAGGAACTCGTAGCTGGCCGGCGGGGCTGCGGCCCCCGCCACGTGGGACGAGGTCCCCGCGGCCACCGAGCCGGCGATGGTCTCGATGTCCTCGTGCGACCAGCGCCGGACCGCGTCCGCGAGCGGTCCGTGCGCGGCCGCGACGTACCAGCCGGAGCCACCCGCCTGCAGGACCGCGGCCGTCGGCATCCCGGACAGCTCCGCCGCGGCGCGGGCCGCTCGCTGCTCGATCTGCGGCACGTCCGTCAGCGACGTCAGCTCCACGGCCACCCGGGCCAGCCGCTGGGCCAGCGGAACGGGCGGCATGCCCCCGGCCGCGCTGAGCCAGCACGACAGCGCTTCGGCCGCGTCCTGCAGGCAGGCGAGGACGTCCCCGGGCAGGGACGTCGTCGCTTCCACGTTGATGGCCCCGACGACCTCGCCGTCGAGGACGACGGGGGCGCACGCCTCCGCCGCGATGTCGGGCCGTGCGGCGATGAACTCCGGGACCTGTGACACGTCCGGGATCAGCCGGGGCCGGCCGGACGCCACGACGCCGCCGATGATGCCGACGCCGGGCGGGTACCCGTCCACCAGCTGGTAGTAGCCGATCGCCTCGACGCAGCGCAGTCGCCCGTCGGACAGCAGGTACACGCTCGGCAGGTCGTACCCGGCCGTCGTGAGCACCCGAGCGACCTCCGCGCACGCCTCGGGCAGCGTGCCGGCCGCCGCCACGCTGCGGAAGCTCGTCACGCCGACCCCGTACGGGCGCGCTGAGGTGCGACGGGCATCGACTTCCGGCTCCTGGGCGGCTGGACCTCGCGGACGGCGGGCAGACGACTCCGCGGACGAGGGCTCAGCCTGTCACGCGGCTGCCTAAACCGCGGCCGGTCCAGCACATCTGCGCCAGGCGCACCTACGCTCGCCGGGTGCGGGCGGCGACGACATGACGCACGCCGTGCTGCTGGCCGCACTCGACGAGCTGCTGGCCGGCCGGAGCACCGCGGGCCTGCTGCCGCGGGTGGACAGGCTGCGCTCGGCGTACCGCTCGCAGGAGGTGCCCGACGGGCACGTCCTGCGGACGCCGGACGACGCGGCCGCGTACGCCGCGTACCGGATGCCGGCCACGTGCGCCGCAGTCCGCGCCTGCCTGCTGCAGGCCCGCGCCTTCCTGCCGGAGCCCGTGGCGTCGGCCGTCGACCTCGGCGCCGGCACGGGCGCGGCCAGTTGGGCGCTGGCGGAGGTGCTGACGCCGAGCCGCCTGCAGCTGCTCGAGCAGTCGTCCGTGGCCGCGGACCTCGGCAGGGCGCTCGCCTCCGCGTCCGGGGTCCCGGCGCTGCAGGCAGCGGAGTGGTCGCCGTGGCACGCCACCGCAGGCCGGGTCGACCTGCCGGGCGCGGACCTCGCCGTGGCGGCGTACCTGCTCGCCGAGCTCGACGCGGCCACGCAGGCGGCCGTCCTCGACGCGATGATCGGCGCGGCGCCGGCCGTGCTGGTCGTGGAGCCGGGGACCCCGGCCGGGTACGCGCGAGTCGTCGCGGCGCGCAGGCGGGTGCTCGACGCCGGGCTGTCGATCGTCGCGCCGTGCCCGCACGAGGGGGAGTGCCCGCTGCTGGACCGGGACGACTGGTGCCACTTCGCGACGCGGGTCGAGCGCTCGCCGCGCCACCGGAGGCTGAAGGAGGGCTCGCTGAGCTACGAGGACGAGAAGTACAGCTTCGTCCTCGCCGCGCGCGGCGGCCGGCCCGCCGCCGCGAACCGGGTGCTGCGCCGGCCGGTGCAGCGCAAGGGCCTGGTGGACCTGGCGCTGTGCACCGGCGACGGCGACGCCCGGCCGCAGGTGGTCAGCAAGCGCGCGGGGGAGCTGTACAAGGCCGCGCGCAAGGCGGACTGGGGCGGCCCGTGGCCGCCGGAGCCCGGCCATACGGTGCCCGGATGAGCGCGCGGTTCGAGGAGCTCGACTGGCGGGAGACGCCGATGGGCGAGATCAGCCTGCGGCGACGCCGCGACCCGGCGCTCGACGTCGACGTGTACGAGGTGAAGCTCGGCGACGAGTTCCTCATGTCCAGCCTGTTCACGGTGGCCGAGATCGCGCTGGCCGACCTGGGGCTGGCGGCGGTCGACGGCGACCGGCTCGACGTCGTGGTCGGCGGCCTCGGGCTCGGCTGCACCGCCCGCGCCGCGCTGGCCGACGCTCGGGTGCGCACGAGCACCGTCGTGGAGGCGCTGCCGGCCGTCGTCGACTGGCACCGCCGCGGGCTGCTCCCGTACGCCGCCGACCTCGTCGACGACCCGCGCAGCCGGCTGCTGGAGGGCGACTTCTTCGCCCTCGTCGCGGCGGGGAGCTTCGGCCCGGAGGTGCCCGACCCGGTGCACGCGGTGCTGCTGGACGTCGACCACTCGCCGCGGCACGTCCTGCACCCGAGCCACGCCGCCTTCTACACCGAGGACGGGCTGCGCCGGCTGGCCGCCCGGCTGCACCCCGGCGGCGTGTTCGCGCTGTGGTCCGACGACCCGCCGGACCAGGAGTTCCTGCCCGTGCTGCGGCAGGTCTTCGCCGCCGTCGACGCGCACGTCGTCCCGTTCGCGAACCCGTTCACCGGCGGAGAGTCGACGAACAGCGTCTACGTCTGCCGCACGCTCGGCTAGAGCCGGCGGACCGTCCGGGCCAGCAGGTCGTCCACCCGGCCGTGCATGCCGGGCACGTCGACGGTCGCGCGCGACCCGGCCTGCACCTGGACGAAGCCGTCCCAGCCCGGCAGGTAGCCCAGCAGCGACAGCAGGTCCCAGTACGGCTCGACCGTGCGCCCGGCGGCCACCTCGTACAGCCGCCGGAACTGCTCGGCGCGGTCGGCGGAGTACAGCACTGCGAGGTTGAGCCGGCAGTGCCCGACGTCGACGTCCGGCGGCCCGCTTGCCGCCTCGACCCAGTCGACGACGCCGCTGACCCGTTGCCGCTGCCAGAGCACGTTGAAGTGCTGGAAGTCCCGGTGGATGAAGACGCCCGGGTACGGGGGCTCGCCCCGCTGAACCAGCGCGATCGCCGCTGCCCACAGCTCCGGGTGCGCCGACCACGGCGGCGGCTCCAGCTCCGCCGGCTCCACCCAGCGCTCCCAGTCCCGCGCCTGGACCGGAGCCGCGTGCACCAGCGGCAGCAGCTGGGCCAGCCGGCGCAGCCAGTCGTCCGGGTCGGCCGGGCGCAGCAGCGGTGCGCCCGGCAGCCGGGTCATCAGCACCGCTGGCACGCCGCAGTGCCGGCCGTCCGGGTCGGCCGCCACGAGCTGCGGCGCGGGGACGTCGCTCGACGCGAGGCCGCGCAGCGCCGCCGCCTCGCGGGCCACCCGCTCGGGGGCGTCGTCGTCCGCGGGCTCCACGTACCGCCGCAGGACCACCTGCCCCGTCGGCGTCCAGCAGGCGTCGACGGCGGACGTGATGCCACCGACCAGCCGACGGGTCCGCACCACCCGCCCGGTGCCGGTCGCCTCGGCCACCCACGCGAGCGCCTGCGCGGGAAGGGCCACCCCCGGATCCTGGCACCGACAGGCCTTTGGGATCCTGAGGGCATGACCTCGTTCAACGACGTGTTCGCCGCCAACACCACGTACGCCCAGACGTTCTCCGACGCCGGCATCCCCGGCAAGGCCGCCAAGGGCCTGGCCGTCGTGACGTGCATGGACTCGCGCATCAGCCCGCTGGACCTGCTCGGCCTCCAGCCGGGCGACGCGAAGATCCTGCGCAACGCCGGCGCCCGCGTCACCGACGACGTGCTGCGCACGCTGGTGCTCGCCGTGCACCTGCTCGACGTCGACCGGGTGATGGTCATGCCGCACACCGACTGTCGGATGACCAAGGTGACCGACGAGCAGGTCCACGACGAGCTTCTCGGCCGCGGCATCGACACCCGGAGCCTGGAGTTCCGGACCGTCAGCAACCAGATCGAGGAGCTGCGCAAGGACGTGCAGAAGGTGCGCAGCTCGCCGTACCTGCCCGCCGGCCTGCCGGTCGTGGGTGCCGTCTACGACGTGAAGACCGGACTGCTGGACGTCGCGATCCCCGCCGAGTGACCTCCGCGCGCTTCGCGGACGTCCGCACCGGGCACACCGACGATGTGGAGCAGACCGAGGTGCAGGTGGACCTGCCGCAGGACCTGACAGCGCCCGCCGCTGCCCGGACCGCGGCGCGCACCACCCTCGGCCGCTGGCGCCTGCCGACGCTGCTGGACCCGGTGCTGCTGACCGTCTCGGAGCTGGTCGGCAACGCCGTGCGGCACGGCCGGCCGCCCGTGTGGCTGTCGCTGCGGCGCAGCGGGCGCGGCGTGCACGTCCAGGTGCACGACGAGGAGCACGGCGTCCCCCGCACCGGTACCCAGTCCGAGTCCGCGGAGTCGGGCCGGGGGCTGCTGCTGGTCGAGGCCATGGCCACGGACACCGGCGTGGAGCAGATCGAGGACGACGGCAAGGTCGTGTGGGCGCAGATCGACCCGGAGGACGCATCCCGGTGCTGACCGCGCAGGTCGTCCTGCCCGGGCTCAGCAGCAGCGTCCCGACCGCACGTCACGTCGTCGAGTCGCTGCTGACGTCCTGGGGGCAGCCGGACCTGGCCTGGACCGCTGCCCTGGTCGTCAGCGAGCTGACCGCCAACTGCGCGCTGCACGCGCGGACCGACTTCTCCGTACGGGTGAGCCAGCGGGCGGACGGCGTCGTCCGGCTCGAGGTCGCCGACGCCTCCGTCCGCGTCCCGCAGCAGCGCACCTACAGCCAGGACGCGACCACCGGCCGGGGCCTGCGGCTCGTGGCGCAGCTCAGCACCGACTGGGGCGTCGAGGCGAGCGCCACCGGCAAGACGGTGTGGGCCCTGCTGGCGCCGGACGGTGCGGGCGACGCCGACCGCAACGAGGGCGAGCTGCTGGCCGCCTACCTCGACGACGGGGTGTGACCGGCGCGCTCCGTGGAAGACTCGTCCCCGCCGTGACGTCCCTGCCCTCCCCTCCCGCGCCGCTGGCGTCCGCGTACGCGGCCGCGCTGCACCACCTGCTCGAAGGCTCGCACCTGATCGCTCCGGACGCGCTGCCCGGGCTGGTCGCCCGCAGCGCGGCCCTGCTCGGCGCGAAGCACGTGCACCTCTACCTGGCCGACTACGAGCAGCGCATCCTCAGCCCGCTGCCGGCCGTGGCCGGCGAGCTGGAGCGGGACCCGGTCACGGTCGAGGGCTCGCTCGCCGGGCGGGCGTTCCAGCGGGTCGAGTGCGTCGAGTCCGACGCCGGAAACGCCCTGCGCCGACTGTGGGTCCCTCTGCTGGACGGAGTGGAGCGGCTCGGGGTCGCGGAGTTCATCGTGCCCGGGACTGCGCCGCTCCCGGAGGAGGAGCGCCGGGTCTACCGGCAGTTCGCGCACCTCGTCGCCGAGCTGGTCCTCAGCAACAGCCAGTACACCGACACGTACGAGTGGGGGCGCCGGCGCCAGCCGATGACGCTGCAGGCAGAGATGCAGCACAACCTGCTGCCGCCGCTCACGTTCGGCACCACCCGCGTCGTTGTCAGCGGGCTGCTCGCGCCGGCGTACGAGGTCGGCGGCGACGCCTTCGACTACGCCCTGAACGGCAACATCGCGCACGTCGCCGTGTTCGACGCCGTCGGGCACGGCCTGCACGCGAGCCTGCTCGCGAACCTCGCCGTCGCCTGCTACCGGAACAGCCGCCGGGCAGGGCTGCCGCTCGCCCAGACCGCGGCCGAGATCGACCGCGCGCTGGCCGACGGCTTCGGCCCGGAGCGGTACGTCACCGCCGTGCTCGGCCAGCTCGACGTGGACAGCGGCGTGTTCCGCTGGGTCAACGCGGCGCACCCGGACCCGATGCTGCTGCGCGGTGGGCAGCTGGTGAAGGAGCTCGGCTGCGAGGCGTCGCTGCCGCTCGGCTTCGGCTCGCTCGTCGGCGGCGCCGAGTACCCCGTCAACGAGGAGTCGCTGCAGCCGGGCGATCGCCTGCTGCTCGTCACGGACGGCGTCGACGAGGCCCGCACCGAGGACGGCAGCTTCTTCGGCCGCGACCGATTGGCCGAGTTCGCCGCGAAGGAGCTCGCCTCCGGGCTGCCCACGCCCGAGGTCATGCGGAGGCTGCAGACGGCGATCCTGCGATACCAGACCGGCCGCCTGCAGGACGACGCGACGACGGTGTTCGTCGAGTGGCTCACCGGCAAGGACGAGAACCTCGTCCCGGGCTAGAGGTGGAAGGCCGCCCGCATCGAGGGCGCGCCGGCGCCACTGCCCGGCGGTCGCACGCCGACCAGCTCGGCGAGGTACCGCGTCAGCGAGTAGTGCGTGTACGCCGTCGTCGACCGGACGTTCCGCGTGTACGGCGAGATGACCGTCGTCAGCACCGTGTTGTCGCCGCTGCTGTCGTCCTCGTCGAAGGTGACCACGATCGCGAGCCGACCGCCGCGGTAGTCGGGTCCGGCCATCACCTTCTGCAGCCAGGCCTTGAGCCAGTTGTCGGCCGTGGCGAGGGAGCAGTCGTGGCCGTCGTGGCAGATGTCGGGGACCAGCATCCCGAGGTTCGGCAGCGTCCCGCGGTCGACGTCGTCCTTCAGCGCACCGGACGAGGTCGAGCCCAGTGGCACGTCGAAGCGCCGGCAGTTGGCCCGCGAGGTCGAGTCGGCGAAGTACGCCCACGGGTTGTGCTTCACGGCGTACCGCCTCGTGGCGGTGAGGGCGCAGCTGGTCGGCATCGCGTCGGCGTACGTCTTCGCCGTCCGCCCGTTGGCGATGGCGAGGTCGAAGACGCTGCGGCCGGACACCGGGTGGCTCGCGGGGCTGCGGTCGTCGCGGACGCCGAAGGTCGAGCCGCCGACCATCGCGAGGTAGTTAGGCAGCGACGGGTGCGTGGCCGCGCGGTAGGCGGTGGTGGAGCCGTACGTCTTGGACATGGAGGCCAGGTACGGCATGCCGCGCAGCGCCGAGCCCTGCGTGTGGTTCTCCTCCACCACGACGAGCACCTTCGCGGGCCGGTCGCTGCCGCTGCGCCAGGCGATCGCCGGGCGGCCCTCGAGCGCGGCGTCGGG
>JAODNS010000327.1 GCA_025465145.1 Frankiales bacterium
AAGCGCGGCGCGGCCATCATCGAGGCGCGCGGCTCGTCGTCCGCAGCCAGCGCGGCCAACGCCGCGATCGACCACGTCTACGACTGGGTCAACGGCACCGGCGAGGGCGACTGGACCTCCGCCGCCATCATGAGCGACGGCTCCTACGGCGTGCCCGCAGGCATCATCTCGAGCTTCCCGGTCACGAGCAGCGGCGGCGAGTGGGAGATCGTGCAGGGCCTGGAGATCAGCGACTTCTCCCGTACGAAGATCGACGCGTCGGTCGCCGAGCTGGTCGAGGAGCGCGACGCCGTCCGCGAGCTCGGCCTCATCTGATGAAGATCATCTACACGTACACCGACGAGGCGCCCGCCCTCGCCACCCACTCGCTGCTGCCGGTCCTGCAGGCGTACGCCGACAAGGCAGGCGTCGCCGTGGAGACGCGGGACATCTCCCTCGCCGCGCGCATCCTCGCGGCGTTCGACCTGGCGCCCGACGCGCTCGCGGAGCTGGGCGAGCTGGCGAAGACGCCCGAGGCGAACATCATCAAGCTGCCCAACGTCAGTGCATCGATCCCGCAGCTCAAGGCTGCCGTCAAGGAGCTGCAGGACGCCGGCTTCGCCGTGCCCGACTACCCGGAGGACGACAGCAACTCGGACGCGCGGGCGAAGTACGACGCGGTCAAGGGGAGTGCGGTCAACCCGGTGCTGCGTGAGGGCAACTCCGACCGGCGCGCGCCGCTGTCGGTGAAGAACTACGCGAGGAAGCACCCGCACCCGATGGGCGCGTGGAGCAAGGACACGACGTCGCACGTCGCGACGATGAGCGACGGCGACTTCCGGCACTCGGAGACGTCGGTGACGATCGCGTCCGCGACGACGCTGCGGATCGAGCACGTCGCCGCAGACGGCACGGCGACGGACCTGAAGTCGTTCCCGGTCCTCGCCGGCGAGATCGTGGACGCCGCCGTCATGCGCAAGGCGGCGCTGCAGCAGTTCCTCGCCGAGCAGGTGGCGGACGCCAAGGCGCAGGGCGTGCTGTTCTCGGTGCACCTGAAGGCCACCATGATGAAGGTGTCCGACCCGATCATCTTCGGCCACGTCGTGAAGGCGTACTTCTCCGAGGTCTTCGAGCGGTACGCTGACGACCTCGCCGCCGTCGGCGCCGACCCGAACCAGGGGCTCGGCGGCGTCCTGTCCGACCTCGCCAAGCTGCCCGCCGACAAGCGCGCGGAGATCGAGCAGGCCATCACGGCGACCTACAGCAGCGGCCCCGCGCTCGCGCAGGTCGACTCCAGCCGCGGCATCACCAACCTGCACGTGCCGAGCGACGTCATCATCGACGCGTCCATGTCCGCGGCCATCCGCAGCAGCGGCCAGATGTGGAACGCTGACGACCAGCTGCAGGACACCAAGTACGTCATCCCGGACAGCTCGTACGCCGCCCTCTACGACGAGACGCTCAAGCACTGCAAGGAGCACGGCGCCTTCGACCCGACCACCATGGGGACGACGCCGAACGTCGGCCTGATGGCGCAGAAGGCCGAGGAGTACGGCAGCCACGACAAGACCTTCGAGATCCCGGCGGCCGGCACCGTGCGCGTCCTCGACGGGGACACCCTCCTGCTCGAGCAGCAGGTCGAGGCCGGCGACATCTTCCGCGCCTGCCAGACGAAGGACGCGCCGATCAAGGACTGGGTGCTGCTGGCCGTACGCCGCGCCCGCGCCACGGGCTCGCCTGCTGTGTTCTGGCTCGACGACACCCGCGCCCACGACGCCGAGGTGCTCAAGAAGGTCCGCGCCTACCTCGCCGACGAGAACGTCGACGGCCTGCAGATCGAGGTCATGGACGTGGCCTCCGCGACCCGCTTCACGCTGGAGCGCGCGCGCAACGGCGAGGACACCATCTCGGTCACAGGCAACGTGCTGCGCGACTACCTGACCGACCTGTTCCCGATCCTCGAGCTGGGCACGAGCGCGAAGATGCTCAGCATCGTGCCGCTCATGAACGGCGGCGGCCTGTTCGAGACCGGCGCCGGTGGCTCCGCCCCCAAGCACGTGCAGCAGCTGGTGAAGGAGGACTACCTGCGCTGGGACTCGCTCGGCGAGTTCCTCGCGCTGGCGGTCTCCTTCGAGTTCTTGGGCGAGAAGACGGACAACGCGCGCGCTGCGCTGCTCGGCCGCACCCTCGACGAGGCGACCGGACGGGTGCTCGAGGAGAACCGCTCCCCGGCGCGCAAGGTCGGCCAGATCGACAACCGCGGCTCGCACTTCTACCTCGCGCTGTACTGGGCGCAGGCGCTGGCGCGGCAGACCGACGACGCCGACGCGGCCGCGCTGTTCGCCGGGCTCGCCGAGCGGCTGGCGGCCGACGAGCAGATCATCAACAGCGAGCTGCTCGCGGTGCAGGGCAAACGGGCCGACATCGGCGGCTACTACTACGTCGACAAGGCGAAGACGGACGCGGTCATGCGGCCGAGCGCCACGTTCAACGCAGCGCTCGCCGAGTTCGCCGCCTCGTAGGCTGCCTGCCGTGGAGCCTCCGAGTACGAGCGCAGGACGTCGACCGTGAACATCCCGGTCCTCGACCTGCTGCTCGTAGCCGTGTTCATCCTTGTCGGCGGGGTCTTCGCCGCGACCGAGATCGCGCTGGTCAGCCTGCGCGAGAGCCAGGCCAAGCAGCTCGCCGACAAGGGTCGGCGGGGCGCTCGCGTCTCGCACCTGATGCGCGACCCGAACCGGTTCCTCGCCGCGGTCCAGGTGGGTGTGACTCTGGCCGGGTTCCTCTCCGCGGCCTTTGGTGCAGCGCGCCTGGCGGTGCCGGTGTCGGACGCGCTCACCGGCGCCGGGCTCAGCGAGAAGCTCTCCGACACCATCGGGCTCATCGTCGTGACGCTGGTCATCAGCTACTTCTCGCTCGTCTTCAGCGAGCTGGCGCCCAAGCGGCTGGCGCTGCAGCGCGCGGAGCGGGTGTCGCTGCTGTTCGCCCCGTCGCTGGACCGGATCGCGATCCTGTTCCGGCCGGTGATCTGGCTGCTGAGCAAGAGCACGGACGTCGTCGTACGCCTGCTCGGCGGCGACCCCAATTCGCAGCGCGAGGCCATCAGCGAGGACGAGCTGCGCGACCTCGTGGCCCAGCACGAGTCCCTGACGAAGGACGAGCGCAAGCTCATCGACGACGTTTTCGCGGCCGGTGAGCGGCAGCTGCGGGAGGTGATGCTGCCGCGCACCGAGGTGGCGTTCCTCGACGCCACCATCAGCGTCGCGCGGGCGCAGAAGCTGACCGCCGACGCCCCCCACTCGAGATACCCGGTCGCTCGCGACTCACAGGACGACGTCGCGGGCTTCGTGCACGTCCGCGACCTCATGGTCTCGGCCGCGAAGGCCCGCACGATGAAGGTCGCCGACGTCACGCGTGACGTAAAGCTCGTGCCCGGCACCAAGAAGGTGCTGCCGACGCTGTCGGAGATGCGCCGCGAGGGCCACCACCTCGCAATCGTCGTGGACGAATACGGCGGCACCGACGGCATCGTCACGCTGGAAGACCTGATCGAGGAGGTCGTGGGCGACATCCGCGACGAGTAC
>JAODNS010000004.1 GCA_025465145.1 Frankiales bacterium
GGGGTCCACGCCCGGCTCCGCGCCGACCGTCTCGCGGATCTGGCCGGTCACCAGCCGCTCGAAGGTCTGCGCCTGGACGCGGACGGCCTCGGGTCCGAGGTCGGCGAGCAGGTCGGAGGCGCGGGCGAACAGCAGGTCGCCGGTGAGGATGGCGATGCTGTTGGTCCAGCGGCTGTTCGCGCTCGGCGCCCCACGGCGGACCGCGGCCTCGTCCATGACGTCGTCGTGGTACAGCGTCGCGAGGTGGGTCAGCTCGACCACGACGGCCGCGTCGACGACCTGCGGCCTGCTCGCGTCGCCGAGCTGCGCCGCGAGCAGCGCGAGCATGGGGCGGACCCGCTTGCCGCCCGCCTCGGCGAGGTGACGGCTGGACAGGTCGAGCAGCGGGTGCGCGCTGGTGACCACCTCACCCATCCGCGCCTCGACCGCCTCGAGCGCGGACCGCAGCGCCTCGGTGAGCGCCTGGTCCGGGATGACGAGCGTCGCCGCCGTCACCGGATGAACGGCGCGGCCCGCTCGGCCAGGTCGAGGACCGGCTGCGGGAGCACGCCGAGAACGACCGTCACCGCAAGACCGAGGGCGATGGCGGTCGCGGTCATGGCGCTGGGCACGGCGACGGTCGGGCCGTCGGCCGCGGGCTCGTTGAAGAACATGAGCACGACGACGCGGGCGTAGAAGAACGCGGTGATGGCGCTGGCCACGACGCCGACGACGACGAGGGGCGTGGCGCCGCCTTCGACGCCGGCCTTGAAGACGGCGAACTTCGCCATGAACCCGCTCGTGAGCGGGATGCCGGCCAGCGCGAACAGGAACAGCGCGAACACGCCGGCGACGAGCGGGCTGCGCCGGCCGAGGCCGGTCCACTGCGCGAGGTGCGTCGCCTCGCCGGTGCTGTCGCGCACGAGGGTGACGATCGCGAACGCCGCCATCGTCGTGAAGCCGTAGGTCGCCAGGTAGAACAGCGTCCCCGACAGCCCGTCCTGGTTGAGCGCGATGACGCCGACGAGGATGAAGCCGGTGTGCGCGATGGCGGAGTACGCGAGCATCCGCTTCACGTCCGTCTGCGTCACGGCCAGGATCGCGCCGATGACCATCGTGATGATGGCGACGGCCCACATCATCGGCCGCCAGTCCCAGCCGGTCCGGCCGAACGCCACGTAGAAGACCCGCAGGACAGCGCCGAACGCGGCGATCTTCGTGCAGGCCGCCATGAGCGCGGTGACGGGCGTCGGTGAGCCCTGGTAGACGTCCGGCGTCCACGCGTGGAACGGCACCGCGCCGATCTTGAACAGCAGGCCGACGGCGAGCATCGCGAGGCCGAGGTACAGCAGCGCCTCGTTCGTGCCGGCCGTGCCGGTGGCGTCGAAGATGCGCCCCATGTCGACGCTGCCGGCGTACCCGTACAGCAGCGCGACGCCGTAGACGAAGAAGGCCGACGCGAACGAGCCGAGCAGGAAGTACTTGACCGCCGCCTCCTGCGAGAGCAGCCGGCGACGGCGGGCGAGGCCGGCCATCAGGTACAGCGGGAACGACAGCACCTCGAGCGCGACGAACATGAGCAGGAGGTTGTTCGAGGCGGGGAACAGCATCATCCCGCCGAGCGAGAACATCGCGAGCGGGAAGACCTCGGTCTGCACGTCGTCGCTCTCAGTCTGCTGCACGTCCTCGCGCGAGCCCGGTGTCGTCACGGCACGGGCCACGACGGAGCCACCTGATGCGTCGAGCCTGCGCTCGGCGAGCAGCAGGACGCCGACGATGCCGAGGATGGCCAGCAGCCCCTGCAGGAACAGCGTCGGGCCGTCGACGGCGACTGCCGCCTCCGCCACGAGCTGCTCCGTGCCGGCGAGCAGGACGACGGCGACGAGCGCGCCGAGCAGCCCGCCGACCGCGACGACGAGCTGCGCGGTGCGCTTGCTCCGACCGGTCAGGAAGGCCTCGACGAGGACGCCCACGATGGCAGCGCCGAACACGATCAGCATCGGGCTGAGCGCGCCGTAGGCGATCTCCGGTGCCTGGATGTCGGTGGGCACGCTAGGGCCTCGCGCTCTCGGTCAGCTGGGAGGGGGCGGGGTCGCTCACGCCCACGTCCTTCATGGTCGCGTTGACGGCGGGGGTTATGACGTCCGTCAGCGGCTTCGGGTAGAAGCCGAGGAAGATCATCAGGGCGATGAGCGGCGCAACGGCCATCACCTCGCGGAACCTGAGGTCCTTCATGTGCTCGTGCGCCGTCGACAGCGCGCCCTGCATCGTGCGCTGGTACATCAGCAGGATGTAGAGCGCCGCCAGGATGATGCCGATCGTCGCGAAGACGGCGGCGACCTCGTACCGCTGGAAGGTGCCGACCAGCACGAGAAACTCGCTGATGAACGTCGACAGGCCGGGCAGCGCGAGCGACGACAGGCCGGCCACGAAGAACAGCCCGGACAGCACCGGCGCCACCTTCCCGATCCCCGAGTAGTCGCCGGCCAGCCGGCTGCGACCGCGGACGACGAGGAAGCCGACGACGAGGAACAGCGCGCCCGTGGAGAGGCCGTGGTTGACCATGTAGAGGACCGCACCGGTCTGCGCCTGCGTGGTGAAGGCGAAGCAGCCGAGGCCGATGAAGCCGAAGTGCGCGACCGACGTGTACGAGACCAGCCGCTTCAGGTCCTTCTGACCCATCGCGAGCAGCGCGCCGTAC
>JAODNS010000011.1 GCA_025465145.1 Frankiales bacterium
CGCCGTCGGCCGGCCGGTTGAGCGCCCAGGCGCAGGTACGGGCACCGAGGAGCAGGCCGGCCACAGAGCCGACGGCGAGCACGAGCGTCGTCAGCGTCCAGAGGACACCGGGTCCGATCTCGATCGCACGGACGACGGTCCGGCTCGGGCTGGCGTGCAGGACGTCGTCCCCGTACCCGGTGCGCACCGCCAGCGCCGCTGCGACCAGCAGTGCGGCGCCGGCTGCTGCGACCGTCCGCCGGCCGAGGCGGGTCTGGCGCAGCCCGACGACCGCCCACGCCAGCGCCTGCCCCAGGACGGTGAGGCAGCTGACGAACGCGGCCGTGGTGAGGGCGCCGGCCGCGCGGCCGCCGTCGAGGGTGAGGTACGACGTCTCCGCCGCGAGGACGAGCAGCTGGACGACCCACACCAGGTTGATCGGGGCCAGCAGCAGCCCGCCGAGGAACTGGGTGCGCGGGCGGACCGGGTAGGCGACGAGCTGCGCGCTGGGCACCAGCTCGTTCCCACCCCCGGCCGTGAGCGGGGCGACGATCGCCAGGAAGCCGAAGCCGAGGAAGGCGGCCGGCGCGAGCTCGACGGCGGCGGTGAGCGCGGGCCCGTTCAGCCCGGGCGCGCTCGCGGTCACGGCGTACAGGAGCCAGACGACGACGAACGGGAGCAGCAGGAGCACGGTGCGGACGCCGGGCGTGCGGGTCATCTGCCAGCGCAGCGACGCCAGCGCCCGCAGCTGGGCCCATGCCGTCGTCACGTGATGAGCTCGCGGTACCTCGCGCGTCCCGCTTCGCCGACCAGCTCAGCGGCGGGTGCGGCGCCGACGACCCGCCCGCCCTTGAGGACGACCGCCTCCTCGCAGACCTCCACGGCCAGGTGCAGCAGGTGGGTGCTCACGAGGACGGCGGCGCCGCGGCCCCTCGCCTCGTGGACGAGGTCCAGCGTCGCCTCGACCCCCAGCGGGTCGACCCCGTCGAACGGCTCGTCGAGCAGGAGCAGCCGCGGCTCGTGGAACGCGGCCAGCACGACGGACAGCCGACGGCCCATGCCGTGGCTGAAGCCGGAGGTGATCCGGTCCGCAGCGGCGGTGAGCTCGAACCGCTCGAGCAGGTCGGTCGCGCGCTCCTGCCACCCGCCCGCCATGCCGCGAAGGCGCGCAGCCAGCTGCAGGTGCTCCCACGGCGTGGCGCGGGGGATGAGGCCGCCGACGTCGGGGCAGTAGCCGACCACGGCGCGCACGCCGGCGGCATCGGTACGCGCGTCGACGCCGCCGACGGTCACGCTCCCGTACGTCGGCGGGAGCACGCCGGCGAGCACCCGCATCGTCGTCGACTTGCCGGCGCCGTTGCGGCCGACCAGCGCGACGCTGCTGCCGGCGGCAACGGACAGGTCGAACCCGGCGACGGCACGTACAGCCCCGAAATCGACGACGAGGTCCTGCGCGAGGAGAACGGGTTCCACGTCGTCCTTTCGGCTCGCCGGAGGTGGCTGTTGAGACAATCCCTGCCGGCCGTTCGGTTGTCATCTGCAGGAACGGGGGACGGGCGGCCCCTGCAGCCCTACCGTCCGGCCATGGCCAAGACCTCTTCGTTGCGCGCCGATGACCTGCTCGAGCAGCTGTGGGACAGCAAGGGCACGGACCTGCTGCTGACGCCTGGCGTCTCGCCGATGATCCGGGTCGACGGGGACCTGACGCGGCTGGCCGGGTTCGGACCGCTCAGGCCGGCCGACACCGACGCCTTGACGCGGGAGCTGCTGTCGGCCGATCAGGCCGCTGCCTTCGACGCTGGTTCCGAGGTGGACTTCTCGTTCACCTGGCGCAGCGAGGCGCGGCTGCGCGGGAACGCTTTCCGCACCAAGGGGTCGGCGGGCCTGTCACTGCGGCTGATCCCGCACACGATCCCGACGTTCGAGGACCTCGGGATCCCGGACGTCATCGGCCGGTTCGCCGCGCTGCGCCAGGGGCTGGTGCTGGTGACCGGTCCGACGGGATCGGGGAAGTCGACGACGCTGGCGTCGATCATCGACAAGATCAACCAGACGCGGGCCTGCCACATCATCACGATCGAGGACCCGATCGAGTACGTGTACGAGCACAAGATGGCGGCGGTGAACCAGCGCGAGGTCGGGGCGGACACCGAGTCGTTCCCGAAGGCGCTGCGCTCGGCGCTGCGCGAGGACCCGGACGTGCTGCTGGTCGGCGAGATGCGCGATCTCGAGTCGATCCAGTTCGCGCTGACGATCGCCGAGACCGGGCACCTGGTCTTCGCGACGTTGCACACCAATGACACGGCGCAGGCGCTCGACCGCATCGTCGACGTGTTCCCGGCCGACCGGCAGGCGCAGATCCGCGTACAGCTCGCCAACGCGCTGACCGGGATCGTCTACCAGCGGCTGATGCCGCGGATCGGTGGCGGGCTCGTCGCGGCGTACGAGGTGCTGGTGGCCAGCTCCGCCGTCCGGAACCTGGTCAAGGAGGGCAAGACGAACCAGCTGCGCAACGTCGTGTCGACGCACCAGCAGGACGGCATGCAGACGCTCGAGAAGTCGCTGTCGGGGCTCGTCGCCGAGGGCGCTGTCGACGTGGACACGGCACGGCTGGTGTCGCTGTACCCGAAGGAGATCGAGGCGCCGGCCGCTGCGGCAGCACCGGTATCGGAGGGCCGCGGTCGCCGCGGTCGCCGTTAGGCCGCTTCCCCGTCGTTCTCGTCTCGCCGCAGCGGCTCCCAGCGGGGCGCCGGCGGCAGGACGGGCGGCTCGTACGGCGGCGGGCGCCGGTACGTGCGGCCCAGCGGGCTGGTCCAGGTCGTGCCGCCGTCCTGCTCGATCCGGACCTGCCAGCCGCTGTGCTTGGCGCGGTGGCAGCTGGCGGACCGCGGGTCGAGGTTGTTCTCGCTCGTCGGGCCGGCCGGGTACGGCACGCGGTGGTCCTTGTGGCAGCGGCGCGCCGGGTGCGAGCAGTTGATGCCGTCGCACCGGCGGCTGCGTAGGTCCACGAAGCGGCGAAGTCGGGCCGACGGGTCGTGCTGCGGCTCGGCCTCGTGCGTGACGACCGACGGCCTGAGCATGTCGAGCAGGCGCGTGCGGACGGTGTCCTCCGCCGGAGCCTGCACCACGTCGTCCAGCTCGAGCAGGCGACCGGTCGTGCTATCGACGCAGGCGCGTCTGAGCCGGCTGTGCGGCATGAGCAGGCGGACGTGCTCCGCGCTGATCGGACCGTAGCCGTCGATCTCGCCTGGCTCGCTGCTCCGCTCGAGCGCCGTGAGGACGGGCACGAAGACGTTGACGAGGGCGTCAGCGCGGGGGACGGCGCGCGCGCCACCGGTGTCCTGGCGGGACCGCAGCAGCATCCCGGGCATCGCCAGCATCAGGTCGGCGCGGATCTGGTCGCTGCTGCGCCACACGCCTGCTTCTCGGTCGGCGCGCTTCTCCTGCAGGACGAGCTGGTCGAGGTCGAGGTCGTGCTGTCGGACCTGCTCCGCCGAGCCGAGCAGGTGGATCGAGGCCATGCCGTCGTCCTCTGCGCGGCTCGTGACCCGCCGCTTCGCCCGAGCCTCGGCCAGTCGAGCTGTGACGGCCTCGGCGTCGAGCTCGCTCTCCACCTGCAGGACCGCCCTCTTCAGGGCCTGTCGTAGGTCTGGCGGTGACAGCTCCTTGCCGCCGGCGCCGAGCACGCGTGCCTCGACAGCACGGGCCACGTCCTCGCTGCAGTTCTCCGTCGTCTTCAGCAGAACGCGTGCCTGGTGCTCGTAGAGCTCCCCGCGATCGAGCAGCTCCAGCGTCAGAGGCAGCGCCTCCCCATAGCGGGCGGCGTCGGCCAGGTCGAACTGTGCCGCCATCCGCCCCTTGCGACAGGTGCCGGCGACCTCCATGGCTGCGAACTGCTCGACGCCGGTGGCGCCGGCCTCGCGGTGGGCGAGGTCAGCGAGCTCGGCGAGCAGACGCTGCCGTCGTGCAAAGCCACGGGCCCGGTCCGCCTCGCCGGCTGCGAGCTGGTCGAGCAGCTCGTTCTGGCGGATCGCGGTGGGGGACATGCTGCGAACGTACGGACGGGGTACGACAATTTCCGGATAGCGTCCGGCTGTGCCTCCACAGCGCCGCGGCGGCGGGCCGGTCCTGCCGTACAAGCTGATCGCGGGCGTCGAGCCGTGCCCCGGCGGATGGCTTGTCGTGAGCGGTCGGCTGCAAGGCATCACGGCGCACCCGCAGGAGCCGGAGGTCTTCCCGACGTTCGCGGAGATCCTCGACTACCGGCCGTCGTTCGAGGTCATCGCGATCCACTGCCACCTGTCGTTCCCCGAAGACGACACGCCCGGCGGCCGTACGTGCGACCGGCTGGCTCGCCAGCTGTTGGGCTGGCCGAGGTCGGGTGCGATCGGATCGCCACCGTCACGGCAGTACCTGCGTACGGGCGACCTCGACGCGCGTGCCCGCAAGGGCCTGAACCCGATCAACGCCCGGCTGATGCGGCGGTTCGCCGAGGTGGCGGAGGAGATGCAGCCGTACCGGCAGCGGCAGGTCTTCGAGGTGCACCCGGAGCTGTCGTTCTTCCAGCTGAACGACGACAAGCCGATGCAGCACAGCAAGTACAGCGATGTCGGCGTGGCCGAACGGCGACGTCTGGTCGAGTCGAAGATCCCCGGTGCCGCAGACGTGCTGGACGCGCGGGTGCCGGGCGGCATCACCGCGCGGCACCTGCTCGACGCGATGGCCGACATGGTGACGGCCCGGCGCATCGCTGCCCGGGCCGTCATTCGGATCCCTGAAGATCCCGAGTGGGATGAGCAGGGTGTCCGTATGGAGTTGTTGCGCTAGTTACGTCGCAGCGGGAGCCGGTGCGCATGTACCCGCTGCCCCGATGACCGGAGCGGTTGCACCGCCGCCGGAGTAGCTCACTGTCGTAGGAACCTCCTGGATGAAGCCGGGCTTCAGCTGGGCCATGCCTGTCGCGTAGCTGCCGGTCTGCGCTTTGTAGGCCTCGCTTGCAACCTGCACGGTCTTCAAATCGGCCTTACACGCCGACGTTTGACCGCGGTCGGTGATCCCGCCGACCGCGAACACGACGATCGCGGCGAGGATGCCCAGGATCACGATGACGATCAGGAGTTCAATAAGGGTGAAGCCGTCCTGTCGGCCGGCGTCGAGCCGGTTACGAAGCCGGTCAAACATGATGCGCTTCCCTTCGGTGGGTGCGGACGCCCCGTCCGCCTGCACCTATCGTCACCTCGCAGCGGGGCCACCGGATCGGTCGTTCGGCCGAAACCATCTGCCCGTTCGGACGACCTTGCGGGCCTGTCACCAGGTCCGTCGCGACACCAGAGAAATGGTGTGCGCCGCATCCCCGGCGATGTCGACGACCGCGTTGGCCATGACGCTGCGCGCGCCCGCCGATCCTGTTGCTGTCGCTGTAATGAGAACGCGGCGTCCGCTTGGTGTCGCCGTAGTCGTGATCTTCAGTGCGTCACCGGTGGACTGGAGCCGGAACTTCTTAGCCACGATGCCGTTGAGCACCCAGAACGAGACTGACCCCGTCGCGTTCGTCAGCACCTCCGCGTCGGGGCTGTAAAGGGTGCCGTGGATGACGAAGCGGGCGTTGCCGTTGGTCTGAGTCAGTGCCGCCGCGGTCCGGCTGCCTTCGACGTACAGCGAGATGCCGGGACTGCCATCCGCGCTGTTAGGTCGTCTGGAGAAGAGCTCGACGGTCGCCTGGTTGCTGACGCTCATCGTGGAGTTTCCGCGCAGGACGAATTCGACGCCGCTGCCGTTCGGCGCCAGCTCGTTGTAGCAGGGGAGGGCCAGCTCCGACGCCTCGCCACCCGATGTCCCACCGACCACCGACTGCTTGGCAATGTTCCAGGTCCCGACGTCGTTGAAGTAGTAGACACCGCTCTTGAAGTAGTTGTTGTCCCCTAGCACCGGAGGGCTGGTGTAGACCCCTGGGCTGAAGATCGTGCAACCCGGTCGTGTGAGCGTGTCCGGTGCAGGGTTGGTCGCGGGGGGAACGGCAGGCAGAGTCGCATTTAGGAGCGGCGCCGGTCGGCCGCAGAGGACACCGTATGGCGGCGAGGGCGACGCGGAGGCGCTGCCGGTGCAAGTTGTGCCGGCCTGGAAGTAGTTGGCGCCAGAGACGAGCACGTCCTTCACGCCAGAGATGCCCCCCGCGTTGAAGATCGGCGCCGTCACGGTTTTATCGGCACCGCTCTGCGTCTGCAGGCTGTCGGTCGCGGAGCTCGTCGTGACTATTCCGTAGCCCTGCCACCCTCCGCTGCTGCCGTTGTCGAGCGTGCGGCAGGTGAGGGCGACCGGGTTGGCGTCGCCGTCGACGACCACCGACGGGCTGATGGTGCGCTCGCCGGCTGCGAGGTCAGGGCAGAGCGTCTGATCGGCTTGCACGGCCTCGATACCGAGATCGACCGCACCGTCTGCCGAGTAGAGCTTCTTGCCCAGCTCACCCACCGCGCCGGTGCTCCTTAGGCCTGCGCCGCCCTGGGCGAGCAGCGCCACAGCCACCAATCCGAAGAATGCCAAGAAGGCCAGCGTGATGACGAGGATGACTCCGTCGTCTGAGCGAGAGTCCAGGTTGCGCCGCATCAATTCACCTGCAGATCAGCGGTGGGGCTGAGCGACGTGCCGTCACTCAATTGGGGAGTTATCCGCTTCGTGCCGCGGGTCCACGTGTAGGTGTTCTTTGGGATCGTGCCTTGCCAGACACTTGACCCGGCATAGGTCTCGGTGAGGTTTCGCAATGCCGGGGCGGTCCCTGGGACGAAGCTGATACGCAAGCCGGAGCACACGCCAGTGGTGTTCACCTGCACGTCGACGTTCTGGTTTATGTCACCGTTGTTCTCGTTCACTGAAGATCGACTGAGCGCGATGGACGCAACGCTGCAGGCAGCGGGCGTGACTGTGAACGTGGCCTGTGTCAACAGCTCGGCGCCTTCCTTGATCAAGAGCGTGTGAGGACCGTCCGACCAGGCCGTCGTCGCCGGGACGACCGCGCTGCGACTCGGTCCCGATCCCACGAAGGCGCTGGTCGATGCCGACGGTGCGCTCGCGGCGCTGACCGCGTCGTAGACAAGAGCCGCGACGCCGCAGGAGCTGGCGAACGTCGCTGTCACCGTGACGGTCCCAGGCGCGGTCAGAGTGTTCGGGGCCGGGTTCGCGGAGCGCACACCTGCGCTCGGCGATACGGACGCCAGTACCGCGGTGCAGGCCGGAGCGTTTGTCACGGTGAAGGGCACACTGCCCAGCGCGGTACTGCCGTCGAGGATGGACAGCTGCCGGTCACCTGCCGTCCAGCCGTTGTTCGTGAGCATCGCCGACCGAGTTCCTCCACCTGTCAGCGGCTGGCTGCGCGTTGAGCCGCCGCCGGGCGAATACTGGACCGAGAGAGTCCCGCACGGACCTGTGACCGTCACGGTCAGGACAGGCACGACCAGAAGGAGCCCGACCGGAGTCGTCTCCGCCGTGGACGGGCTCAGTGCAGCCGAGGTGAGAGCGCACACGGGTGGCGCGGGGGAGGCAGCAGCGGCGACTCCGGGGATCGACCGACGTACCGCAGTGACACCCGCCGTGAACCCGCTCGCGAGCGTCAAGGTCATCGTCATCCTTGGCGCCTGGCTGATCGTGGCCACCGCCCCGGCCGTGGCCCGGAGGCTCCGAGCGATAACAATGGACGTCGTGGTCCCGCCGGAGCAGGCATACCGGAGCAGCTGCTCCTCGCCGCCGACCCGCGCGGTGCGATAGGTCACGCCGTATTCCGCCAGCGTCTGGCCGTCCTGCCAGCGCAGCGCGAGTACGTTGCCGCCGAGTAGGGAGCCGGTGCAGCCGGCCGTTGCACTCGCCGTTGTGGTCACATCGGCGGGGAGGGGCCCCGCGTTCTGCGCGTCTGACGGGAAGTACGCGGACAGGAGCTGAAGATCCCCGGATTCGCTAAGACGCGTTCCCGTTGCGGACGTATTCTGCAGCCCCACAGTGAATGCGCTGGCCAGAGCGGTGA
>JAODNS010000066.1 GCA_025465145.1 Frankiales bacterium
GGACAACGGACTGCAGGACGGATCGGCGGCCGTGGCGGCCCGCGCCGCCGGGCAGTGCCGATCGCTCGGCCTGGAGCCGGTCGAGGTCCTGACAGCCGGTGACGGCGCCGCCGGTACGGGGGACGGCGGCCCGGAGGCCCGTGCCCGGGCGACGCGCTACGCACTGCTCGAGTCCGCCGCGGCCCGGCTCGGGGCCGCCGCCGTCCTGCTCGGCCACACCCTCGACGACCAGGCGGAGACGGTGCTGCTCGGCCTCGCCCGCGGCTCGGGCACCCGGGCGCTGGCCGGCATGGCAGCGGCCCGCGGGGTCTTCCGCCGGCCGCTGCTCGGCCTGACCCGCGACCTGACCGCCAAGGCCTGCGCCGAGGCCGGGCTGGTGCCGTGGTCGGACCCGCACAACGCGGACCCGCGGTTCGCCCGCGTACGGGTGCGCGCCCGGGTGCTGCCCGTGCTGGAGCAGGAGCTCGGTCCGGGGGTGGCCGAGGCGCTGGCCCGCACCGCCGCGCAGCTGCGCGAGGACGCCGACGCGCTGGACGCTCTGACGCCCGACACCGCCGACTGCGCGGAGCTGGCGGCGCTACCGGCCGCCTTGCGGTCCCGGGCGCTCAAGCGGTGGGCGGAGCGGGCCTGCGGCCGGGCCGTCTCCGCCGCGCACGTGGCGGCGCTGCGCACGCTGGTCGAGGACTGGCGCGGCCAGGGCCCGGTCGACCTGCCCGGGGGGACGCGGGTCAGCCGTACCGCGGGCGTGCTGCGCGCGGAGTGACAGCGTGCGCAGATGCACCACGACGTGCTGACCCGGTACCGCCCCCGCGCGCTGCTCGCCGGCACTGCAGGTCCTGGTGCTGTCGCGCACGGGTGGCCGCGGGGGCTCCGCGCCGCTGTCCTAGCCTCGCGGGGTGACCGACCGCGTGCCGCCCGAGATCGAGAAGGTGCTGGTCTCCTCGCAGGAGATCGCCGACAAGGTCGCCGAGATGGCGGCCGCGATCGACGCCGACTACGCCGGCCGCGAGGTGCTCCTCGTCGGCGTCCTCAAGGGCGCGGTCATGATCATGGCGGACCTGGCGCGGGCGCTGACCATCCCGGTGTCGATGGAGTTCATGGCGGTGTCCTCGTACGGCAGCAGCACGAGCAGCTCCGGCGTGGTCCGCATCCTCAAGGACCTCGACCGCGAGGTCGCCCACAAGCACGTGCTCGTCGTCGAGGACGTCATCGACTCGGGCCTCACGCGGTCGTGGCTGCTGCGCAACATGAAGAGCCGCGGGCCGGCGTCGGTCGAGGTGTGCGCGCTGCTGCGCAAGCCGGAGGCGGCGAAGGTCGAGCTGCCGGTGAAGTACGTCGGCTTCGACATCCCCAGCGAGTTCGTCGTCGGGTACGGCCTGGACTACGCCGAGCGGTACCGCGAGCTGCCGTTCGTGGGCCTGCTCAAGCCTGAGGTGTACGCCACGTCCTGACCCGGAACGGGCCCGAGCGAGCCGCCGTTGTGCTAGCGGCAGTACCCTTCGGTTCCACCACTCGTCAGGGAGGACGGGGCTTCCCGCCCCGCGTCGATGAACTTCAAGCGCCTTCTCCGCGGCCCCTTCGTGTACATCGTCCTGGGCTTGCTGCTCGTGCTCGCCCTCTCCTCCGGGCTGAGGGGGAACGGCGGCTACAAGAAGACCGATACGGCCGCCGTCCTCACCGCGATCTCCGAGGGGCAGGTCAAGAGCACCGAGAAGGAGCCCGCCCTCCTGCTCGACAAGGAGCAGCAGGTCCGCGTCGTTCTCGAGGACGGCAAGAAGCTCGAGGCGTCCTTCCTGTTCGACCAGGGACAGCAGTTCGCCGCCGCGTTCCAGAAGGCCGACGTCGTCTACGACGTGAAGGTCACCCGCGAGAGCGTGCTGTTCTCGATCCTCATCAGCCTGCTGCCGTTCGTCATCCTGCTCGGCCTGATCTTCTTCTTCATGAACCAGATGCAGGGCGGCGGCTCGCGCGTCATGCAGTTCGGCAAGTCCAAGGCCAAGCTCGTCAGCAAGGACACCCCGAAGACGACGTTCGCCGACGTCGCCGGGGCGGACGAGGCCGTCGAGGAGCTGCAAGAGATCAAGGAGTTCCTCGAGAACCCGGCGAAGTTCCAGGCCGTCGGCGCCAAGATCCCGAAGGGCGTGCTGCTGTACGGCCCGCCCGGCACCGGCAAGACGCTGCTGGCCCGCGCGGTCGCCGGTGAGGCCGGCGTGCCGTTCTACTCGATCTCCGGCTCCGACTTCGTCGAGATGTTCGTCGGCGTCGGCGCCAGCCGCGTCCGCGACCTGTTCGAGCAGGCGAAGGCGAACGCCCCGGCGATCATCTTCGTCGACGAGATCGACGCCGTCGGCCGGCACCGCGGCGCGGGCATGGGCGGCGGCCACGACGAGCGTGAGCAGACCCTCAACCAGATGCTGGTCGAGATGGACGGCTTCGACGTCAAGGGCGGCGTCATCATGATCGCCGCGACGAACCGCCCCGACATCCTCGACCCCGCGCTGCTGCGCCCTGGCCGCTTCGACCGGCAGATCGCCGTCGACCGGCCGGACATGGCCGGCCGCAAGCAGATTCTCGACGTGCACGCGAAGGGCAAGCCGGTCGAGCCCGGCATCGACCTGCAGGTCATCGCCCGCCGCACCCCCGGCTTCACCGGCGCCGACCTTGCCAACGTCCTCAACGAGGGCGCGCTGCTCACCGCTCGTACCGGCCAGAAGGTCATCACCCTCGCCACGCTGGAGGAGTCGATCGACCGCGTCATCGCCGGCCCGCAGCGGCGCACCAGGCTGATGAGCGACAAGGAGAATAAGGTCACCGCCTAACACGAGGCCGGCCACGCCCTCGTCGCGCACGCGCTGCCCAACACCGACCCGGTGCACAAGATCACGATCCTGCCGCGCGGTCGCGCCCTCGGCTACACGATGGTGCTGCCGCAGGAGGACAAGTACTCGCAGACCCGCGCCGAGCTGCTCGACACGCTCGCCTACGCGATGGGCGGCCGCGCCGCGGAGGAGCTCGTGTTCCACGACCCGACGACCGGCGCGAGCAACGACATCGAGAAGGCCACCGCCACGGCCCGCGCGATGGTCACGCAGTACGGCATGAGCGAGCGGCTCGGCGCGGTGAAGTTCGGCCAGGAGTCCGGCGAGGTCTTCATGGGCCGCGACATGGGCCATGGCCGCGACTACTCCGAAGAGGTCGCCGCGCAGGTCGACGCCGAGGTGCGGGCGCTCGTCGAGAACGCCCACCACGAGGCGTGGGAGATCCTCGTCGACTACCGCGACGTCCTCGACGACATGGTCCTCAAGCTCCTCGACAAGGAGACCCTCAACAAGGATGAGGTCCTGGAGATCTTCGCCCCCGTTCAGAAGCGTGCCCCCCGTGCCGTGGCGACCGCCAACGGCAAGCGCCCGCCCTCCGAGCGCCCGCCGGTCCTCACCCCGGCCGAGCTGGCCGTGATGGGGCCGTCCGACCTCGAGGACCTCGCCCGCGGCCGCGGCAAGTCCAACGGCAAGGCGCCGGCCCGTCGCACCCCGACCCGCGCCCGGGCCAGCGTCAACCGCACGGCGACGTCGACCGACAAGACGACCGGCCGCACGTCGCGGTCGTCGCGGCGGGCCGACCCCGCGTCCTGACCGCCGTGCGGGGCTTCCCCGACCTCGGTCGGACCCGCGTGATGGGCATCGTCAACGCCACGCCCGACTCGTTCAGCGACGCCCACCTCGGCGACGCGGTCGAGCACGGGCTGCGGCTGCTCGACGAGGGCGCCGACCTGCTCGACGTCGGCGGCGAGTCCACCCGCCCCGGAGCCGCGCGGGTCTGCGAGGACGAGGAGCTGGCGCGGGTCGTGCCCGTGATCGCCGGGCTCGCCGGTCGCGCCGCGGTCTCCGTCGACACCACCCGTGCGTCCGTCGCCCAGGCCGCCGTCGACGCCGGGGCGGTCCTCGTCAACGACGTGTCCGGCGGGCTGGCCGACCCGCAGATGCTGCCGTTCGTCGCCGCCGCCGGAGTCCCGTACGTCGCCATGCACTGGCGCGGGCACAGCGCCGACATGCAGACGCGGGCGGTGTACGACGACGTCGTGGCGGAGGTGTGCGCGGAGCTGGCGGCCCGGCGCGACGCCGCCCTCGCCCTGGACGTCGACGTCGTCCTCGACCCCGGGCTCGGCTTCGCCAAGGACGCCGACCACAGCTGGGCGCTGCTCCAGCGGCTGGACGCGCTGACGGCGCTCGGCCGCCCGCTGCTCGTCGGCGCCTCCCGCAAGGCGTTCCTCGGCGCGCTGCTCGACAAGCCGGCAGCGCAGCGCGACGCCGCCACGGCGGCCGTCACGGTGCTGGCGGCGCAGGCGGGCGCGTGGGCGGTACGGGTGCACGACGTGGCGCCCAGCGCCGATGCGGTGCGCGTCGTCGCGCGGGTGGGGTCATGACCGTCGAGGAGGCGAACACCGCGCTGTACGAGGCGCTGGAGTCCGCCGACGTCGACCGGATGGCGGCGGTCTGGGACGACGTCGAGCCGGACGCCCTGGTCTGCGTGCACCCGGGCTGGCCGATGCTGCGCGGCCGGGCGCACGTCCTGCGGTCGTTCAGCGCGATCATGGCCGGCACGCCGTACATCCAGTTCTTCCTGACCGACGTGCAGGTCGCCGTCACGGGCGACGTCGCCGTCGTCACCTGCACGGAGAACATCCTCACCGCGGTCGAGGAGAGCGGCTCGTCCGGCGAGGTCGTCGCGACCAACGTGTTCGTCCGGCGCGGCGACGAGTGGAAGCTGCAGGCGCACCACGGCTCGCCCGTCCTCGGCACGCTCGAGGAGGTCGACGACGATGGGGAGTGACCGCATCACCTTGACCGGGCTGCGCGTGCACGGCCGACACGGGGTCCTGCCGGAGGAGCGCGAGCAGGGGCAGGACTTCGTCGTCGACGCCGTGCTGAAGCTCGACACCCGCGGCGCCGCCGCGACCGACGACCTGGCCCAGACGGTCGACTACGGGGTGCTCGCGCAGCGGCTCGCCGACGTGGTCACCGGCGAGCCCGTGGACCTCATCGAGACGCTCGCCTGTCGGCTGGCAGACGTGTGCCTGACGGACCTGCGCGTGTTCGAGGTCGAGGTCACGGTGCACAAGCCCGGCGCCCCGATCGCCGTTCCCTTCGAGGACGTGTCCGTGACGGTGGTGCGGCCGTGAACGCCGTGCTGTCGCTCGGCTCCAACCTGGGCGACCGGATGGTCTACCTGCGGCTGGCCGTCGAGCTGCTCGAGCCGTACGCCGTCTCGCCCGTGTACGAGACCGCGCCGGTCGGCGGTCCCGAGCAGGGGGACTTCCTCAACGCCGTCGTCCTCGTGCACGCGGACGCCGCTGCTGCCTGGGAGCGCGCGCAGATCGCGGAGCAGCGCGCCCGCCGCGCCCGCGAGGAGCGCTGGGGCCCGCGGACGCTGGACGTCGACGTGGTGTGGGCGGAGGGGCAGGCGGCCGGCCTGCTGCTGCCGCACCCGCGTGCCGCCGAGCGCGCGTTCGTCCTCGCGCCGTGGGCCGACGTGGAGCCGGACGCGGCGCTGCCCGGCCGGGGCCGCGTCAAGGACCTGCTCGCGATGCTGGACCTGTCCGGGATCCGTCGGCGCGAGGACCTGGTGCTCGGGTGACGCCGACCCGGATCCGCGTCCTCGTGCCGACGGCGCTGGTGCTGGGCGTGCTGGGGTACCTGCTCGCCGAGCTGTCGTACTCGGCGCTGCCTCCGCTGCCGCCGTTCGCGCCGGTGGGCCTGGTGCTGCTGACGGTCCTCGAGCTGGGCATGGCGAAGGTCGTCCGCGACAAGGTGCGCGGGCGCTCCGGTGGCCGGCCGATGCACCCCATCCAGGTGGCCCGCGCGGCGGTGCTCGCCAAGGCGTCGTCGCTCGGCGGCGCGCTGCTGCTCGGCCTGTACGCCGGGCTGTTCGCCTGGACGTTCGCCCGCAGGGACACGTACGTAACGGCCGGCGACGACGCGCGCGTCACCGGGCTGTCCGCGCTGACGGCGCTCGCGCTGGTGGTCACGGCGCTGCTGCTCGAGCGCTCCTGCCGCACGCCTAGGGTGGACGAGTGACCGACCTCGACGCCCTGACCACCGAGCAGCTGCGCGAGCAGGCGTTCGACAAGGCGCGCAGCGCGCACGACCTGCACTTCTTCTGGGACCTCGCCAAGCACATGCGCGGGTCGCGCGCGATCGCCGGCGAGGACGCCTCGTCCGGCAGCATCACCGGGACGCTGACCGAGCTGGTCGACGTCGCCCGCGAGCTGATGGGCAAGGACCTCGGCGACGACGAGCCGCTGCTGCGCGCCCGCTTCCTGGACTACCTGCGGGCCTGAGCCAGCAGGCCCGGCACCGTCAGGGTGCCGAGCCGCTCGCCCTGCTCGCCGCGCACCTCGACGCGGTCGCCGTTGCCGCTGAGCAGCAGCGCCAGGGCCTGTCCCAGGTCGGCGTCCGCAGGGACGGATCCGGCCACCTCGCCGTCGTGCGGCTCGAGCCCGGTCACGTCGATGCGCGTCACCGACAGCCGCTTCACCGCCCGGTCCGCGCCGACGAAGTCGGCCACGAACCGCGTCGCCGGGCTGCCCAGCAGCGTCGCCGGGTCGGCGTACTGCTCGAGGTACCCGCCCTGCTTCAGCACCGCGATCCGGTTCCCCAGCCGGACAGCCTCGTCGATGTCGTGGGTGACGAGGACGACCGTGGTCCCGAGCTCGCGCTGCAGGCGGAGGAACTCGGTCTGCAGCCGCTCGCGCGCCACCGGGTCGACCGCGCTGAACGGCTCGTCCATGAGCAGCACCAGCGGGTCCGCGGCCAGTGCACGGGCGACGCCGACGCGCTGCCGCTGACCGCCGGACAGCTGCGACGGGTAGCGGTCCGCGTACGTCGACGGGTCGAGCCCGACCAGGTCCAGCAGCTCGAGAACCCTTGCTGCGCGCCGCTTCCGGTCCCAGCCGAGCAGCGACGGCACGGTCGCGACGTTGGCCTGGACCGTCTGGTGCGGGAACAGTCCGACCTGCTGGATGACGTACCCCACCCGGCGGCGCAGCTGCACGGGGTCCACCGTCGACACGTCGTCGCCGTCGAGCAGCACCCGCCCGGCGCTCGGGTCGATGAGCCGGTTGACCATCTTCATCGTCGTCGTCTTGCCGCAGCCGGACGGGCCGACGAGGACGCACAGCTCGCCACGCTGCACGTCCAGCGAGAGCTCGTGCACGGCCGTCGTGCCGTCCCCGTACGTCTTGCTCACGCGCTCGAGCCGGATCATCGGCTCGTCGGTACGGTGCACCGGTGCCCCTTCCGCTCGCGGTTGACGAGGCACCCAACCCGTGGCTCAGCTGGTCCTACGTACGTGACAACTCCGACATCATCCTGGCGGCCACGAAGCAGCACGTCACGCTGACCCTCATCAGCGTCGGGCTCGGCCTGCTGCTCGCCGTGCCGCTCGCCCTGCTGGCCCGCAGGTTCCGCCGGCTCGAGACGCCGCTGCTGGGACTGACCGGGCTGATCTACACGATCCCGTCGCTCGCGCTGTTCGCCGTGCTGGCGCCCATCACCGGGCTGACCGGCACGACCGTCGTCATCGGGCTGACCGGCTACACGCTGCTCGTCCTCGTGCGCAACGTCCTGGCCGGGCTTGACGGCGTGCCCGACGACGTCGTGGAAGCCGCGCGCGGCATGGGGATCGGCCCGCTGCGGCTGCTGCTGCGGGTGCAGCTGCCGCTGGCCCTGCCGACGGTCCTGGCCGGCGTCCGCGTCGCGACCGTATCGACGGTGGCGCTCGTGACGGTCGGCGTCGTCGTGAGCAACGGCGGGCTCGGACAGCTCATCTTCGAGGGCTTCAACAACAACCTGTACCGCGCCGAGATCCTCACCGCGTCGCTGCTGTGCGTGCTGCTCGCGGCCGTGGCCGACCTGCTGCTGCTCCTGCTGGAGAAGGCCCTGACGCCCTGGACCCGGCGATGAGCCTCGTCCGCGACACCGCAGCCTGGCTCGGCGACAGCGCCCACTGGAGCGGCGTCGACGGCGTCCCGCACCGGCTCGCCGAGCACCTCGCCGTCTCCGGCGCGGCGGTCGGGATGGCCTGCGTGCTCGCGCTTCCGGTCGCCTTCCTGCTCGGCCACACCGGCCGCGGCGGGGCTGTCGCGGTCAACCTGTCGAACGCGTCGCGGGCGCTGCCGACGTTCGCGCTGCTCGTCCTGCTCGCCGCGACCCCGGTCGGCTTCGGCAACCGGGCGACGGTGGTGGCGCTGACGGTGTTCGCCATCCCGCCGCTGCTGACCAACGCGTACATCGGTGTCCGCGACGTCCACAAGGAGGTACGGGAGGCGGCCCGCGGCATGGGCATGACCGGGCTGCAGGTGCTGCGCCGCGTCGAGCTGCCGCTCGCCCTGCCCCTGGTCGCTGCCGGTCTGCGTACCGCTGCCGTGCAGGTCGTCGCGACCGCGACGCTGGCGGCGTACGTCGGCGGCGGCGGGCTCGGCCGGCTCATCGCGGACGGCTTCGGGCGCGCCGATCCGGCCATGACCGCGGCGGGCGGTCTGCTCGTGGCCGCCCTCGCGCTCACGGTCGAGGTGCTCCTCGCGCTGCTGCAGCGACGGGTCACCCCTGCCGCGGTGGCCACGCCGCGTGCCGTCGTCGCGCCGCCTGCCTAGGATTGCCGCGCGGGGTGCACCCGCCGGACACGCGGCCTCCGGGCCGGGACACAGGAGGCGGCGCCATGCGCGCGCGTACTGCTCTGGCCCTCGCGGCCCTCACCCTCACCGCCGCTGCGTGCGGCTCCTCCTCCTCCGAGGGAGGCGGCTCCGTCGCCGGCGACACCGCGTCGAAGGCACCTGCGTCGTCGGCCGGCGACGAGCTCGTCGTGCTCGAGGACGACCTGAAGCTGCAGACCGTCGACAACATCGTCCCGGTCGTCACCGCGAAGGCGGTCACGCCGGCGCTCGAGGCCGCCCTCGGCAAGGTGACCGCCGCCCTGACGACGGAGACCCTCGTCGGCCTCAACCGGCAGGCCGACGTGGAGCGCAAGACGCCGCCAGTCGTCGCGAAGTCGTTCGTCGAGGACAAGGCGCTGTCCGCCGGACTGACCGGCGGCAACGGCAAGCTCGTCGTCGGGGCGGCCAACTTCAGCGAGAACCAGATCCTCGCGAACGTCTTCGAGCAGGTGCTCGACGCCGCCGGCTTCGACGCGTCGGTGAAGCCGGTGACCAGCCGCGACGTCTACGGCCCGGCGCTCGAGCGCGGCGAGATCAACGTCATGCCGGAGTACGCCGGGACGCTCACCGAGTACTTCAACAAGAAGGCGAACGGTCCGAACGCGCCCGCCAGGGCCACCGGCGACCTGACCGTGACGCTGGCCGCGCTGCGCCCGCTGGCGGAGGCGAAGGGCCTGAAGGTGCTCGATCCGGCCGAGGCGGCCGACCAGAACGCGTTCGCCGTGACGAAGGCGTTCGCCGAGGCGAACTCGCTGACGAAGCTGTCCGACCTCAAGGCGTACAAGGGCGACCTCGTGCTCGGCGGACCGCCGGAGTGCCCGACCCGGCCGTTCTGCAAGCCCGGCCTGGAGAAGACGTACGGGCTCACGTTCAGCAACTTCAAGGCGCTCGACGCCGGTGGCCCGCTGACGAAGACGGCGCTGAAGAAGGGCGAGATCCAGGTCGGCCTCGTCTTCTCGTCGGACGGCTCGCTCAGCGCCCGATCGTGAGCTCGCCCGCCTCGACCGGCAGGTCCAGCACGTTGCCGGGCGGGGCGAGCGGACAGGCCCACGCCTGGTCGTGCGCGCACGACGGCGCGTACAGGAAGTTGAGGTCGAGCACGAGCGCGTTGCCGACCTGCCCCAGGTCGGCGCCCTTGACGGTGTCGAGCAGGTAGCGGCCGCCGCCGTACGCCCTCGGACTGCTGTCCTTCACCGGCAGCCACAGCCCGCCGCCGTACTGCCGGAGCTGCCACAGGTCGAGCGCGCCCCAGGGCGTCGGCAGCACGGCGACCCGGTCGAAGACGACCGTCCCGTCGCTGCCCGTCGCGACCCGCAGCTCGTACGGCTGGACCGGCTCGGGCGCCACCACCATCCGCCACCGCTCGTCGTACGGCGCGACCTCGAGCGGACCGGGGCCGGGCGACTGCGGGTGGCTCGCGAACAGCTCGTCCCGGGTGCGTCGCCAGAGGTCATGAGCCCGCGCCGGGTCCTCATCGGCGCGGACGGCGGCGTAGAGGTCGGCGACCCGACGCCGCCAGTCGAGCAGGCTGAGGTCCACCGGCGCATCCTGCCGCGCCCGCGCCCACTCGCGCTGATCAAGGTGCAGCCCGTCCGCGTGAGCCGGTGCTGAGCGGCACCTTGATCAGCGCGCGGGTTCTGCACAGATCGGGCGGCGCTCGCCCGGCGGAGACCTGCGGGGCCCACGTTGCTCGGCATGAGCAGCAACCTCCACGGAGTGGTGCTGGCCGACGAGCTCGGCCGCAACGCGACCCGGGCCGCGGCACGTCGAGGCCTCGTCCCGCTGCTGCCAGGCGCGTACGTCGCGGCCACGCAGCCGATCGACAGCCGCATCCTGGCCGCCGCCGTGACGGCGACCATGGGCGGGCAGTACGCGTTCTGCGGCCCGACGGCCCTGTGGATGTACGGGCTGGCGACGGAGCCGTCGCGGGTCGGCCTCTGCATCCCGCACCGGACCCGACTGCACCTCGGGCCGCACGTCGACGTGTCCCGGGTGGCCGCACGTGTGCTGCAGGGTGCGCGGGTCGTCGACGGCCGCGTCCTCGTCCGGCTGGAGGTGGCCGTCGTGCAGGCGGCAGCGGCAGCGCCAGCAGCAGAGGTGCTCGCCCTCGTCGCCGACGTCCTGCGCCGGCGGCGGACGACTGCGCCGCGGTTGTTGTCGACCTGCGGCCGCGGGCTGTCCGGATCCTCCGCCGTGCGTGCGGCCCTGGCGCAGCTGACGGGGGCCAGTCTGGACGCCGGGGTCCGCCGGCTTCTTGCGGCGCTGCAGAGGCGCGGCGTCAGTGGCCTGGAGACGGAGGTGCGCTTCGTCAGTGCGGCCGGGGCGAGTTGCTACGCCGACGTGCTGCACCGGCCGACGATGACCGTGCTGGAGCTGGACGGGTTCGACAGCCACAGCGAGCTGCAGCGGTTCCGGACGGACCGGAGGCGGGACCGCTGGATGCAGGCGGAGCACGGCGTGCTGACGGTGCGCATCGATCTGGCGGAGGACGTCGAGCGGGTGGCCGACGACGTCTTGGTCATCCTGCGGCGCCGGTCTGCTGCGTGATCAAGGTGCAGCCCACACTCGTGCACCGGTGCTGAGCAGCACCTTGATCAGCCCGCGGGAGCACGGCGCGGGCAGCTCCTTGATCAGCCCGCGGGAGCACGGCGGGCGGCCTACTTGTCGATGTCTCCCACTACGAAGAACAGCGACGCGAGGACGGGGACGAGGTCGGCGACACGCGTCCCGGGCAGCACCGCCGGCAGCGCGCTCACGTTGTTGAACGACGCCGTCCGCATCGCGAGCCGGTACGGGGTGCGCTCGCCGCGCGACACCAGGTAGTAGCCCATCGCACCGAGTGGGTTCTCGGTCCAGACGTAGGTGGCGCCCTCCGGCGCGCGGACCGTCTTGGGCAGCCGGACGTTCACCTCGCCGGCAGGCAGCCGGTCGAGACACTGCTCGGCGAGGTCGAGCGAGCCGTAGACCTGGTCGAGCAGGACGCGGAACCGCTCCCACGCGTCGCCGCCGGTCCCGAGGACGACCGGCACGTCCAGGTCGCCGTACGCGAGGTACGGGTCGTCCCGGCGCAGGTCCAGGTCCACTCCGGAGGCGCGGGCCATCGGACCGCTCACCCCGTACGCCAGGGCGACCTCCGCCGGCAGGACGCCGATCCCAGCGGTGCGCGCGCGGAACAGCTCGTCCGTCCGCACGACCGGGTCGAGGTCGTCGAGCACCGCCGTCCGCACCTGCGCCAGCACCGCGCGGGCCCGGTCGCTCCAGCCGGCCGGGACGTCGACGAGGAGCCCGCCGACCCGGTTGAACATGAAGTGGACCCGGCCGCCGGTGGCCTCCTCCATCAGGCCCTGCACGGCCTCCCGCTGGTGCAGCGCGCTGAACGCCGGGCGGTCGGTCCCGATCTCCAGCGGGAAGGTGCCCAGGAACATCAGCGACGCCAGCACGCGGTTGAGCTCGGCGAGCAGCGTCCGCAGCCACACCGCCCGCGGCGGCACCTCCATGCCGAGCATCCGCTCGACGGCCAGCACGATGCCCAGCTCGTTGGAGAACGCGGACAGCCAGTCGTGCCGGTTGGCCAGCACGAGCACCTGCCGGTAATCCCGTACCTCGAACAGCTTCTCGGCCCCGCGGTGCAGGTAGCCGACCAGCGGCTCGGCCGTGCCGACCCGGTCGCCGTCGAGGGTGAGTGCGAGGCGCAGCCCGCCGTGCGTGGACGGGTGCAGCGGGCTGAGGTCCAGCACCACATCGGCGTCCGCGGCCGCCGGCCCGATCCCGTACGTGGGCATCGGAGCAGCGTAGGTCTACGGTCCGCGCATGAGCGACCTCGGGATCAGCCGGCCGGGCGACCGGCAGAAGCTGCTGTGGGCCGGCGGCACGGTGTTCGACCGCGTCCTGGGGCCGGAGCACACGCAAGGCGGCCTGGCGCTGCTCGACAACACCAGCGTGCTCGGCGACGCGACGCCGCTGCACCTGCACCGCGGCGAGGCCGAGGTGTTCTACCTGCTGGAGGGCTCGATGCGCGCCTGGTTCGGCGACGAGGTGCTCGACCTCGAGGCCGGCGGCGCGATCTGGCTCCCGGCGGGGGTGCAGCACGCGATCCGCACGACGAGCGACACCGCGCGGACGATCACGATCACGGCGCCCGCGGGATTCGCCGACTTCGTGCGTGACGCCGGAGTAGCCGTGGATGGGGACGTGCCGTCGACGTGGGAGTTCGACGTCGGCCGCATCATGTCCGCGGCCGGGCAGCACGCCATCGAGATCCTCGGGCCGCCGCCCGCCTAGGACGCGCGCAGCGGGTCGTCGATCCCGACCGGGTGGACGATCCAGCCGAACGCGCCGAGGCCGCGCGGGTCGAGCAGCTCGGCCGCTACGCCCGCCTCGGCGAGCAGCGCGAGGTAGCCCCGCGGGTCTGTGCCGGCCATCGACCGGTCTGGGCGGACCGACGAGATCCCCAGCAGCGCCAGGGCTTCGAACTGCCGGAGCAGGCGCGACCCAGCCGCGCATGACTCGAACGCGACGTGCGCGGTCAGGTCGCACGACCCGTCCGGGACGGGTGCGACCTCGCGTCCGTCGCGGTACCCGGTGAGCGACGTCCGCCGGTCCGCGCCGACGTGCCCGTAGTCGACGGCGACGGCCAGCCCGCGCTGCACCCGGGCCACCGCGTCGGCCCAGGCCCGGTCGCGGGTCAGCCCCACCTCGACGCGGCGCCGGTCCGGCCACCACCGCTCCGTCCACGCCAGCGCTTCGGCCGACGCGGGCGCGCCGAGCCGCTCGGTGCCATCGGGCGCCACCTCGACGACGCGGCCGTCGAAGGTGATGTCGAGCGGCACGTTGTCGAGCCACTCGTTGGCGAACAGCAGGCCGGTGAGCGCCGGGCACGGGTCGTGCCGGTCGACGCCGACGAGCCGCCACCGGGTCGGGACGTCCGGGAGCATCGCGAGCAGCTCACCGCCGCCGGTGCCGACGTCGACGACGTCGAACGGGTCGGGCCGGCCGAGTGCGTCGTCAACGCGACCGGCGAGCTCGCGGACCGCGCGGGCGAACAGCGGCCCGGCCGTGACAGAGGTGCGGAAGTGGTCGGCCGGCCGCTCGCGCACGTAGAAGCCGTTCGGTCCGTACAGCGCCTGCTCCATCGCCTCGCGCCAGGGCAGGAAGTCCACCGTGCGAGCATGCCTCGCCGTGGACGAGCAGCAGCGGCTGGCCCGCTTCGACGACAGCCTGCGCAGCGGGACGCACCTCTGGACGACGCTCGGCTACCGGCGCGTGTCCTGGGGCGACGGGTCCACCGAGGTGGCGTGGGATGCGACGCCGGAGTACGGCTTCCCGACCAGCTCCGGCAGCGTCATTCAGGGCGGGCTCGTCACAGCGCTGCTCGACGCGGCCATGGGTGGCGCGTGCTGGACGGTGCTCGACGCGGATCAGGCGTTTCTCACGGCCGACCTGCGGGTGGAGTTCCTCCGGTCCACGCGCCCGGGCACGGTGAGCGCCAAGGGCACCGTCGTACGGCGCACCCGCCGGGTCGTGTTCTGCGAGGCGCAGCTGTTCGACAGCGAGGGCCTGCTGCTCGCTGCCAGCCGCTGCACGCAGGTTGTCCTCCCGGCCGGGGGACGCGCCGGTCGGTACGACGAGCCCAAGGGCGACGGCTCGCCGCCCGACGACGCCCGCGGGTGAGGTCGCTCACAACGGAAGGAAGAGCGCGAGCAGGGCGTTACGCTTCCGCTCGCCTTCGTCCGGTACCCGCCGAGGACTGGAACGTCCCGTGAACGCTCCCCGCCCGCACGACGCACGCCTGTCCGTGGGCGTCGTCGGTGCCGGTCGTGTCGGCGCCGTCCTCGGCGCGGCTCTGCTGCGGGCGGGGCACGACGTCACCGCGGTGTCCGCCGTCTCCGACGCGTCCCGCCGGCGGGCCGAGACGCTGCTGCCCGGCGTACCCGTCGTCGGCCCGGAGGAGGTGCCGCGCGGCGCCGACCTGGTCCTGCTGGCCGTCCCCGACGACGCGCTGCCCGATCTCGTCGCCGGCCTCGCCTCCACCGGTGCGCTGCAGGCCGGTCAGCTGGTCGCGCACCCGAGCGGACGGCACGGCCTGCAGGTGCTCGAGCCGGCCAGCCGCCGCGGCTGCCTGCCGCTGGCGCTGCACCCCGTCCTGCCGTTCACCGGCACCGAGGTGGACCTCGCCCGCCTGCACGGCGTCTCGTTCGGCGTCACGTCGCCCGAGCCGCTCCGGCCGGTCGCCGAGACGCTCGTGCTCGAGATGGGCGGCGAGCCGGTCTGGCTGAGCGACGAGCTCCGGTCGCTGTGGCACGCCGCGCTGGCCCACGGCGCCAACCACCTCGTCACCCTCGTCGCCAGCGCCGCCGACCTGCTGCGCGAGGCGGGCGTCGAGGAGCCGGGCCGCGTGCTCGCTCCGCTGCTCGGTGCCGCGCTCGACGGGTCGCTCCGTTCCGGCGACGCGGTCCTCACCGGTCCGGTCTCGCGCGGCGACGCGGAGACCGTCAAGGCGCACCTGGACGTCCTCGCCCACTCGCCCGTCCTGCCCGCGTACGTCGCCATGGCCCGGCTCACGGCCGACCGCGCCCTCGCCAGTGGCCGGCTCGACCCGCACCACGCGGGCGCGCTGCTCGAGGTCCTCGGCACGGTGGCCCGGTGAACGTCGTCTCCAGCCGCGCCGAGCTGGCGGCGGCCCGGGCAGCGCTGCCCGGCCGCGTCGCCGTTGTGATGACGATGGGCGCGCTGCACGACGGCCACGTCGAGCTCATCAAGCAGGCCCGCGCCGAGGCGGACAGCGTCGTCGTGACCATCTTCCTCAACCCGCTGCAGTTCGCCGCCGGGGAGGACCTCGACCGCTACCCGCGTCGGCTCGAGCAGGACCTGCCGCTGTGCGGGGGCGCCGGCGCCGACCTCGTCTTCACGCCCACGCCGGACGTGGTCTACCCGACGACGCCGGTGGTGCGCGTCAGCGCGGGGCCGCTCGGCGACGTCTTCGAGGGCGCCAGCCGTCCGGGTCACTTCGACGGCGTCGTCACGGTCGTCCTCAAGCTCATGCACCTGGTCCGCCCGGACGTCGCGTACTTCGGCCAGAAGGACGCGCAGCAGCTCGCCTGCATCCGCCGGATGGTCAGTGACCTGGACGTCCCGGTCGAGGTGGTCGCCGTGCCCACCGTGCGGGACGCCGACGGGCTGGCGCTGTCCAGCCGCAACGAGTACCTGACCGACGACCAGCACCGCTCCGCGCTGGTGCTCTCCCGCGCCCTGGCCACCCGCGACCTGGCCGCCGGCCGGGCGCTGCTCGACGCCGAGGCCGGCGTCGACCTCGACTACCTCGAACGTGTCGATCCCCACACCTTCGAGGTGACACCGGACGGCTCGCTCCTCGTTGTAGCCGCCAGAGTGGGCACCACCCGCCTGATCGACAACCTCCTGCTCGAGGAAGTGGCCTGATGTTCCGGACCATGCTGAAGTCCAAGATCCACCGCGCGACGGTGACGCAGGCCGACCTGCACTACGTCGGATCGGTGACGGTCGACGAGGACCTCATGGACGCGGCCGACCTGCTGGCCGGCGAGCAGGTGGCGATCGTCGACGTCACCAACGGCGCGCGCCTCGAGACGTACGTCATCGCCGGCCCCCGCGGCTCCGGCATCATCGGCATCAACGGCGCGGCCGCGCGGCTCGTGCACCCCGGCGACCTCGTCATCCTCATCGCGTACGGCGTCATGGAGGACGCGGAGGCGCGCACGTACGTGCCGCGGGTCGTCTTCGTCGACAGCGAGAACCGCGTGACGGGTACCGGGAGCGATCCCGCCGACGCGCTGCCGAACAGCGGGCTGCTGCGCGGGGACAAGGTGTACGCCCCCGACGACGACCCGCTGCTGGCCTGGTGAACCACCGGCGGCTGCTCGCCCCGCTCCCCGGCTGGACCCTCGAGGCCGACGTCGTCGTCGTCGGCTCCGGCGTCGCCGGGCTGACCGCGGCGCTGCACGCGACCGCCGCCGGCCGGGTCCTGCTCGTCACGAAGGTCCTCGTCGACGCCGGCTCCACCCGCTGGGCGCAGGGCGGCGTCGCCGCCGCGCTCGCCCCCGACGACTCGCCCGAGGACCACCTGCAGGACACGCTGGTCGCGGGGGTCGGGCTGTGCGACGAGGACGCGGTACGGGTGCTGTGCACCGAGGGACCCGGCCGGCTGCGCGAGCTCATCGCGCTCGGTGCCGCCTTCGACCGCGACCCCGACGGCGAGCTGTCGCTGACCCGGGAGGGCGGCCACCACCGCAACCGGATCGTGCACGCCGGCGGCGACGCCACCGGGGCGGAGGTCTCCCGCGCGCTGGTCGCCGCGGTGAAGGCGCACCCGGGCATCGAGCTGGTCGAGCACGCGCTCGTGCTCGACCTGCTGCTCACCGCTGATGGCCGCGCCGCCGGCATCACGCTGCACGTGCTCGGCGAGGGCACCAAGGACGGCGTCGGCGCCGTCCATGCGCGGGCCGTCGTCCTCGCCACGGGCGGGATGGGGCAGGTCTACAGCAGCACCACCAATCCGTCGGTCTCCACCGGCGACGGCGTCGCGCTCGCGCTGCGGGCGGGTGCCGCCGTGACGGACCTCGAGTTCGTCCAGTTCCACCCGACCTCGCTGTACCTCGGCGGCACCGTCGCCGGGCAGCAGCCGCTCATCAGCGAGGCGATGCGCGGCGAGGGCGCCTTCCTCGTGGACGCCGACGGCCGCCGCGTCATCGGGCCGGCGGACCACCCGCTCGCCGACCTCGCGCCGCGGGACGTCGTCGCCAAGGCGATCCACCGGCGGATGCTCGACAACGCCGTAGACCACGTCTTCCTCGACGCCCGCGGCCTCGGGGAGAGCCTGCTGCTGCTGCGCTTCCCGACGATCGCCGCCCGCTGCCGCGAGGCCGGGATCGACCCGGTCGTCGACCTCATCCCGGTCGCCCCGGCGGCGCACTACGCCAGCGGCGGTGTGCGTACCGACCTCGACGGACGCACCACGGTGCCCGGCCTGTACGCGTGCGGCGAGGTCGCCTGCACCGGCGTGCACGGCGCGAACCGGCTGGCCAGCAACAGCCTGCTCGAGGGGCTGGTGTTCGCCGCCCGGATCGGCGCTGACCTCGCCCGCGACCTCCCGCCGCACCTCCATCCCCGGCCTGTACGCCTGCGCCGAGGTCGCCTGCACCGGCGTGCACGGCGCGAACCGGCTGGCCAGCAACTCCCTGCTGGAGGGCCTGGTCTTCTCCCGCCGGATCGCCGACGACATCGCCCGGGACCTGCCGCCGCAGGCCGACCCGGCCACCCCGACCGCCGTCGGCACCTGGGTGGTGCCGCCGGAGATCC
>JAODNS010000228.1 GCA_025465145.1 Frankiales bacterium
CGTGGCCGTGCCCTACCGCGCCACCGGCGGGGCGACGGCCTCGGTGCGCGCAGCGTCCCCGTACGGGATCGTGCGCGGCCGCACCTACCGCGCCTGGGCTCTCACGGCGGGTCTCGCCGGACTCGTCCTCGGCATGGGGTGGCTCGTCGGCTCCCGGCGGGCCCGCACCCTCGCGCTGCCCTTCGAGCGGCTGACCGCGGACGCGCAGGCGCTGGGGCGCGGAGACTTCGGGCTGCGCGCGCAGTCGACCGGGCTGGTGGAGGCCGACGCGGCCGGGGTGGCGCTGGAGGAGACCGCAACCCGGATCGGCGCGCTGGTCGACCGGGAGCGCGCGTTCTCCGCGGACGCCTCGCACCAGCTGCGCACGCCGATCACCCGGCTGCGGCTGGGCCTGGAGAGCGCGCTGCTCGACCCGGGGGCGGACCGGGAGGTCGCCCTGCGGGAGGCGGTCGCGCGGCTGGACGGGCTGGAGCAGACCGTCACGTCGTTGCTCGACCTCGCCCGGGACGCGGGCCCCGTGGGCGGCCCGTGCGACGTCGGTCTCCTGGTACGCGAGGGCGCGGACCGCTGGGCGGAGGTGCAGGTCGACGTGCAGCCCGACCTGCCGCAGGCGGCGTGCCGGCCGGCGGCGCTGGCCCAGGTGCTCGACGTGCTGGTGGACAACGCGCACCGGCACGGTGCGGGGACCGTGCGGGTCACGGCCCGTCGCGCCGGCACCGGCGTCGCCGTCGACGTGTCGGACGAGGGACCGGGGCTCGGGCCGGACCCGGAGCAGGCGTTCGTCCGCCGGTCGCCGGACGCCCTCGGGCACGGGATCGGGCTGTCCCTGGCACGATCGCTGGCGGCGGCCGAGGGCGGGCGGCTGGTGGTGACCGCCCCCGGCCCGGGACCGGTGCTGTCGGTGCTGCTGCCGGCAGCGGAAGGGACAGGATGAGCGCCAGGGTGCTGGTCGTCGAGGACGACCCGGACATCGGGCCGTCGCTGGTGCACGCCCTGCGGGTGCAGGGGTACGACAGCGCGCTCGCTCCCGACGCGGCGACCGCGCAGCGGCTGGTGGCGGAGCAGCCGCCGGACCTGGTCCTGCTCGATCTCGGCCTGCCGGACCTCGACGGCGTCGAGCTGTGCCGGCGGCTGCGGGCCGCGCTGCCGAGTGCGGTGCTCGTCGTGCTGACGGCGCGCGACAGCGAGATCGACGTCGTGATCGGGCTCGACGCCGGAGCGGACGACTACCTGATCAAGCCCTTCCGGCTGACCGAGCTGCTGGCCCGGCTGCGCGCGCACCTGCGCCGCAGGCCCCCCGCCGCGGGCAGCGCGCAGGTGTCGATCGGGCACGTGCTGCTCGACCTCGCCGCTCGCCGCTGCTTCGTGGACAGCAGCGAGGTGGCGCTGCGGCCGAAGGAGCTCGACCTGCTGTCGCTGCTCATGTCCGAGGCCGGGTCGGCCGTCAGCCGGGACCGGCTCATGGCAGAGGTCTGGGACGAGCACTGGACCGGCTCGACGAAGACGCTGGACATGCACGTGTCGTCGCTGCGCCGCAAGCTGCACGAGGCGGGCGAGGACGCCGAGCGGATCGCCACGGTCCGCGGCTTCGGGTACCGGTACGAGCGCGAGCTCAGCCCGCTGCCGCGCTGAGCGCCTCGTACTGCTCGTCGGTCAGCTCGACCTGCGACGCGGCGCAGTTCTCCTCGAGGTGCTGGACCGACCCGGTGCCCGGGATGGGCAGCACGACCGGCGAGCGGCGCAGCAGCCAGGCGAGCGCGAGCTGCGCCGGCGTGTGGCCGGTCTCCTTGCTGATCACGTCGAGGACGCCGCCCGGCTTGGCCAGGTCGCCGGCCGCGACCGGGAACCACGGGATGAACCCGATGCCGTTGTCCGCGCAGTACTGCAGCTGCTCCTCGGACTGCCGGTTTACGAGGTTGTAGAGGTTCTGGACGCTCGCCACCTCGAACACCTGCTGCGCCGCCTGGATCTCCACGATCGACACCTCGGACAGGCCGAGGTGGCGCACCTTGCCCTCGTCCTGCAGCTCCTTCATGACGCAGAACTGCTCCTCGCGCGGCACCTTCGGGTCGATCCGGTGCAGCTGCCACAGCTCGATCCGCTCCACCCCGAGGCGGCGCAGGCTCATCTCGACGCACTGGCGCAGGTACTCCGGCCGCCCCACCGGCGGCCACACGTCCGGTCCGGTGCGGGTGAGGCCGCCCTTCGTCGCCACGACCACGTCGCCGTACGGGTGCAGCGCCTCGCGGATGAGGTCCTCGCTGACGTAAGGCCCGTAGCTGTCGGCCGTGTCGATGAAGTCGACGCCGAGCTCGACGGCCCGGCGCAGCACCTGCTTCGCCACCTCCCGGTCGGCGGGCTCCCCCCAGATGCCCTTGCCGGTGATGCGCATCGCGCCGTAGCCGAGCCGGTTCACGTCGAGGTCGCCGCCGAGGGCGAAGGTGCTGGTCATGGCGTCGCCCTACCCACGCGCGGCGGCACGTAGCGTCGGACCCGTGCCGATCCGACTGCTCCTCGCCGGGCTGCTGCTCACCGGCTGCAGCGGCTCGTCCTGCGACGAGCTGGCCGGCCTGACGCAGGAGAGGGACGCGGCCCGGGCGCGGTACGCAGAGCTCGTCGCGCAGCAGGTGACCGGCGAGCGGCTGGACGAGGCGCACGACGTGATGCACGGGTTGGACCAGCAGGTCTACGACCTCGACCAGGACTGCTGAGCTACGGCGGTCCGTCTCCGCGCTCCCGTTCCTGTGCCACGACCGCCTCCCGATCGGCGAGGCGGGCGAGGCCGGCGAGCGGCTGGCGCATCCGGTTGTTGCCCTGCAGCCGCTCGGCGTTGCGGTCCAGGAAGGCCCAGTACCCCGCGGTGAACGGGCACGCCTTCGGCCCGAGCCGGACCTTCGGGTCGTAGGCGCAGCCGCCGCAGTAGTCGCTCATGCGGTTGATGTACGCGCCGCCGGCGGCGTACGGCTTGGTCGCCATCAGCCCGCCGTCCGCGTGCTGCGACATGCCGAGGACGTTGGGCAGCATCACCCAGTCGTAGCCGTCGACGAACGCCTCGGAGAACCAGGCGGTCACCTCGTCCGGCCGCCAGCCGCGCTGCATCGAGTAGTTGCTCAGCACCATCAGCCGCGGGATGTGGTGCACCCAGCCGCGCTCGCGGAGGTCGCGCAGCACCGAGCTGAGGCAGTCCGCCGTCACCGCGCCGGCGGCGTCCAGGTCGCGGAACCACTGGGGGAGCGGCGAGTCCGCCTGCATCGCGTTGCGCTGCCGGTAGTCGTCCGGCACGTGCCGGTAGTCGTCCGGCACGTGCCAGTAGACCGACCAGATGTACTCGCGCCAGCCGATCACCTGCCGGACGTAGTCCTCCACCGACGGCAGCGGCGCGGACCCCTGGCGGTACGCGTGCTCCGCAGCGCGGGCGCACTCGAGCGGGTGCAGCAGCCCGAGGTTGATCGCGGGCGAGAGCGCGCTGTGCGCCATCCACGGGTCGGCGGCCAGCATCGCGTGCTCGTGCGGCCCGAATGCCGGCAGCCGGTGCTCGACGAAGTGCGCCAGCGCCTGCTCGGCCTCGGTGCGGGTGGCCGCTGCCCAGCGGGGCCGGTCCTCGCCGACGAAGCTGGCGACGCCGTCCCGCTCCCAGCGGTCGAGGTCCTCGCGGACCTGCGGGTCGATGTCGTCCTCGGCCGGGTACCAGGGCTCCGGCAGCCCGAGCCGCTCCGTCCCTCCATCAGCAGGTCGAATGGCCGCCGCTGCCAGCGGTAGAAGTCCTCCATCAGCAGCCGCTTCCGGCCGCCGGCCCACGCGGCGAACTCCTCGCGCGTGGTCGCGAACCCGCGTCCCTCGGACAGCACCTCGATGCCACGGGAGCGCACGAACCGGTCCGCGGCGTAAGAGGTCGGCTGCACGACCGACACCTCGCCGACCTGGTCCAGCGCCTCCTCGTACGCGTCGACCTGCAGGAAGACCGCCTGGTCGCCCAGCTCGGCGGCGCGGTGCCGCAGCGCCGACAGCAGCAGGTGCGCTTCGCACGCGAGAACCGGCGGCGGCCGAACACCCGGCGCGACTCGACGAGCAGGACCGGCTGGTCGGGCGCGTCGAGGAACTGCGGGCCGAGGCGGCACGGACAGAGGCGAAAGTCCCGAACACTCAGGACCTGCGCTCGCTGGCACGACTGACGCCGAGCCGTACGTTCGCGGCGCTGACCCGTCTTGATGGTCGTCCGGCATGGCCGCGCGGCACCTGAACCTGCCAGTGCGAGGCCGCCCTCCTGCCTCGGTCCGAGGACGGGGACGGCATGGCACCGACGCAGACACCGTTCGACCCCGTCAGACGCGCTGCTGTGCGCGCACCGCTCCGGGACAGCTGATGACGGCGACGCTCGAGGTGCCGGCGGAGCCGACCGACCCGGTCGTGCCCGTGCCGAAGCGCGGTCTGGTCCTGTCGCGCGCCTGGATCCAGCTCTCCGCGCTCGTGGCCCTGACCGGGCTGTTCGGGCTGGTGCTCATGGGGTGGCTGACCTACACGTCCGACCCGCCCATCCCGCAGCGCGTCGTCAGCACCGCCGGCACCGTCGTCTTCACCGGCTCCGACATCCGTGCGGGTCAGGACGTCTTCCTCAAGAACGGGCTGATGGAGTACGGCTCGATCTTCGGCCACGGCGCCTACCTCGGCCCCGACTTCACCGCCGACTACCTGCACCGGTCGGCCACCGAGGTGATGGCGGCATATGGCGGCCCGCGGTCCGACAGCGCGGCCCGGCGCACTCGCGAGGACTTCCGCACCAACCGCTACGACCCGCGCACGCACAGCCTCACCTTCTCGGCTGCGCAGGCAGCGGCGTTCCCGGTGCTGGTGGCGCACTACACGACCCTGCTCGACTCGCCCGACGGCAGGAACGGCCTGCGCCCGCACGCGATCAAGGACCCGGTCCAGCTGCGGCAGCTCACGTCCTACTTCGCCTGGAGCGCCTGGGCCGCGGCCGCCGAACGTCCTGGCAAGCGCTACAGCTACACCAACAACTGGCCAGGCGAGCCGCTGGTCGCGAACACCCCGACCGGGGACGTCGTGGTGTGGAGCGTCCTCAGCCTCATCGCGCTGCTCGGCGGCACGGGCGCCCTCTTCGCGGCGTTCGGCCGCTGGAATTGGCTCGGCTGGCACGGGCGCGACCAGCGCGAACTGCGCTTCCGGGAGCCGCAGGCGGTCGCGCTGACGCCGTCCCAGCGCGCGACGGCCTGGTTCTTCCTCGTCATGGCCGGGCTGTTCCTCGCGCAGACGCTGGTGGGCGCGGCGGCCGAGCACTACCGGGCCGATCTGACCAGCTTCTTCGGGATCCCGTTGGACCGTTGGCTGCCCTACAACGTCGTGCGGACCTGGCACGTCCAGCTCTCGCTGCTGTGGGTGTCCACCAGCTTCCTCGCTGCCGGCATCTTCCTCGTGCCGATGATCACGCGGAAGAAGGACCCCAAGGGCCAGGGCGTGCTCGCCTACGCCCTTCTGGGCGCGCTGACCGTCGTCGTCGTCGGGTCGATGCTGGGTGAGGTGGCCGGCATCCGCGGCGCGTTCGGCGGCATGTGGAGCTGGTTCGGGATGCAGGGGTTCGAGTACCTCGACCTCGGCAAGTTCTGGCAGGTCCTGCTGACCATCGGCATGGCGTTCTGGGTCCTCATGCTGTGGCGCGGACTGCGCAAGCGGCTCGCCACCGAGAGCCCTGGGAACCTGCCGTGGCTGTTCTTCTACGCGGCGCTGGCGCTTCCCGTCGTCTACTCGGCGGGCCTGCTGACGTCGCACGGCGACACGTACACGGTCACCGACTTCTGGCGGTTCATGGTCGTGCACCTGTGGGTCGAGGACTTCCTCGAGCTGTTCACGACGGTGATGGTCGCGTACATCTTCGTTCTGCTCGGCGTGGTCCGGGAGAAGGTGGCGCTGCGGGTCATCTTCCTCGACATCATCCTGTACAGCGCGGGCGGCGTCATCGGCACCGCGCACCACTGGTACTTCAGCGGCACGCCGGCGTCGGTGCTCAGCATGGGCGCGTTCTTCAGCGCCTTCGAGGTCATCCCGCTGACGTTCCTCACCATCGAGGCGTGGAGCTTCATCCGGCTCGGCGCGCGACAGGAGTCCCGGAGCACGACGCCGTTCCCCCACCGATGGGCGGTGATGTTCCTGGTCGCCGTGGGCTTCTGGAACTTCCTCGGCGCCGGCGTCTTCGGCTTCCTCATCAACCTGCCGATCGTCAGCTACTACGAGATCGGCACCGCCCTGACGGCGAACCACGCACACACCGCGATGATGGGCGTGTACGGGATGCTCGCCGTGGCGTTCTCGTTGTTCGCCCTGCGCTACCTGATCCCCAAGGACAAGTGGTCGGACAGGCTCGCCCGCACGAGCTTCTGGTCGCTGAACATCGGCCTGGCGTGGATGTCCTTCGTCTCGCTGCTGCCCCTCGGCGTGCTGCAGCTGTACCACTCCGTCGAGCACAGCTACTTCGACGCGCGGTCGCTGTCGTTCATCACCAGCGACCCGAGCCGGCTGCTCGAGTGGATGCGCCTGCCGGGTGACGTCCTGTTCATCGGCGGCGGCGTGCTGCCCCTGCTGTGGATGGCGGTGCAGGGCGTGCTGGGCGTGGCCCGTCACCGGGAGGTGCTGCCCGGCAGCGACCTCCAGCTGTTCACCGAGGTGGCGGACCACGACCCCGAGGTCGCCACGGCCTCCGGCCAGCTGAGCTGACGATGAGCGACCAGGTGGTGGTCCTGCTGTCGGCGTACTCGCTGGTCCTGCTCGGGGTGGCGCAGGGGCTCCAGGCCCTGGGGCGGCGGAGCACCTCGCCCTGGGCCAGTCGCACCCTCGTCGGGCACCTGCGCGTGACGGGACACCAGCCCCAGCCGCTGCGCGACGACGACTGGCCGCACTCAGAGGTGCCCAGCCTGTACGGCGGCATCGCCATGGTGGCCGCACTCGCCGCCGGTGCGCTGTCGCTGGCGACGCTCGTCCTGCATCACCGCGGCGCGGTGGCGGCACTGCCGCTCGTCGTGCTGGGTCTGTCGGTGCTGTCGCTGCTCCGCCTCGGCCGCTCCGTCCGGCTGCGTCCTGCTCCGGGCCGCCAGCGCGACCAGGCGGCCGGAGCCGCGGCAGCAGCCCTTCCGCTGGAAGCCGACCGCCCGCTGCGGTGACGGGGCCGGGCGTGTGCGGAGGCTGGTGCCGGTGCTGACCGACGTCGGGGGCCGTACGAGGGTGGGGCACGACGGGCCGCAGGCGGTGGACGCGCCGTGGCGCAGGTGCAGCGCGGCGGAAGCATTGCGCACCTACGCTCACGTCATGCCGAGCAGCGGGCAGCGGACGTGCTCCGTCGTCGTGGCTGCGATGCTGGAGCACCATCTGTCCGCACAGGTGCGCCCGAGCTCGTCCTCGCTGTCCCGCCCCTCTGACCTGCGGAGCTGAGCCCCATCGACAAGCAGCAGGAGTTCGTCCTCCGCACGTTGGAGGAGCGGGACATCCGTTTCGTCCGGCTGTGGTTCACCGACGTGCTCGGAACCCTCAAGTCGGTCGCCATTGCACCGGCCGAGCTGGAGGGCGCCTTCGCCGAGGGGATCGGCTTCGACGGCTCGGCGATCGAGGGCTTCACCCGGGTCCAGGAGAGCGACATGCTCGCCAAGCCGGACCCGGCGACGTTCCAGGTGCTGCCGTGGCGGCAGGACGAGTCCGGGCCGGGCACCGCGCGGATGTTCTGCGACATCACGATGCCGGACGGGACGCCCTCGTGGGCCGACCCGCGGCACGTCCTGCGGCGGGCGCTCGACAAGGCCGCGGACGCCGGGTTCACCTTCTACACGCACCCCGAGATCGAGTTCTTCCTGCTCAAGGAGCTCCCGGAGCCGGGCCAGAAGCCGGTGCCCGTCGACGCAGCCGGGTACTTCGACCTGACGCCGCACGGGGTCAGCCAGGACTTCCGCCGCGACGCGATTACCATGCTCGAGCGGCTCGGGATCTCCGTCGAGTTCAGCCACCACGAGGTCGCGCCCGGTCAGCAGGAGATCGACCTGCGCTACGCCGACGCGCTGACGACGGCCGACAACATCCTCACGACGCGGCACGTCATCAAGGAGGTCGCGCTGTCGCAGGGCGTGTACGCGAGCTTCATGCCCAAGCCCTTCAGCGACCAGCCCGGCAGCGGCATGCACAC
>JAODNS010000080.1 GCA_025465145.1 Frankiales bacterium
CGAAGCACCCGTCGAAGGCGCTGACGGGGTTGAGCACCTCGCGGCCCGTGGTGTCGGTGACCGTGAAGGACCCGATGGTCTTTGCCGGGCCGTTGGCGGTCCAGCAGGAGCTGGAGTGGACCTGGAGCTCGAACTTGCCCTCCTGAGAGGTGCCGGTGTCGTCGTTCCAGGTGATCATGCAGATCCAGTCGCGGCCGGCGCCGGTGTCGGCCACGTTCGGGCCGCCGCGGTCGCAGGAGCTGCTGGCCTGCATGGAGGCCGCGGTCACCTGCGGGTGGCCGAGCAGCTGCTGCTGCTGGAGGTACAGGTTGGTGAACGTCGGGGTCAGCGATGCCTCGACCCTGGCCTTCGTGACGTCGGCGCTGCCGCAGGCGCTCAGCCCGCCGAGGGCGGCGACACCCAGCACGGCGGTCGTGACGGTTCTCAGAGCGGACATCGTCAGCCTCCGGTGATGTCGCGGCGGCGCAGCGACGTGTAGGCGACGGCCAGGCAGACGAGCAGCCAGCCGGCGGAGACGAGCAGCCCTTGTTCGATGACCCCGTAGAAGCGGTGCTCGACGAGCAGGCCGTGCCAGGACTCGAAGGGCGTGGTCAGGAAGAACCGGCGGAGCAGGTCGACGCCGCCGAGGCTGCCGGCGAGCTGCATGACGAACCCGATGACGAGGGGCGCGACGATCCCGACGGACGGGTTCCGGCTCTTGACCGAGAGCAGGATCGCGAGGCCGGTGAACCCGAGAAGCGGCGCGAGCGCGAGGGCCCAGCTCGCGACCACGAGCGGCAGGGCGGTCGCGGACGGGATCAGCTGCCCGCCGAGCCCTTGGAGGGGCTGCGTGCCGACGATGAGCAGGCTCGACGCGATCGTGCTCGCCGCGAAGACCGTGAGGGTGAGGCCGGCGAACGACGCAGACGCGAGCGTCTTCGCCCAGAAGATGCTGCTCCGGCTGACCGAACGGGTGAGGATCGTCTTCCAGGTGCCGTGCTGGTCCTCGCTGGCGAAGATGTCGCCCGCGACGATGCTCGTCAGGAGCGGGAAGACCCACTGCGCGGCGAATCCGAGGACGAGCAGCGGCATCGCGTATCCGCTCTCGTGGACGTACCTGCCGTAGAGGGTGTCCTTCGGTGGGCGCTGCTGGCTGTTGATGACCGCCACGATGGCGATCGGCGCGAGCAGGCAGACCAGCAGCGTGTACCGCGTCCGGCTCTGGCTCCCGAGCTTGCGGAGCTCCCAGAGCAGCGCGGTGCCCATGCCCCCGCGGCGCTGGCCCGCGGCTCGGCTCTTGGTTCGCCGAGGCGCAGTCGTTGTGGTGGCCGTGGTCATGCGACGGCTCCCGCCGGCTCGAACGCGGACGGCACGCTCTGCGGGCTGGTCTCGGTGAGCATGAAGAACAGGGCCTCCAAGGGCGCCTCGTCGAGTGCGAGGCCGCGCACCGCGATGCCGGCGGCAACGAGCCGCGCGACGTACCCGTCGATGACGGCCTGCTCGGCGCGGGCGTGCAGCGCGCCGTCTCGGGCGACGATCTGGAGGTTCGGGTGGGCGTCGCCGAGCGCCAGGGCGGCGGCGTTGTCGGCCGTGGTGATCCGGTGTGCCTGCTGGGGGGCCTGCTCGCGGAGCCGGTCGATCGTGCCGTGGTAGACGACGTCGCCCGTCCGCATGATCGTGACGTTGTCGCAGATCTCCTCGACCTCGTCCATGTTGTGGGAGGAGAGCAGCACGGTCAGTCCCGACGCGGCGAGGCGCTTGACCAGCGCGCGCATGTCGCGGATTCCCGCAGGGTCCAGGCCGTTCGCGGGCTCGTCGAGGACGAGCAGGCGGGGGTCGCGCAGCAGCGCCGCGGCCATGCCGAGACGCTGGCGCATCCCGAAGGAGTACCCGCCGACCTTGTCGCGGTCTCGGCCGGTCAGGTCGACCCGGTCGATGGCCCCGTCGATGCGGGACGCCGCCCCGCCGCCGTCGAGACCGGCGAGGAGCTCGAGGTTCCGCCGCCCCGTCAGGTACGGGTAGAACTTCGGGCTCTCGATGAACCCGGCGACGCCGTCGAGGGCACGCGGCCCGTCCTGCTGCCAGGTCCTGCCGAGGATCTCGAGCGTGCCGCTGTCCGGCCGGATCAGGCCGAAGAGCATCCGCAGGAACGTCGTCTTGCCGGCGCCGTTCGGGCCGAGGACGCCGTAGACCTCGCCCTCGGCGACAGCCATCGACAGCTCGTTCACGGCGACCAGGGAGCCGTACTTCTTCGTGATGCCGACGGCGTCGACGGCGAGGGGCTTCTCGTTCATGCGGCCGCGGTAGGAGCCGCACCTGACGCAGGGGCAGTCTGGTCCTTGCGGGTCTTCGTGAGGAAGACGACGACGGCGAGGATCGTGCCCAGGAACAGCACGGACGTGCCGAGGGTGCCGAGTCCGAGGCCGCCGTCTTCACGCGGCGACGCGAGGAAGTCGCCGATGTTCGCCCCGAGCGGGCGGGTCAGGACGTAGGCCAGCCAGAACGACAGCACCGGGCCGGCGCCGAGGCGCCAGGCGACGAGCACGGCGAGGATGAGCCCGGCCGGCAGCAGCACGGCTGCACCGGGCGACCAGCCCGTCAGCTCCAGGGTCCAGTCACCGGCGGCCGTGCCCAGGGCGAAGGTGACGAGAACGGCGAGCCAGTAGAAGGACTCGCGCGGCGTGGTGATGATGGTGTGGATCGACAGGGTGCGCTCACGGCCGTACCAGATGGCGAAGACCACTGCGAGCAGCACGGCGAACACGGTGGTGCTGAGCCACAGCGGTACGTCGTGCCCGTCGGTGAGGTTGTCGGTGATGAGGGTTCCCACGACACTGATGAGCACGACGGCGAGCCAGTAGACGGCAGGCACGTAGCGGTCCAGCCGGAACTGCACGACGAGGACGACGACCAGCGCGGACGTGAAGGTGATGGTGGTGTTCGTCAGCCCGAAGCCGAGCGTCTCGTTGACGTAGTCGGCGAACGACTCGCCGACCGTCGTGCACAGCACCTTGATGACCCAGAAGTAGACGGTCACCTCGGGGACCTTGTTGAGCATCCTGCGCGCGGTGGTTCCGGCCGTGGTCGTCATGGCAGCACGGTGCAGCGGTCTGCCTGAACGGCGCCTGAACGTCGATCAGCCCGCCGGCACCCGCACGTCCAGCACCGCGCCGGATGCCGACGGACGCACCGTCACGTCGCCGCCGCAGGACCGGGCCAGGCGGCGCGACAGCGCGAGCCCCAGACCCGCCCCGTCGCCATCCGGACGGCCGCGCACCCCCGGCTCGAACGCGCTGTCACCGAGCCCGCCCAGCCCGGGCCCGTCATCGCGTACGAGGACGTGCAGCCCGTCGTCCCCCGACTCCGTCGTCACCTCGACGCGCGATCGGGCGAACCGCGCGGCGTTCTGCAGCACCGGCACGAGCATCCGCACCAGGAGCGGGCGAGCAACGCCCGCCGCACCCGTGACCGAGTCGAGCCGTACGAGGTCCTGCGGCCCCACCTCCGCCACTGCCTCCCGCACGGCGTCCTCGACCTCGCAGCGCCCCGGCGGCTGGGTGCCGGCTGCCCGAGCTGTCGCCAGCAGCGTCTCGAGGATCCCGTCCATCTGCCCGGCGCTCGACGCGACGGCGGTGAGCGCTGCGGCCGTCTGCGGGTCCTGGCTGGTCGTCGACTGCAGCAGGTCCACCTCCGCGACGATCCGCGACAGCGGCGTGCGCAGCTCGTGGGAGATCTCCGCGGACAGCTGCTGCTCGTGCCGCAGCACCGCCGCGAGCCGGTCCAGTAGCCCGTCCAAGTCGCGCGACAGCCGGGCCAGCTCCTGGGGCCGTGCGGACAAGCCGAACCTCTGCGTCACGTCGGCCGCGCTCCACTGCGCCGCCCTGTCGCTCATGTCGGTGACGGGACGCAGCGCGCGGGCCACGACCTGCCGGGTGATCGGGTAGACGCCGCCGACCAGCACCAGGGCGAGCACGGCAGAGCCGCCGACGACGAGCCGGGCACTGCGGGTGTAGGGGTGGAGGTCGACGGAGCTGACGACGACGCCGCTGATGCTGCCCGTCGTGAACGGCCGCGCGTAGAGCCGCACGTCCGGGCCCTCCACGTCGCGGAACCCAGCGCCCTCTGCGGCCAGCCGCAGCACCCGCGCCTCGAGCTGCGCACGCCTGGCGGGAGCACGGACGACCCGCCCGTCGACGAGCACCCACACCGGGCTCTCCAGCTCGGCCTGGTCGATGGCCGGGCCGTCCTCCTCGACCGCTGCAACGGCGGCGTCGCTCCGCGCGCGCAGCACGTCGTCCGCCTGCGACCGGAGCTGGTGCACGAGCACCAGGTCGATGGCGGCCGTGGCCAGCAGCACCCACACCGCGGTCGCCAGGACGGCGACGAGGGCGAGGCGGCCGCGCAGCGTCCCTGCCGTCACGACAGCCGGTACCCGACCCCGCGCACCGCCACGAGGGTCCGCTCGCTGCCCACCTCGCGCAACCGGCGGCGCACCTTCCCGGCGTACTGGTCCAGCGTGTTCTCGCTGACGATCGCGCCGTCCGGCCAGCCGGCCCGCAGCAGGTCCCGCCGTCGTACGACCTCTCCCGGTGTGGCCAGAACCGCGGCCAGCAGGCGGAACTCGGTCGGTGACAGCCGGGCGTGCTGCTCGCCACGCCGCAGCGCCATGCCGTGCGGCTCCAGCTCCAGCCCGTCGACGCCGCCCTTGTCGCGCAGCGGGGGCCGCCGCAGCAGTGCCTCGATCCGGGCCACGAGCTCGGACAGGTGGAACGGCTTGGCGAGGTAGTCGTCACCGCCGGCGGCGAACCCGCTCAGCCGGTCGGTCACCCCCGTCCGCGCGGTCAGGAACAGCACGGGGCTCATGACGCCGCGAGCGCGCAGAGCTGCACAGACGTCGCGGCCGTCCCCGTCGGGCAGCCCCACGTCCAGCACGACCGCATCCGGCTCTGGGTCCGTCATCCGCAGCGCGCTGCGTCCGTCGCTCGCCGAGCTGACCGTGAAGCCGTGCGAGCGCAGGCCGCGGCACAGCACGTCACGCAGTCCGGAGTCGTCCTCGACCACGAGCAGCGTCGGCACGGTCACCGCGCCAGTCTCGCAGTGCGGGGCTCCAGGAGTCGTCGTACGAAAGGGCGCACCTGCCGTGGTGGTGCGTGCTGGTCGTCGCAGCCGTCAGGCGAGCAACGCGAGGTCACGCCGGATGTAGCGCAGGTGCGCCCACTCCTCCTCCAGGACGACGCGGACGCAGTCGCCGACGGTGGGGTGCCAGTCGTCGCCGCCCCAGGGGTTGTCGCGCTCCTCGGCGAGCAGCTCGGGTGTGGCCGCGGCGAGGAAGTCGGTCACCATCCGCTGCCGCTCCGCGCGCACCTCGAGGATCTCCTCGTACGCAGGTGCTTCCGCTCGGAAGATCGACACGTCGAAGCCCATCTCCTCGGCCCCCGTGAAGATCTGGCCGACCTCGTGGAACGGCTGCGACATCCGCAGGACGCCGCCGCGGAGCCAGGCGTCCGTCGCCAGCACGAGGTGGCGCAGGGTCTGGGCCAACGACCACTCGTCCTGCACGTGGGCGTCCACCCGGTCCCGCGGGGTGTCGGCCACCGTCGTCTGCCACGCCTCCTGCACGGCGACCCAGGCCTCCCGCAGTGCCTCGGGCGTCTGCGCCTTCTGCAGCTCGCGCCCTGGGAACCGCCGGTTGAGCTCGGCCTCCACCAGGGGCACCACGTCGACGCCGTTGACGACGAGGCTGCCGAAGAGCAGGTCGTGGCTGTCGATGTCGAGCCCGTCCACGTCGACGCCGCGCATCGTCACGCCGCTGACGTCGGAGTACCGGAAGGTGGACCCCTTGAAGCTCGCCTTGACGAAGGTCGCGCCTTCGAACTCCTTGGTGCCGAGGTAGGTCGTCATCGGTCGATCATCCCGTGGCTCGGCGCGCGCCGGAGCGGGCCCTCGCGCGCGCAGGCGACGCTGCCGCCGGCCGCTCGTACGCCTCGACCCGAGGCGATACGGGACGAGCTCGGTGACGACGGGACGATCTGCGCGTACCGTGGCCGCCTCAGCGTCGCTCCAGACTCCCGGTGACGCGCACCCAGTGCGCTGTCCGAGGGAGCCGATCGTGGAGGTCCGAAAGCTGCGGGACGTGTTGGCGGTACCGAGTCTGCAAGGGCGGGCCCGGCGCAACGCGCTGCACTCCGCCCGCGCCCTGCGCGGCGAGCTGCGGCAGTCGCAGGAGGCACAGGACGCGGTCCGGACCGCTGCCGCGCGTGCGGCTGTCCGGGATCGGCGCCGGTGACCGCCCCGACAGCACCGAGCGGTTCGTCCTCGCCGACGGCGGTAGCCGCGTGACGCTGGAGCCCGTACGGGCGGACCGCGGATGACGTCGCGCCGCAGGTGGCCGTGGAGCCGTGGTTGATCGGGCCGCCTGGCACCGGCTGCTGGCCGAGGCCGCCGCGGAGGGCGCCGACCAGCCCCGCCGCATCTGCCAGCTGTGCACCGTGGCGCTGGACGTGACGGGCGCGGGCATCTCCATGGTCACCGCCACCGGCAACCGGGGCGTGGTCTGCGCGACGGACGACGTCTCCGCCTCCATCGAGCAGCTGCAGTTCACGCTCGGCGAGGGCCCGTGCGTGGACGCCGTGTCCTCCGGCGCGCCCGTCCTCATCCCCGACCTGGACGACGCGGGCGACTTCGCGCGCGAGCGGTGGCCGGCCTTCCTCTCCTCGGCTGCGGCCGGCGGCGCCCGCGCGCTGTTCGCGTTCCCGCTGCGCATCGGCGCGGTCCAGCTCGGCGCGATGGACCTGTACCGGGCCACGCCCGGCGAGCTGCCCGAGGCGGACCTGGCCGCGGCGCTCCTCGCCGCGGACGCGGCAGCACTGTCGCTGCTGCACCTGGACGCGGGCGAGCGGGACGTCCTCGGCGGCAGCGACGGCGGGGCGGCGTACCAGCTGCAGGTGCACCAGGCCACCGGCATGGTGATGGTCCAGCTCCAGGTGGGCGTGGAGGAGGCACTCGTACGACTGCGCGCGCGTGCCTTCGCCAGCGGGGTACCACTGCAGGTGCTGGCGCAGGACGTCCTCGCCCGACGCACGCGCTTCTCGCCGGAGGACACATGATCGAGCAGAGCCCGCCCGCAGGCCCGGCCGCACGCGAGCGGTCGCTGGTGGAGGCCTTCGTGCTGCTGGCCGACACGCTCGTCGAGGACTACGACGTCGTCGACCTGCTGGACCGGCTGGTGGTCACCGCTGTCGCCCTGCTCGACGTCACCGCTGCGGGGCTGCTCCTCGACGACCAGCGCGGCAACCTCGCAGTCGTCGCGTCCTCCTCCGAGGAGACGCGGCTGCTCGAGGTCTTCCAGCTCCAGAGCCAGCAGGGCCCCTGCCTCGACTGCGTCAGCACCGCGTCGCCCGTCAGCAGCGGCGACCTCGCCACGGACCTGGCGCGCTGGCCGGTCTTCGTGCCGGCCGCGCAGGAAGCCGGTTTCGGCGCCGTGCTCGCCGTGCCGATGCGGCTGCGAGCGCAGACGATCGGCGCGCTGAACCTGTTCCAGGCGGAGCCCGTGCTGCCCGCCCCGGAGAACGCCCGGCTCGCGCAGGCACTGGCAGACGTGGCGACCATCGGCATCCTCCAGCAGCGCTCGGCGCACCGGAGCTCGATGCTCGCCGAGCAGCTGCAGAACGCCCTCAACAGCCGCGTCGGCATCGAGCAGGCGAAGGGTGTGCTCGCCGAGCGGCGCGGCGTCAGCATGGAGGCTGCCTTCGCGGTGCTGCGCCGGCACGCGCGGGATCGCAACCTCAAGCTGAGCGAGGTCGCGCAGCAGGTCGTACGGGGATCAGCCGAGGGGCTCGACTAACTGCGTCGGGAGGCCCGCTTCGCGTACATCTCCCGGTCCGCCCGGTCGACGACGTCCTCGGCGCAGTCGTCGCGGCGCAGCTCGGCCAACCCGAAGCTGAGAGCGCGGTCCGGCACCCGCTCGACGAGCCGGAGGTGCATCTCGTCGATGCGGTGCAGGGCGTCGTGCAGGTCGACGCGGTCGAGCACGCAGACGAACTCGTCGCCCCCGTAGCGGATCACGAGGTCCTCCGCGCGCACACTGGTCCGCAGCGCGGACCCCACCGCACGCAGCAGCTCGTCCCCCGCCGCGTGCCCGTGCCGGTCGTTGACCTGCTTGAGCCCGTCGACGTCCAGGAAGGCGATCACCAGGCTCCAGCCGGCCAGCTGCGCGTGGTTGACCGCCCGCCGCAGCGCCACCATGCCGGGCCAGCGCTGCAGCGCTCCGGTCAGCTCGTCGAGGTCCGCGACGCGCAGGTACGCCGTCGCGCGGGCGAGGTCGCGCGCCGCCGCGCGGCGGTCGCGTGCTGCCGCGGCACGCTCGCGGCCGGCGTCGACGGTGGACACGTCACCGGCTGAGCGGCGTGGGCTTCCCCGGCGAGTCAGGTCGAGCACGCGCGGACCGCTGATGTCGGGCACCTCAGAGAGATCTGCCCCGTCACCGCTGACGCTGTCCATCGCCATGCCTGCACCTGACGCTCGCGGGGATGCGCAGGTCCGGACAGCCCGTGCGCGCGATCGTACGCCGCGGGCACGCGCTTGACCACAGGAAGCTCGGCGGTGCCGGGGCAGTCGTCGCGGCACCCGTCTCGCTCGCTGCCAGCAGACGTGCCGCCCCGCCCGCGGCCGGGACGTGCTGTCCTTCGGGTGGTCCAGCCGGACGAAGACGACGACGAACAGGGAGCCGACATGGACCAGCTGCTACGGGTGCAGAACTTCACCGTCTCCACCGACGGCTTCGGCGCCGGCGACGGGCAGAGCATGGAGCGGCCCTTCGGCTCCGCCGAACCGAGCGAGCTGATGGCGTGGGCGTTCGGCACCGCGAGCTTCCACTACCGCTCCGAGGGCAGCGGTAGCCGAGGGCTGGACGACCACCTCATGAGGCTCTACAGCCACAACATCGGCGCGGAGATCATGGGGCGCAACAAGTTCGGTCCGCAGCGAGGACCGTGGCAGGACGAGGAGTGGAAGGGCTGGTGGGGCGAGGAGCCGCCGTTCCACACCCCGGTGTTCGTCCTGACGCACCACCCGCGGCCGTCCTTCGCTCTCGCCGACACCACGTTCCACTTCGTGTCGGACGAGCCGGCCGAGGTGCTGTCGGCAGCGAAGACAGCCGCCCAGGGGCAGGACGTGCGCCTGGGCGGCGGAGCGACGAGCATCCGCCAGTTCCTGGATGCCGACCTCGTGGACACCCTCCACGTCACGGTGTGCCCGATCGAGCTGGGGTCGGGCAGCCGTCTCTGGCACGCGCCGGCCGAGCTGGACGACCGGTTCCACCGCGAGGAGGTCCCGAGTCCGAGCGGCGTCGTCCACCACCTGCTGTGGCGGCGCTGACCGGTCGATCAGTCGGGTCGGCCGGGCGGCGGCGGGTTCTGCGGCCAGGCAGGCCTCCTCGGCTGCTTCGGCCACAGCACCCCGTACGCCTGCGCCAGCCCGCTGCCGACGGCGAGAGCGACGGAGAGCGGCACAGCGTCCGACGCGGCGCGGTCCAGCACCACCACGCCGATGAGCATGCCGGTCGCGAACGACAGCGCCATCCCGACCGGCACCGCGAGCCAGCTCGTGGGCCAGTAGCGCAGGTACCGCCACACGGTGCGCCACATGGACGAAGCGTCCCACCCAGCTGACGTCCGTGGTGAGCGCCGCGGGGGTCAGGTCAGCCCGAAGGCCGCCGTACCCGGCCTCTACGTCGGACCCGACAGCGAGCCCGGCCCGCTGCTGCACACGCTCGACGTCGACGGCGAGACCTTCCAGGTCCGCCGCAGCAGGGGCGGCGGGACCGACTACGACTGGGTCAGCGGCCGCAACGCGGGCTACGGCTCCGGCTCGAGCGCACCGGCGGACCAGCCGGTGGAGCAGCACGTCGACAGCATCCGCAGCTTCCTGACGATGATCGACCCGGCAACCGGCTACATCGCCGACTGACCCCGCGCTGGCGTCCGCCGTTGACACGGTCTCGACCGCCGCGCACGCTCAGCGCGTAGACACCTCCCTGCAGCTGCGCCGCTTCCTGTACGAGCAGGCGGCGACGGAGCCGCGCGGGCGACGGAAGATGCTCCGCAAGCAGCTCCGGCTGCTGAGCAGCACGACCCCGCGACGCGACGACGGACCCGATGCCGGTGGTGTGCGCGACCCGCGGCGGCCGGCGCCGTCAACCGGTCCCGCAGCGGCGCGCGCCGATCTGCCGCAGGCGGACTGATCGGTGAGTGCGACCCGGCGCGCCGTGCTCGCACTGCTGGCGCTCGCCGCCGTGCTCGCCGTCGTCCTCGCGCTCGTCGTCTCCGTCTGGTTCCTGCTGCCGGTCCCGGTGCTGGCGGCGGCCATGTACGCGACCTGGCTCGGGTTGACGCCGGGCCGGTTCGCGGACGCGCTGGACGACGGCACGGGCAGCGCCTTCCCCCTGTAGCGGCGGCGTTTGAGCCGACCCTCCGCGGAAAGCCCGGCCGGACCAGCACTCCCCGTCCGCCGGAAGGGACGCCGATGCGCGCCATGGTCTACCGCGGGCCGTACAAGGTCCGCGTGGAGAACAAGGAGATCCCCCGGATCGAGCACCCGAACGACGCCGTGGTGCGCGTGACGATGGGCGCGATCTGCGGATCGGACCTGCACCTGTACCACGGGATGATGCCGGACACCCGGATCGGCCACACGTTCGGCCACGAGTTCATCGGCGTCGTGCACGAGGTCGGCTCGTCGGTGCAGAACCTCGCGGTCGGCGACCGGGTGATGGTGCCGTTCAACATCTTCTGCGGCTCGTGCTGGTACTGCGCGCGGGGTCTCTACAGCAACTGCCACAACGTGAACGCGAACGCCACCGCCGTCGGCGCGATCTACGGCTACAGCCACACGTGCGGCGGCTACGACGGCGGTCAGTCCGAGTTCGTGCGGGTGCCGTTCGCGGACGTCGGGCCCACGATCATCCCGGACTGGATGAGCGACGAGGACGCGGTGATGCTCACCGACGCCTGCCCCACCGGGTACTTCGGCGCGCAGCTCGGCGACATCGCCGAGGGAGACAGCGTCGTGGTGTTCGGCGCGGGCCCGGTCGGGCTGTTCGCGGCGAAGTCGGCCTGGCTCATGGGTGCCGGCCGGGTCGTCGTGATCGACCACCTGGAGTACCGGCTTGAGAAGGCACGCGAGTTCGCGCACGCCGAGACGTTCAACTTCACCGACTACCCGGACATCGTCGTCGAGATGAAGAAGCAGACCGACCACCTCGGTTTCGACGTCGCCATCGACGCGGTGGGCGCGGAGGCGGACGGCAACCTGCTCATGCACGTGACATCCGCCAAGCTCAAGCTGCAGGGCGGCTCGCCGATCGCGCTCAACTGGGCGATCGACTCGGTGCGCAAGGGCGCCACGGTCTCCGTCGTCGGCGCGTACGGGCCGATCTTCAGCGCGGTGAAGTTCGGCGACGCGCTGAACAAGGGGCTGACCATCCGGGGCAACCAGTGCCCGGTGAAGCGGCAGTGGCCGCGGCTGTTCGAGCACGTCCGCAACGGCCACCTGAAGCCGAGCGAGCTGGTCACGCACCGGTTCCCGCTGGAGCACATCGCCGAGGGCTACCACGTGTTCTCGGCCAAGCTCGACGGGATCATCAAGCCGCTCGTCATCCCCTCCGCGGCCTGAGAGGACGCCGACATGGACCGCACCCCGCACGCGTACACGCCGCACGACGTCGCCCGCCGCGAGACGTCGGAGCAGCTGCGCGCCCGCATCCCCGGCTGGGGCGCCGACCTGGACCGGGCTGACCGGCCGCAGTTCCCGGAGCTCTCGCTGCGCGAGGACCTGACTGGTGCGCGCTGGGAGTTCCCCGAGCGCCAGCCGGGTGGCGAGTCGCGCGAGCGCTCGATCGAGCACGCGTTCGTCACCCCGGTGTTCGGCACCGCGCAGCCCAGGCGCGGGCTGTCCGGCGCGATCCGCAAGCACGCGTACGCGAAGTACAGTGAGGCGCGCGCCGCGCACTGGCTGATGCTCATTGCCGCCGACCGCGTCGAGGCGACCGGCGCGCACCTCATGTCGATCGTCAGGCTGCACCCCGACAACCCGATCACCGAGACCGGCATCACGTCCGAGCTCACGCGCTCAGGGCTCAGCTCGCGGTTCGGCCGCAAGCGCTCCGACACCAACCACCAGTGGATGGACCCGGTGCTCGTGGCCGGGCCGTTCGTGGCGGCCGCAGTAGTGGGTGCGAAGGCGCTCGCCCGCGCGCGCCGTACCGACTAGACCCGGCGCTCCTGCGCCGCGGCCAGCAGCGCGAGCCCGACGCCCACCACCACCAGCGCCAGCACGCCGCGCGGCGGGAACACGTGGTGCCGGTAGAAGGGGACGCACGCGAGGGCGACCACCGCTCCCCCGGCCAGCGCGAGCGGCGACCGACCACGCAGCCAGAGCAGCAGACCGGTGAGCAGGCCCGCGACGGCGAGCAGCACGACGCCGAGGTGTCCCAGCCGGTCGCCGATCTCGTACAGGTCGCCGATGGGTGGCCGCGGCGCGTTGCGCACCTGCTGCGGGGCGCCGATGCCGGCGATCGCATCGAGCGCGCCGTAGAGGACCGCGTACCCGTACGCCGCGATGCGCGCGACCCAGCCGAGGAGGGAGCGCTCGGTCCGCAGCAGCCACAGGAACGACCGGCCAGCAGCGGGAACGCGGGCAGCAGCAGCAGGTGCGTCAGCTGCCAGCGGTCGGCCGTGTCCGGCGTGAGGAACACCGGGTGCGCGAGGCCGAGCGCCGCGATCGCAACGCCGGTGCGGCGACGAGGGGGACGCGACGCGACAGCACGGCGCTGACGCTAGGTGCCCGCTGCCCCCGCTGCCCCCGCTGCCCCCGCCGCACCCCGGCGCCCGGCTCGGCGCCCTTGACGAAGAACGGCCCGGTCTGCGGGTTGAGGTAGCGCGGGTCGCAGACCTGCGACACCAGGTCCCGGGTCGAGGACACGGCACCGGCGAAGCAGTTCCGCGTCCAGGTGCGGACCGTGGTCCCCGGTCGCACCTGCTGGACCGGCTGGCCACCTCCGAACGTGTACAGCAGCGTCGACGGGTGCGCGTCCGGGTCGGGGAGGTACGAGAGGTCCACCGACGCATGGTGCCCGACTGCGGCTAGCGTCGCCTTCTCGTGGCCGCCCTCGCGTACGTCCTCGGAACGCTCATGATCGTGGCGACGGGCGTGGACGTGTTCCGCACCGTGCTGCTGCCGTCGTCCTCCGGGGTCGTGAACCGGCTCCTCTCCCGCGGGCTGTGGGCGGCCGCCCGCCGCGCCCCTGGCCGCGTCCGTACCGGCGCCATGCGCACGAGCGGGCCGCTCTCTGTCGTGCTGACGACCGTCGTGTGGCTGGTGGTCCTCGTCGTCGGCTTCGCGCTGCTGTACCTGCCCGAGGCGGGTGGCCTCGCGTACTCCTCGGACGCCCGCTTCACCGACCGCGGACTCGGCTCGGCGCTGTACCTGAGCGGCGCCTCGCTGCTCACCCTCGGCTTCGGCGACGTGGTCGGGCAGTCTGCGGTCGTCCGGCTGCTGACCGTCGTGGAGGCCGGCTCGGGTCTCGGCGTGCTCACGGCCACGCTCGGCTACCTGCCCGCGATGTACACCCTCGTCAGCGAGCTCCGCACGGCGAACCAGGCGGTCGCCGACCTCGGCGCCGACACCCCCGAGGGCGCCGCCGAGCTGCTGGCCATGGACGGAGCCGCCGTGCTCGAGGCCGTGCGGCGTGACGTCATCGCGGCCCGCCAGCACCTGCAGCGCTTCCCGGTGCTGCACTACTTCCACCCGCAGCACGACGAGTCCGTGGTGGCCCTCATGCGCGGCGCGACGAGCCTGTGGGTCGCGGGCCACTTCGCCGACGACGAGGGCCAGCCGCTGCACCGGCACCAGAAGGCGCTCGAGATGGCGCTGCGCCGGCTCGCGGACGAGCTGCCCCCGCACGGCAGCCGGCCGCGCGCGGGCGCCGAGGGACCGGATGCGCAGGAGCTGTTCGCGCAGGCGCGCGCGGCGTCGCAGCACCCCGAGGCGGCCGGAGCCGGCGAGGTCAGCGAGGAGTCGTGCGCGCTGCTGACCCGGCTGCACGAGGTGCTGGACGGGTACGCGAGCCGGCACGAGTACCCGGCAGCGAAGGCCGACCAGGCCTAGTTGTTCATCACCGTGTGACCGGGTGACGGCGGACCAGGCAACGCGGTCAGGCGTCGAGCTTCGGCAGGCTCTTCGCTGCCGACGGGTCCCGTTTCGTCTTGGCCAGCGACGCGACGACCGTGACCGCGAGCACGGCGATGATGACGCCGAGCGAGGTGAAGGTGCCGATGTCCGGCGCCCAGCTCTTCCCCCACGAGTACTCGTGCGCGGCATGGAAGATGAGCTTCAGGCCGATGAAGCCGAGGATGATCGCCAGCCCCTTCGACAGGTAGACGAGCCGGTCGAGCAGCCCGTCGAGCAGGAAGTACAGCTGCCGCAGGCCCATCAGCGCGAAGGCGTTGGCCGTGAAGACGATGTACGCCTCCTGCGTCAGCCCGAAGATCGCCGGGATGCTGTCGAGCGCGAACAGCAGGTCGGTCGATCCGATCGCGATCATCACCAGCAGCATCGGCGTGACGACGCGCTTGCCGTCGACGCGCGTGAGGACCTTCGCCTCGTCGTAGTCCGGCGTCGTGGGGAGCACCCGCTCCATCAGCTTCACGAAGGCGTTCGACTCGCTCTCGCCCTCCTGGTCATGAGCGGTGGCGAGCTTGTACGCGGTGAAGACGAGGAACGCGCCGAAGATGAAGAAGGTGAAGACGAACCGCTCGATCGCTGCCGCGCCGACCGCGATGAAGACGCCGCGCAGCGCGAGCGCCAGCACGATGCCGAACAGCAGCACCTTGTGCTGGAAGGCCGCCGGCACCTTGAAGGTGGCCATGATGATGACGAAGACGAACAGGTTGTCGACGCTCAGCGAGTACTCGGTGATGTATCCGGCGAAGAACTCGGCGCCGGCCTGGTGGCCGCCGAAGAACCAGAGTCCGGCGCCGAACGCGATGGCGAGCGTGACGTAGAACAGGACCCAGCGGGTGGCCTCGCCGGGCGTGATGACGTGCGGCCCCTTGCGATGGGCGATCCACAGGTCGTAGCCGAGCAGCAGCAGCAGCGCGCCGATCGTGGCGAACCAGGTGTAGGGGTGGACGTCGAGCACGGTGTTCCTCCGGTGGGCGCGATGGGCCGACCGGAGGTCTCTCCCGCCCCAGGTGCAGGGCCGGCGCGCCGGGCCCCTCGAGATCAGGACCGTGCTGACGACACGACGCAGTAGGGATACTCCCCTCCGACGGCGCCAAGTCTACTCCGGGCTCCTCGTCGTGCCGATGACGAACTGGTCACACGGGCACGAGCGGCAACCCGCGTGCGCTCCCCCTCGACGCCCAGCCCCTCGACCAGCCGCACCTCGGTCCGCGGCGTCTGGCTGAACACGTGCTCGTCGCTGCGGCTGACCGCGACGATCCGGCTCACCGCACGCCCGCGGCGTCCATCCCGCGCAGCTCCTTCTTCAGCTCGCCGACCTCGTCACGCAGCCGCGCGGCGAGCTCGAACTGCAGCTCGCGCGCCGCCTCGTGCATCTGGTCCTGGAGCTGCTGGATGAGCTGCGCCAGCTCGGCCCGTGGCATCCCGGCGAGCTGCTTCGCATGGGTGCCCGCGCTGCCTTTGCTCGACATCCCCGGCACCGGTGCCTTGCCGCGAGACTGCGCCCGCCCGCTGCCGCCGACCAGGTCGGGGTCCTCGCGCACGATCTGGTCGAGGATGTCCGCGATCTTCTTGCGCAGCGGCTGCGGGTCGACGCCCTTCTCGAGGTTGTAGGCGACCTGCTTGGCGCGGCGTCGCGCGGTCTCGTCGATCGCCTTCGCCATCGACGGCGTGATCGTGTCGGCGTACATGTGCACCTGCCCGCTGACGTTGCGAGCGGCGCGGCCGATCGTCTGGATGAGGGACGTCCCGCTGCGCAGGAAGCCCTCCTTGTCGGCGTCGAGGATCGCGACGAGCGAGACCTCCGGCAGGTCGAGGCCCTCGCGCAGCAGGTTGATGCCGACCAGCACGTCGAACTCCCCCATCCGCAGCTCCTTGAGCAGCTCGATGCGGCGGATGGTGTCGACCTCGGAGTGCAGGTACCGGACCCGGATGCCCAGCTCGAGCAGGTAGTCCGTCAGGTCCTCGGACATCTTCTTCGTCAGCGTGGTGACGAGCACCCGCTCGTCCTTCTCCGCGCGCACCCGGATCTCGTGCACCAGGTCGTCGATCTGACCCTTGGTGGGCTTCACGACGATCTCGGGGTCGACCAGGCCGGTCGGGCGGATGACCTGCTCGACCACGTCGTTGCGGACGCGGGACATCTCGTACGCGCCAGGGGTCGCCGACAGGTAGACGGTCTGCCCGACGCGCTCGAGGAACTCCTCCCACTTCAGCGGGCGGTTGTCCATCGCGCTCGGCAGCCGGAACCCGTGGTCGACGAGGGTCGTCTTCCGGGACCGGTCACCCTCATACATCGCGCCGATCTGCGGGACCGTCACGTGCGACTCGTCCAGGACGAGCAGGAAGTCCTCGGGGAAGTAGTCGAGCAGCGTGTGCGGGGCGGTGCCGGGCGCGCGGCCGTCGATGTGCCGGCTGTAGTTCTCGATGCCGGAGCAGAAGCCGACCTGCCGCATCATCTCCACGTCATAGGTGGTGCGCATCCGCAGCCGCTGCGCCTCCAGCAGCTTGCCCTGCCGCTCCATCTCGGCCAGCCGGTCCTGCAGCTCGAGCTCGATGCCGGCGATGGCGCGCTCCATGCGCTCCGGCCCGGCGACGTAGTGCGTGGCTGGGAAGATGAAGACCTCCTCGTGCTCCTCCACGACCTCGCCCGTGAGCGGGTGCAGCGTCATGACGCGCTCGATCTCGTCGCCGAACATCTCGACGCGGACCGCGAGCTCCTCGTACACGGGGAAGACCTCGACCGTGTCCCCGCGCACCCGGAACGTGCCGCGGGTGAAGGCGAGGTCGTTGCGCGTGTACTGGACGTCGACGAGCTTGCGCAGCAGCGTGTCGCGCTCGATCGTGTCGCCGACCCGCAGCCGGACCATGCGGTCGACGTATTCCTGCGGCGTCCCGAGGCCGTAGATGCAGGACACCGACGCCACCACGATGACGTCGCGGCGGGTCAGCAGGGACATGGTCGCGCTGTGCCGGAGGCGCTCGACCTCCTCGTTGATCGAGGAGTCCTTCTCGATGTAGGTGTCCGTCTGCGGGACGTAGGCCTCGGGCTGGTAGTAGTCGTAGTAGCTGACGAAGTACTCGACCGCGTTGTGCGGGAGCAGCTCGCGGAACTCGTTGGCGAGCTGCGCCGCGAGCGTCTTGTTGGGCGCCATGACGAGCGTCGGGCGCTGCACCTTCTCGACCAGCCACGCGGTCGTCGCGCTCTTGCCGGTGCCGGTCGCGCCGAGCAGCACGACGTCGGGCTGGCCGTCCTGCAGCCGCCGCTCCAGCTCCTGGATCGCCGCCGGCTGGTCACCCGAGGGCTCGAAGTCGCTGACGACCTCGAACCGGCGCGTGGAGCGGCGCAGGTCGGTCGCCAGCCGCGGCACGATCGGCTTCGCGGCGTGCGCGTGAGCTATGGGAGCGGGCACCGGTCCACGGTACGTCCGGGTATGACAGAACGCGGGTCAGCGGCCCTTGCCCGGGTGCCAGCCCGGCTTGCTCGCCTTGGTCTTCGGCGCCGGGCTGGACGGAGTCGCCGGCGTGGGCTGCACCACCGGCGCGGGAGCAGGCGGCGCGTACGTCGCCGACGCGCGGTGCAGCGCGCTCCACTGCTGCGCCCCGGTCGTCTGCCAGGACCACAGGCTGATCGAGCTCGCGCCGGACGCGCGCGCCGTCCGTACGAACGCGTCCACGCTCCTGCCCGGCGCGGGGTCCGGGGCGAGGTACGGCGCGTCGAGCCGGCCGTCGTAGCCCTGGCCGACCGGGAACACCGGCTTGCCGAACTGCCGGAGGACGGCCATCGAGGTCGCCGTCACCACGGAGGGCGAGCGGTTGTACCAGTACGCCATCGGGATGAAGGCGTCCGCGTACCGGGCGGTGCGGGTGTACGGGTACCTGTTGATCCGCTTCTCGCTCGGCCACGGGACCGTCGACAGGATCGCGACGCGCGCCGGCAGCGCCTGGCGGAGCGTCCGGTAGTACCGGTTGATCGAGTCCCGGCTGGCGTGGGTGCCCTCGGCGAGGGTCTCGATGTCGGGGGCCACCGCGGCGACCATCGGCACGCCCGGCCGGCGCCACCACGCGGCCTTGGCCAGCCGGCGCGCATCGTCCTCGGGGTCGACCAGCTTCGGGAAGTCCCAGGCGACGACCCTGAGGTCGGTGCCCGCGGTGGCGGGGAGCAGCTGGCTGAGCACCGGCTGGCCGATCCAGCCCTTCTTGCTGCTGCCCGTCTGGACGAACAAGTGGGTGAGGCCGGCCGCCTGCGCGCGGGCCACGACCTGCGGCGCGTGGCCGCCCTCGGTACGGCTCCAGTCGTGGATCCACATGCCGGTGCCGGTCGGCAGCCAGCGCGCGACGGGCGGGGCGGATTCGGCCGCGACGGCGGCCTTCCCGGGAGCGGGGGCGGATTTCGGCCGGCGAGCGACGGCGACGGGGACCCGCGCGCGTACCGGAGCCGGCTGCGGGGCGACCGCGTGCGGCGCCGGGCCGGCGTCGGCGGCGAGGGTCGTCGTGACCCGCTTTAGCTCGGGCGATGCCCCCTGGCCGGCGGCGCCGAGGCCGAGCAGGAGCACCGCGGCGCTGGCGATGGACAGCTCCCGGGCGAAGCGGGCGGCGGCGTCGCGGAGGGGCACGAACGGGACGCTACGGATTACCCGGGCACTCCGGAGTCGAAACCCGTTGTAGCCGTTCGGCTACTGATGGCTGTCCACAGCGCGGCCACCTGCGGCGCCAGCGCCTCCCGCGAGCCGTCGTTGTCGATCACGTACGTGGCCACCGCCAGCTTGTCGGCGAGCGGCAGCTGCGCGGCGATCCGCGCTCGCGCGGCCTGCTCGCTCATCCCCCGCTGCTCGACGAGCCGGGCCACCTGCGTCGCCGGCTGCGCCGCCACGACGACCACCACGTCGTACAGCGCCTGCAGCCCGTTCTCGACCAGCAGCGGCACGTCGTACACGACCACGGCGGCGTCTCCGGCGGCCTCGGTCTGCCGCGCGGTCTCCGCGCCGACGAGCGGGTGGACGATCGCGTTGAGCCGGGCGAGCTGCTCCGGGTCAGCGAAGACGATGCGGCCCAGGGCCTCCCGGTCGAGCTCGCCGTCCTCGAGCACCCGCTCGCCGAACTGCTGGACGACCTGCTGGAGCCCCGGCGTGCCCTTGGCGACGACCTGCCGGGCGATGCGATCCGCGTCGATGACGACGGCGCCGCGCTGGGCGAGCAGCCGGCTGACGCTGGACTTGCCCGAGCCGATCCCGCCGGTGAGCCCGATCTTCAGCACGGACGCGAGGCTAGGCGACGACCCCACCGGGCCGCGCCGCTGCAGCCCTGCACCGGCCTGTAGCCCGCGGCACCTGCTGCGGAACGTGCAACATCCAGCCTTCGGCGCCTCGTGCGCCCACGCAGCCGCGGGCAGCACAGCCGCACCCGCCTGGATGTTCTGCGTGCCGGCGGCCAGGGCGGCCCGCACAGCGGCCACCACGACCTCCGGTCGGTGCACCACATCCGCCCAGGTGAAGCGGAGGACCCGCCACCCCAGCTCGGCGAGCCGGTTGTCGCGCTCCCTGTCGACGGCGGGGTCCGGGTGCCAGCGCCGGCCGTCCACCTCGACCACCGGCCGCTCGGCGTGGAAGCAGAAGTCCGCACGCCTCGAAGCGGGGTCCTGTCAGGGCTGTGGACAGCCGTCGAACTTCCTCTGGCCGCCGGCCGCGTGTCGTGGCGGCCGGGCACGGGGGCGCGCCGCAGATGGATGTTCTGGGTTCCGGGCGGGGGCGGGGGCCTGGGTGTTGCGCGTACGGGAGCGGGCTGGCGGGTTGTCGCAGCGCGCGGGCTCGGTGTCGCGCGAACGGCACCGCACCGCAGAGGAGGCCCCACCCGGCGAACCGGGTGAGGCCTCCTCGAGAGCTGTGCGGGACTAGCTGGCGCCGCCCGAGAGCTTCTCGCGCAGGGCCTGCAGCGCCTCGTCAGAGGCGAGCGTGCCGCCGGACGGGGCAGGCGCGGCCGGAGCGGCAGCGGCGCCCTCGGGAGCCTCCTCGCCCTCCTCGCCGGTGACCGACGTGTACGAGGTCGGCACGGCCGCCTCGGCGTCCGCGGCCGCCATGCGCTTGATCTGCTCCTGGTGGGCCTGGAAGCGCTTCTGCGCGTCGGCGTACTGCTTCTCCCACTTCGCCTGGGCCTCCTCGTGGCCCGGGAGCCACTCGCCCGTGTCCGGGTCGAAGCCCTCCGGGTAGAGGTAGTTGCCGGACTCGTCGTAGTTGGCCGCCATGCCGTACTGCGCCGGGTCGAAGGTGGCTTCGCCGCCGACGCCGGTCTCG
>JAODNS010000107.1 GCA_025465145.1 Frankiales bacterium
TTCGCCTGGCTGCTGCTCGGCCAGGTCCCGCACGCGGTGCAGCTCGTCGGCGGGCTGCTCGTGCTGGCCGGGATCGCGCTCGTGCGCCTCGGCGAGCGGCCGGACGAGCCGGCGGCGCCCGCGCGGCAGCAGGTCGCTGCGCTGTGAGGCGGCCTGCCGGTGCTTCCGCGGCGCGGTCATACTGCGGCTGTGGCGATCGTCCTGCTCCGGCTGCCCGTGCGGCTGTTCGAGGCAGCGACCGAGCAGTGGGCGGACATGCTCCGCGAGTACGCACTGCTGTCGGTGTCGGGCAGCCCTCAGCCGTACACGCTGGACGAGGTCGCCGCGGCCGGCAACGCGCTCGCCTGCGTCACCGAGGCGTTGCGGCTCGCGGCCAGCCCGGACGCGCAGCATGTCGACCTCAGCCTCGCCCGCGCGCGACCGGAGGAGTTCGGCCTGCTCCAGGGCGTGCTGGACGCGGTGCGCCACCTGATCGCGTTGGGTGACCTGCTCGTGTTCCCGTCCCTGCCCGAGGTGCTCGGGCTACGGGGCTGGATCTGCGACGAGGCGGCAGCGCAGTCCGCCGGCGCCCGCCCGACGCCGTGGCAGCTCACGTCGACGAGCGACGACGCAGCGGACACCGAGCCCGCGGAGTGGGATGCCTCGCTCGTACCTCCGCCCGAGTCGCCCTGGCTGGTCGCCGACGACCGCAACCGCATCGTCGCGGCGAGCCCCGCCGCGCTCGCGCTCCTCGGCTGGCAGGAGGAGGAGCTCGTCGGACAGCGCCTGCTCGTCGTGATCCCGCGTCGCCTGCGCGAGCGGCACCTCGCCGGCTACACCCTCAGCGCGGTCACCGGCGAGGGCGCTCTGCTCGGCCAGCCGCTCGCCCTGCCTGCCCTCGCGCGCGACGGCAGCGAGATCCCGGTGACGCTCACGCTCACCCGTCACGCGGCCCGCGGGGGGCGCCACGTCTACCTGGGTCAGCTCGACCAGCCGGGCTAGCGAAGCCGGCTCACGTCGACCCGGCTGAGCTGCGCGAACGTCCTAGAGTCGATCGCCTGGAGGGCTCGCCTAGAGGCCGATGGCGGCGGTCTTGAAAACCGCTAGGGGTGCAAGCTCCTCGTGGGTTCGAATCCCACGCCCTCCGCTCCAGCCCAGGACGTTGCGCGGCGCGCGTACGCGACCAGCCGCGAGGAGTGGCAGGACTCCGGACGCTGCGCGGGGACTCCCAGCGGACGCACAGGTCGGCGGCGGCGGCCTCCCAGGTCGCCGGGCGACGGTGGCTGCACTGCAGAAGCAGCCATCCCCCAGCTCGAGAGGCACGCCATGAACCCCCGCACCCTCCCCGTCCGCAAGGCCCTCGCCGGCCTGTCCCTCGTCGCCGCCGGTCTGGTCACCGGCGCCACCCTGGCCGCCGTCGGCACCGCCAGCGCCGCCGACCCGACGCCGACCGCCAGCGCGGCGGCCGGCACCGCGGACCGTCCGGCCGAGACCGCCCTCACCGGCGAGAGCCTGGCGAAGGTGAAGGCCGCGGTCCTCGCGACGTACGCGGGCGCCACCATCGACCGCATCGAGACAGACGCCGACGGCGTGTACGAGGCGCACATCACGACGGCCGCCGGCGAGCGAGCCACGGTCGAGGTGGACAAGGCCTTCGCCGTCACCGGCACCGAGGCCGGCCAGGGCCGCGGTGGGCACGGACCGGGCGGTGACGGTGGCGGCGCGGGCGAGACCGCGCTGACCGGCGACAGCCTCGCGAAGGTCAAGGCGGCCGTCCTCGCGAAGTACGCGGGCGCGACCATCGAGCGGATCGAGACCGACAGCGACGGCGTCTACGAGGCCCACATCACGACCACCGCCGGCGAACGCGTCACCGTCGAACTGGACAAGGCGTACGCCGTCACCGGCACCGAGTAGCCCGCTGCGGACGCGGCGGTCGGACCTGCGGGTCCGGCCGCCGCGTCGCGCGTGCAGGATCGCCTCGTGAGCGATCCGGGCGACGTGACGCTGGCGGCGTATCAGGCGGCCGCCGACCGCTAGGGTGACGACTCCGCCTGGTCCAGCGCGAAGCTGGACGTGCCGCGGCACTTCACCTACTGGCGGGAGCCCGCGCTGCGGGAGGTCCTCACCCGTACCGGCTGGTCGGTCCGGTCTCTCGACCACGTCGCCGGGCGGCTCGAGCCGTGGCTGTTCGTCCTCGCGGTCAGAGACCGCATGCCGAGACGTGGACGCGGTTAGGGCTGCTCCTGCTCCCAGCGGGCGCGTCGCTCCTCCGGCGTCTGCTCCCACCACGGCGTGCCGCGCTCACCGAGCGCCACCTTCGCCGCCTGCACCCGGGCGCGCGCAGCCTTCTCCGCCACTGGATCCGCGGCCCTGAGCGCGGCGCCGACGTCGCGGCGGGCGCTCATCAGGTCCTTGCGCAGCTGCGCCGCGACGTCCTGCGGGATCTCAGGGTCGGTCGCGCGCCAGCGCCGCCCGTCGACCACGACGTAGCGGCCGTCCGGCGTGTGCTCAGGCAACAGCCTCGGCGTCGGCCCCGACGCGGTCGAGCAGCCGGTGCAGCGCCGCGTTCACGTCCTGCGGGCGGGACCGGTTCAGCGCGTGGCCCGCGCCCGGCACCACGACCAGCTCCGCCGCCGGGCCGAGGTCCTCGGCCATCGCGTACGAGTGCTCGACCCGCGTCAGCCGGTCGTCCTGCGCGCCGACGACGACCACCGGCACCGCGCGCAGCACCCGCAGCGCGTCCCGCTTGTCGTGTCGCAGCAGCGCGCCGTGCAGCGACGCGGCTGTGGTCAGCGGCGTCTCCTCGAGCATCTGCTGGACCTGCGCGACGAGCGGCTTCGTCGCGTCCTGGCTGCCGAACAGCAGGAACCGGACGGCCCGCCGCATCAGCCAGGTGCTGCGTGGCCGCAGTGCCTCGTGCAGCGGCGCGAGCAGGCGCAGCACCAGCAGGGACGGAGCGAGCAGCTTGCGCCGGCCGACGAAGCGGGCGGCGTTCTCGAACGGGTGCCCGGGGATGTCGTGGCCGGCGCCGGTTGCGAGCAGCAGGACGCCCCGTACGCGGTCGCCGAACAGCTCCGGTCGCTGCTCGGCCAGCGCCATGACGGTCATGCCGCCCATGCTGTGGCCGACCAGCGCGACAGGCCCCGTCGGGACGACCTCGTCGAGGACGCGGCCGAGGTCCCGGCCGAGCTGGTCGATGTCGGTGGCCTTGCGCGACGGTCCGGAGCGGCCGTGCCCGCGGTGGTCGTACCGCACCAGCCGTGCCCGGCCGAGGACGGACTCCCACTGCGGGTCGAACTCGCCGGCGCGCGCCAGGAAGCCGTGCACGAACACGACCGTCAGCTCGCTGCCGGTCCGCCCACCGATCTCGACGTTGAGCCGCGTGCCGTCGTCGGCCAGCACCTCCCGCCGCTCGTCCGGTTCGATGCCGGGCATCGGTGGCTGCGTACGGGTGCGGCGGGCCCAGGCCGCGAGCAGGCCGAGCAGAGCCCCGAGCAGGGCGAGCAGACGAGTCACCTCTTCGTCGTGCCCGACGCGGCGGCGGTCACGCTGCGTCGTTGCTCACTCAGCGGTCGAGGCGCGGACCGCCGACCAGCCGGCCGACGAGGCCCTCGTTGTCGTGGATGCTCTCCTCGCCCGTCTTCTCGCACAACGCGGCGCAGGCGTCGACGTACGCGGCCCACGGCGTGCCGTCCGGACCGATCTCCACGTCGATGAAGTCCAGGACGCGGCCGCACCGACCTGGGCCGCAGCCCTTGGACTTGAGCGGGTTGCGCGGGTTGTTCACCGACGCGCTGTAGAACAGCGGCTTGCCGCTCAGGACGCCCACACCCTCCGCGAGGTAGCCGTTCCAGAACGCGCTCCGCTCCTCGGACGTGGTGCCGTAGTAGGCGATGGCGACCTTGCCGGGCGCACCCACGTCGAGCGTCGCGAGGTTGACGGCCTTGACGCCGGGCGCTGCGACGTTCAGCGGCGCGCTCCAGGTCCTGCCGCCGTCCTTGGACGTCGTGAGCCGCGGCAGGCGCTCGGTGTCGACGAACAGGTAGTAGAGGTTGCCCTTGCTGTCGACGCCGACGCTCGGGTCGCCGCCGTTGTCCGCCTTGAGGGTCGACGTCCGCACCATCGACCAGCTGGCGCCCTCGTCGCGGCTGATCGCCAGCGTCGGCTCGCCGCAGGACCCGAGTGGCAGGTAGATGACGCCCTTCGCATCGGTCACACCGTGGCCGTTGAGGCCGCCGCAGTCAGGGCCGAGCACGTCCGTCGTGGTGATGAACGTCAGGCCGCCGTTCAGCGACTTGTTGCACTTGGTCACGGCCGGGTGGTTGAAGCAGTAGTACACGACCTTCGGGTAGCCGATCGTCGGGCTCGTCACCGGCGGACCGGTGAACAGCGTCTGGTGGTCGTTGACCGGCTCGCCGCAGGCGATCGGGTTGGTGATCCACTGCTTGCCGCCGTCGTCGGTGTACGACAGCTCGGCGCAGGCGAGGTTCAGGTCGACGTCGAAGATGCGCTGGCCGTCGCCGGTCGTGTCGACGTACAGGTACGGGTCGAGCGAGACCGCGTGCGGGCTGATGCCGGCGGCTCCGGGGCCCACGTCCTGCCAGCTCTTGCCGCCGTCCCGCGTCGCGAGGACAGCCCGGCCCCCGGGCGCCACGGTCTCGAGCGACTCCTCCGACCCGGCGCACGAGGTGACGCAGCCGCTGCTCGCGGTCACGTAGACGGCGCCGTCGCGGGTGATGCCCAGCGTGGGCTCGCCGGCGCCGTGCCCGAGCCGGGACTCCTTGACCACCGGAGCCTTCGCGGCCGGCGCGGACTTGGCCCCGGCGCGGTGCGCGGTGGCCGTGCGCTCACCCGCGGAGGCGGTGCTGCCGCCGGTGGCTGCCAGCGCGCCGAGCACGGTGAGGGCGACAGCGGCGGACAGGGAACGTGCGCGCATGGGGACTCCTGCAGGCGGGGGTGGTTCCAGGAGAGTTCGCCCCCGAGCTCAGGACTCCTGCTCGGCCTCCCACGTCGCGCGGCGCTCGCCGCCCTGCTCCTCGGCGTAGCCGACGTCCTGGCCGGCGACGCGGCCGACGAACTCGCCGCTCTCGCCCGTGCCGGTCGTGCTGCCATGGTCCGGCTCGTCCGCGTCCTGCACCCCGCCGGTGGCGCGGGAGAGCGCCTGCCCGTCGTCCGGGTCGACGTCGTCCTCGTGCGGGCGGGGGTCGGGTGCCATGCAGCGAGGGTGCCCCCCGGCAGGTGCGGCTACGCGCGGATCGTGAAGGTGGTGCCGCCGCCCGGGCTGTCGGTGATGTCGATGCTCGCGTTGAGCGCGTCGGCGATCCGGGCGCAGGTGGCCAGTCCGATGCCGCTCCCGCTCACGTCCTGGCCGTCCGGCAGGCGCACGAACAGGTCGAACACGTGGTCGCGGTCGGCCGCCGCGATCCCGCGGCCGTTGTCCTGCACCGCCACCCACCAGCCGTCCCCGTCGCTGCTGCCGCTGACGAGGACGTGCGGCGGGACGTCGTTCCGGGAGTACTTCAAGCCGTTGGTGACGAAGTTCTGCAGCAGCTGGCGGAGCAGCGTGGGGTCGGTTTCCACCACCGGCAGCGCACCGAGCTCGACCGTCCCGCCGGTGGCGGTCGCGAGCGCCTGGACGTCGCTGGCAACGGCAGCGGCGACGTCGCCGACGTCGACCTGCTCGCAGCGCGGCTTCGCACCGACGTTCGCGTACGCCAGCAGGTCGTCCACCAGCGTCGCCATCCGCTCCACCGCGCTGTCGGCGTGGACGACGCACTCGCGGGCGCGGCCGCCGAGGTCGGCGCCGAACGGGCCCTGGGCGAGGGCGAGGAAGCCGCGGGTGGCCGCGATCGGGTTCCGCAGGTCGTGCGCGATCCGCGCCGCGAACGCGGCGAGGTCGGCGTTGCTGCGGTGCAGCTCCTTGTTGCTGTCGGACAGCCGCTTGCTCTCCGCGCGCTGCTCGAGGACCTGCGCGGCCTGCACCGCCAGGCCGTCGAGCGCCTCGCGCTGCCCCTCGTCCAGTTCGCGCGGTTCCTCGTCGAACACGCAGAGGGTGCCCACGACGTCGCCGGTGGGCGTGCGCAGCTGGCTGGCCGCGTAGAACCGGATGCTGCCGAGCTCCCCGGTCACGTGCGGGTGCGACGCGAAGCGCGGGTCCTCCCGAGCATCCGGGAGGTAGACCGGTTCGTCGAGCAGCACCGTCCGGCCGCACATCGACTCCGCGAGCGTGGTGGTCGTCCGCGCGAAGCCCTGCGTCGCGATGCAGTGCTGCTGCTCGTCGTCGAGGAGGTTCACCGTCGCGTTCGGGACCCCGCACAGCAGCGCGGCGAGCCGGGCCAGCCGCTTGAGGTCAGGGTCCTCCGGGCGGCCGACCAGGTCGTACGGCAGCAGCGGGCTGCTGTACGACGTCTGCTCAGGGATCACACTCTCGTCTCGGCACGATCCCCGGGCGGCTGGAGCAGCGGCTACGCGGCGAGCCGGGTCTTCGCCTCCTGCGCGACGACCTCGCGCACCGGCGTCGGCAGCGAGAGCCGCGCGATGCGGCGCAGCACGGTGGCGTACTGCTTCCCGAGCGGCCCGGTCGTGTACGGGAGGTCGTACTTCTCGCACAGCGCCTGGACCTTCGGCGCGATCTCCTTGTACCGGTTGCTCGGCAGGTCGGGGAACAGGTGGTGCTCGATCTGGAACGACAGGTTGCCGGTCATGAGGTGGAAGAAGTCACCGCCCTCCAGGTTCGCCGAGCCGAGCAGCTGGCGCAGGTACCAGTCGCCGCGCGTCTCGCCCTCGATCTGCTCCTCGCTGAACTGCGTGACGCCGTCCGGGAAGTGGCCGCAGAAGATCACGGTGTGGCTCCACACGTTGCGCGCGAAGTTGGCCGCGGCGTTGGCCGTGAAGGTGGTGATCGCGTTGGGGCCGGTGATGAGCGGCCAGTAGACGTAGTCACGGGCGACCTGCGGGCGGACCTTCTTCCAGACGCCCTTGAGGTGCTCGACGGCTGAGGAGACCGGCTTCTCCTTGCGCCACACCAGCTCGACCTCGGCGTCGTAGATCGCGATGCCGTACTGGAAGAACGCCGACAGGACCATCGTCATCGGCAGCTGGGCGAGGTGGTGGACCTTCCACGGCTCGTCCTCGGCCACGCGGATCACGCCGTAGCCCACGTCGCGGTCCTTGCCGACGACGTTGGTCCAGGTGTGGTGCATGTTGTTGTGGCTGTTCTTCCAGTCCTTCGCGGGGGTGGCGTTGTCCCACTCCCATGTGGTGCTGTGGATCTCCGGGTCGCGCATCCAGTCCCACTGGCCGTGCAGGACGTTGTGCCCGATCTCCATGTTCTCGAGGATCTTCGAGAAGCTGAGCATCGTGGTGCCGGCGAGCCAGGCCGGCGGGAACAGGCTCGCGAACAGGGCGGCGCGGCCGCCGGTCTCGAGCAGGCGCTGGGCCTTGATGACCTTGCGGATGTACGCCGCGTCGGACGCGCCGCGCTTGTCGAGGAACTCATCGCGGATCGCGTCGAGCTCGCGGCCGATCTCGGCCACCTGGGCCTCGTTCAGGTGCGTGGTCTTGCTCATGCGTTCCTCCTCCTAGAGGTCGAGCTCGACGGGGCCGGCCGCAGCCGAGATGCAGGTCTGGACGAGGTCGCCCTCTTCGCCGTGGACGTCGCCGGTGCGCAGGTCGCGGACCCGCCCGGCCAGCAGCGGGACGACGCAGCCGTGGCAGATGCCCATGCGGCACCCGCTCGGCATGAGGACGCCGGCGGCCTCGCCGGCGTCGAGAAGGGCTGTGCCACCAGGGGAGTCGACGGTGGTGCTGCTCCGAGCGAAGACGACCTCGCCGCCCTCACCAGGCTCGGCGAGCAGCCGCGGTCGGAAGCGCTCGAGGCGGAGGCGGTCGGAGAGCCCCGCGTCGCGCCAGTGCACCTCGGCCGCGTCCATGAGCGGCCCGGGGCCGCAGACCCAGACGTCGCGCTCGCGCCAGTCGGGGCAGACCTCGTCGAGCTGGTCGAACGTGAACATGCCAGTGGTGTCGTCGTGCCGCTCGTGCAGCCGGTACGACGGGCTGACCAGGCTGCGCAGCTCCGCGCCGAAGACGACGGCGTCACGGGTGGGGGCGCCGTGCACGTGCACGACGTCGGACAGGCGGTGCGAGCGGAGCATGCCCATGACGGGCGTGATGCCGCTGCCGCCGGTGAGGAACAGCACCTTGCGCGGCAGGCTCTCCGGCAGCACGAACTCGCCGGTCGGCGGCTCGAGCCGGAGCAGGTCGCCCGCCCGCAGCTCGTGCACGAGGTGGTTGCTGACGACGCCGCCCGGGATGGCCTTGACGGTGAAGGTGAAGCGGCCGTCAGCGCGGTGCGCGGGCGAGGTGATCGAGTACGTGCGGAAGTGCCGTACGCCGTCGATGTCGAGGCCGATGCGCACGTACTGCCCGGGCCGGTGCTGCGACCAGCCGCGGGCCGGCTTCACGACGACCGTGACGGCGTCGGCGGTCTCCGGCACGACGGCCTCGACCCGGCCGCGCAGCTCCCGCGACGACCACAGCGGGTTGACCAGCGTCAGGTAGTCGTCGGGCAGGAACGGCGTCGTCAGCCGCTCCAGCAGGCTCGTCACGCTGCCGCCTTGAACCGGCGGACCGGGATGCTCGGCCAGCCGTGCTGCAGCGCGTGCGCCCGTAGCTCCTTATCGGCGTTGATGACGACCGGGTTGCCGACGGCGTTCAGGAACGGCAGGTCGGAGATCGAGTCGCTGTACGCGGTGCAGCGCGACAGGTCGTAGCCCCGCTCGGCGGCAAGTCGCTGCACCTCCGTGACCTTGCCGTCGCGGTAGCAGAACGCGCCGTCGAGCTTGCCGGTGTAGCGGCCGTCGACGATCTCGGAGCGGGTGCCGACGGCGCCTTCCAGGCCGAGCTCGTCGGCCAGCGCACCGACGATCTCGATCGGGCTGGCCGAGACGATGATGCGGTCCTCGCCGGCAGCGGCGTGCCGCTCCAGCGCGGCGCGCGCTTCGGGCAGCACGCTGGCCGCGAGCTTGGGGATGAAGTGCTTGCCCAGTGCGATGACGTCCTCGGCGGGGTGGCCGGCCACGGCGCGCAGGATGCGCTCGCGCAGCGTGGCGGAGGCCTCGTCGGTGGCGCCGCGGAGCACGAAGCGCACGGCGGTGACGGCGTCACTGAGCAGCTCGCGCGGCGGGACGTAGCCGGCACGGAAGGCGGCGACCGCGAGCGGGAAGTTGGCCGACCCGCGGATCAGCGTCCGGTCCAGGTCGAAGAAGGCGGCGGTACGGGTCACGCTCGGTCCCTTCTGGCGGTTACGGGTGCGTAGGTTACGAGTCCGTAGGTTACGGTGTCGTACCCCGAAGCGCCAGAGGGGAACCCGTGTGACGTGCGCGACGATCTGCTGGTGATCGTGACGCCCCGGCTGGTCCTCCACCCGCTCCCGCCTCGCCTCCTCGCCGCGCTTGCTGGGCAGGACTGGGCGGCGGCGGACCGGCTCGCCCCGTTCCCGGTGGACGCGCAGACCTTCGCCGGCGACGAGTGGGTGCTCGGGCTGCGCCTGGCGCAGGTGCAGGCGGATGCGGTGCAGGCGCCGTGGCTGCTGCGCGCCGCCGTCTCCCGTGACACCGGCCGCGTCGTAGGCAAGGGCGGATTTCATGCCGGGCCGGACGCGGACGGCACCGTCGAGATCGGCTACCGGGTCTGCGAGGACCAGCGGCGGCAGGGGCTGGCGCGCGAGATCGCCATCGGCCTGCTCGGCTGGGCTGCCGACTCCGGCGCCGCCCGCTGCCTGGCCAGCATCCGCCCCGACAACACGCCGTCGCTGCGGCTCACCGAGCGGCTCGGGTTCGTGCGCACCGGCGAGCAGGTCGACGAGATCGACGGGCTGGAGTGGATCTTCACCCGCGAGCTGGACGAGCCTTTGCCGCCGTACGAGGCCCGCCGGTAGAGTGCTGGCCGTGGCCGCAGGGCCTCAGGAGACGTCGCATAGTCCGGTCGAGTGCGCCTCACTGCTAATGAGGTATGGGGCAACCCATCGGAGGTTCAAATCCTCTCGTCTCCGCTCGTTGTTTCTGTTCGGCGATGAGCGACCGCGCCAGCGCTGAACTAGCTGCGGCCGCCGACGGCGTCCACGCCCGACTGCTCCTGGCCGGACAGCGCCTGGATCCGGTCCATGAGCTGGTCGGTCCACGTTCGCAGCTCCGCCGGCGTGGCCGCCGTGGTCGGGGCGCCCGGGAACGTCATCGGCTCGCCGAACCGGATTCCCACCTTGCGCGGCCGCGGCAGCCGCTTGCCGGCCGGGCACACCTCGTACACGCCGACCGTGGCGCACGGGATGACGGCCACCCCTGAGGCGGCGGCAACGCGGGCCAGCCCCGTGCGGCCGCGGTTGAGCCGGCCGTCCCGGCTGCGGGTGCCCTCGGGGAAGAAGCCGACCAGCCGCTTCTCGTCCAGCAGGCGGACCGCCGTCGTCAGGGCGGCAGCCGCGGCGTCGGCACCGCCGCGGTCGACGGGCACCTGGCCGGTGGCCGTGAAGAAGAACCTGCGCAGGCGGCCCTTCACGCCCGTACCGGTGAAGTACTCCATCTTGGCCAGGAAGTTGATCCGGCGGAACGGCACGACCAGCGCGAGGAACATCCAGTCCAGGTACGAGACGTGGTTGCAGGCGAGGACAGCCGCGCCCCGCTTGGGCACGCGGGAGGCTCCCTCGACGTGCGGCCGGAAGGCCACGGTGAGGATCGGCGTGAGCACGACCTTGGCGACCCAGTACAGGTAGCCGCTGGGTGTCTTCGTGGGAGGCGTCGCCGTCGGGACGTCTGGTGCGGCAGCAGTCATCCCGGTGGACATGCCCACCATCTAGCCACAGGTCACGCGCTGCGGGCGAAGGCCGTTCTCATCTCGCGATCCGGCTCGTCCCCGCCGGCGCAGGCCCGGTGCACCGCGACGAACGGACGGAAGCCCGGGACGAGCGGCGCGCGCCCGTCCAGGGTGAGCGCGCTGCCGCAGCCCCGGCACGTGACGGTCAGGTCGCTGCTCTGCATGCAGCAGGTGTGCCTCGCAGCCGGAGCCACCACCTAGTCCTTTCGGACTACCACTGCAGCAGCCCGCGCCGGCGCAGCACCCGGCGCTCGAGCGGCGCGAACACGCACAGCTCGACGGCGATGCCGACGAACAGGATCGCGAGGATCCCGCTGAAGACCAGCGCCATGTCCGAGAGCTGGCGGCCGCGCTCGAGCAGCTGGCCGAGGCCGAGGCCCAGCTCGGGCGAGTACGCGATCAGCTCGGCGGCCATGAGCGAGCGCCACGAGAAGGCCCAGCCCTGGCGCAGGCCGGCGACGTACCCGGGCATGGCCGCGGGCAGCAGCACGAACCGGGCCGCCGTGAGGCCGCGCGCGCCGAGCACCCGGCCGACCCGCTGGTACAGCGGCGGCACCTGGTCGATGCCCGAGACCATCCCGTTCGCGATCGAGGGGACGGCGCCGAGCAGCACGACCGCGTAGATCGCCGCGTCCGACAGCCCGAACCAGATGATCGCTGCCGGGACCCAGGCGACGGACGGCAGGCTCTGCAGGCCGGAGATCAGCGGGCCGAACATCCGGCGGACCGGGCGGACGCGGGCGAGCAGCAGGCCGAGCGGGGTACCGAGGGCGACGGAGGCGAGGAAGCCCAGGCCGCCGCGCCGCAGGCTGTTGAACACCCCCTCGGCGAGGTCGCCGCTGGTGGCCGTCTCCTTGAGCGCGGTCCACACGTCGAGTGGTGACGGGAGCTGGTACGGCTCCTTCACGCCCGACGAGTAGAGCGCCTGCCAGGCAGCGACGAGTAGCAGCAGCGCGAGCAGCGGCGGCCAGGTGGCGGACGCGTAGGCACGCAGCCGTGAGCGCCGCGGCTCGGCCGTCGTCTCGAGCGCGTCGAGCCCGGCCTCGAGGCTGGCGAGGTCGTCGCGGACCAGCGTCATGCCGCGTCCGCGTGCCGGCGGATCTCGGCGCGCAGGTCATCGGTGATGGCGACCGACAGCGCGGCCACCTCGGGCGACTCGATGCGGCGCGGCTGGGCGATCTGCACGTCGTACTGCTTCGCGACGCGCCCCGGCCGGCTGGACAGCAGCGCCACCCGGTCGCCGAGGCGCACGGCCTCGCGGACGTTGTGCGTGACGAAGACGACCGTCAGGTCCTGCTCGCGGCGGATGCGGACGAGCTCCTCGTGCAGCACGTCGCGGGTGATCGCGTCCAGCGCCGCGAACGGCTCATCCATGAGCAGCACGCGGCTGTCCTGCGCGAGGGCGCGCGCCATGGCCACCCGCTGGCGCATCCCGCCGGACAGCTCGTGCACCCGCTTCGTTCCTGCGTCGTGCAGGCGTACGAGGTCGAGCAGCTCGCCGGCCCGGTCGCGCCGCGCCTGCTTGCCGCGCGTGCCGTTCAGCCGCAGCGCCAGCTCGATGTTCTGCGACGCCGTCAGCCACGGGAACAGCGCCGGCTCCTGGAACATGAGCGCCGGCCGCCCGCCCGGTACCGCGACCGTCCCCGTCGTGGGGGCGTCGAGCCCGGCGAGGATGGCCAGCAGCGTCGACTTCCCGCAGCCGGAGGCGCCGAGCAGGCAGAGGAACTCGCCCTCGGCCACGTCGAGGCTGACGTCGTCGAGGACGTTCGGGCCGGCGCCGAACCGCTTCGTGACGTGCCGGAGCGAGACCGCGGCGGTGGCGAGCGGGGCGGCGGTGTCCTGGAGCAGCGTCATGTCAGCCCTTCCCGAGTCCTGCGTCGTCGACGTCCGTGCCGAGCACCTGGCGCAGCAGCGTCAGGTCGTAGATGCCGTTGAGGTCGGCCTTCCTGACCAGCCTGCTCGCGAAGGCGTGCTCGGCGCTGGTCTTCAGTGACGAGGCCACTGGGTCCTCGGTCACCTCGATGCTGCTGAACGCGCGGGCGATCACCTCGGGCTCGAGCGCCCTGCCGGTGAGGGCCCTCAGCTGCGCGTTGACCACCTGCTGGGCCTTCGCGCCGTCCGCCGCGATCTCTCGGTCGGCGGCCACCTGCGCCTCGAGCAGCGCGGTGACCGTCTCCGGGTGCTCGTCGAGGAACTCCTTGCGCACCACGAGGTTCGTCGTCACGAACCTGCCGCCCGGCCACAGGCTCTTCTCGTCGACGAGGACGGTGCCGCCGCCGTCGAGGACCAGCCGCGACGCCCATGGCTCGGGCACCCAGCCGCCGTCGATCCTGCCGGCCTTGAACAGGTCGAGCGTCGCGCTGTTCTCCTGCGCGAGCACGGTGACGTCGCCGGCGCCGGACGGGTCGACGTCGTACCCGTTGCTCGCGAGGTACGTCCGCAGCGCGATGTCCTGCGTGCCGCCGGTCTGCGGGTCGGCGATCCTCTTGCCCTTGAGCTGCGCGGGGCGGGTGATCTCCGGCTTGACGACGAGCGCCGCCCCGCCCGAGGTGGCGCCGGCGACGATCCGGACTGCCTCGCCCTTGCTCTTGACGAAGGCGTTGATGGCCGGGTTGGGGCCGACGTACGCGGCGTCGAGGGATCCGGCGAACAGCGCCTCGACAGCGGCCGGGCCGGCGTTGAAGATCTGCGTCTTCAGCTTCGTGCTGCCGAGCTCGCGCTGGTAGATGCCGGTGCCCACGCCGTAGACGGGGCCGGCGTGCGTGACGTTGGCGAAGTAGCCGAGCCGGAGCTCAGCAGCCGGACCGGCGGTGCGAGAGCTGGCGGCCTTGCTCGTGCGGCTGTCGGAGGAGCCGCCGCACGCGGTCGCCACGACGGCGAGCACGGCAGCAGCGAGGACGGTGGTGCGCTTCACGGGCTGTTCTCTGCTCTCTGGGGCGGCCGTCAGCGGCCGGGCGGTTGTCCGGGCTCAGGAAGAAGCGGCGGGACAACAGGCAGAGGGCAGGCGCATGAGGTCGACGTGCAGACGGCGCACCAGGACCGCGCAGGCGCGCAGGTCGGGGGCGTCGGAGGCGAGCACGCACCCATCGTCAGGTTGTTGACCGGACCTGTCAACAAATGGCTCCGGCGGGGGATCGCCCGCGCCCCGAGTCGGTATGCTCATCGTCTGTTGCCCTCGGGCGACGCGCGCTCGTAGCTCAACGGATAGAGCACTTGACTACGGATCAAGAGGTTGCAGGTTCGAATCCTGCCGAGCGCACCCGAAACGTGCAGGTCAGAGGCCTACTGAACCTGGCCCGACGGTCACCAGCCCCGCGCAGGCGGGCGTCGACACCGCGCTGACCGTCGGCAGCGACGTCGCGCTGACCCTGCCGTCGGACAGCGGCATGTCGCTGCCGACCGAGCTGGCGGCGGTGCCGGGAGTGACCGCCGTCGAGGAGGTCTCCCACCGGCTCACGTACGTGGGCCGGACCTGCAGGACATCTACGGCGTGGATGCGCGCACCATCGGCAGGGCTGCTCCGCTGCAGGATGCGTTCACACCGGGCAGTCCTGTCCGAGGGGTGCCTGGTCGGCTGGCGACGACGCCGGATGGTGCCCTGCTGTCACAGGAGACCTTGCACGACTACCAGCCGCACCCGGGCGATCTGATCCGGATGCGGCCCCGAAACGCGGCCGCGAAACGCGGCCGGCACGTACGTCCCGTCCCGTTCCACGTCGTCGGCGTGTGACCGAGTCCGCGACTGCCCCTCTGGACAGCTTCGTCATCGCCAACCGCAGCTACCCCGCCTCGGCGACGGGCGTCCCGGCGGTCGAGACGCTGCTGGTCCGCACCAACAGCCCCAAGCAGGTCGCCGCGGTCATTTGGGCGAATCCCGCGGTGCCGCCGGGGGTGCTCGTCAACGACATCACCGCACCGCCGTCCCCTCGGCGTCCGGCCTCGCCGCCGGCAGCCTGTCCGGGCTGGCGGCCCTCACCCTGGCGTTCGGGCTGCTGCTCGCCACCGCCAACGCAGGCCTGGTCGTCGTCGGTGCGGCGCAGCGCCGTCGTCCGCTCATGGCGCTCGCGGTGCTCGCCGTGCTCGGCGCGACGATGAGGCAGCGGTCCCGCTTCCTGTGGACCGAGGCGCGGGCCGTCGTGCTCGGTGGCGTGGTCTGTGGCGTCGTCACCGGCACGGTCCGACGCGTCTCGGCTGCGCGACCTGTGAGGCACGCGGCCGAATGGGCCCGTCGTCGGCCGCGCCCGGGGTGCCGCCGTCCTGCAGGTCACGCCAGCGTCCACCCGGCGTCAGCTGACCCGCCGTGTGCTGCACCGCCCGGGCACTCACCAGCGGACGACCCTTGCGTCGACTGACCTTCGCGTCAGTCGCCCGCGCGAGAGGCGGGAAAGGATGGCTCTGCAAGCCAAGCGTCGAGCTGCTGAGGGTCGACCGGACGGCTGTGGAAGTAGCCCTGCACGGCGTCGCACCCGAGCGCAGTGACGTGGTCGCAGATGGCTGCGGTCTCTACGCCCTCGGCGACGACGGTGAGGCCGAGGCGATGAGCGAGCTCGACCACCGAGAGCACCACGGCCGACTTGTCGGCAGACACGGTCACCTCGTCGATGAGACTCTTGTCGATCTTCAGCTCGTTCAGGGGCAGGCTCGTGAGGTGGGCGAGGCTCGTGTTGCCTGCGCCGAAGTCGTCCAGGCTGATCAGAACGCCGGCGGTGCGCAGCGCGCGCAGGATCAGGATCGTGCGGACCGGGTCGTCGGCGACGGCGGTCTCGGTGATCTCGAGCTTGAGCCGGTTACTCGGCAAGCCGTGCACGTCCAGGGCCGTCAGGACCTGGCGGACGGTGTCGTCAGTAATCGCCCGTGGGCTCAGGTTCACCGCAACGACCAGATCCAGACCAGATCGCTGCCACGCGGCCGCCTGTGCGACGGCGGCGTTCAGCACCCAGGCGGTGAGATCGTGGATCAGCCCGGTGTACTCGGCGCCCGGCATGAACACGTTCGGCCCCAGCCGCCCGCGGGTGGGGTGCTGCCAGCGCACGAGGGCCTCGACGCTCCGCACCCGTCGAGGTGGCTGCGCGACGGGGCCACCGGGCGCGGGGCGCCAGGACGTAACGAGCGGCTGGTATTGCAGGACCAACTCGTCACGCGCGATCCCCTGGCGCAGCTCGCTGAGCATTCCGAGCTTGTCCGTGTCGTGATGGTCTTCGACCAGGTCGTAGAGGACGACGCCGGCGCCTGTGGACTTGGCGCGGTACATCGCGACGTCAGCCTGACGAAGCAGCTCCTCGAATTCGATGTGACCAGAGGCCCCGCTCCGCACGGCCACGCCCACGCTGGCGTCGACGTTGATGACGATGTCGCGTACGACGAAGCCCCGCTGCGTCAGATCCAGCTTCAGCTTCAGAGCGATCGGGATCGCCTCTTCGGTCGACTCGACACCGACGAGTAGGACCGCGAACTCATCTCCCCCCAGTCGGGCCACGTAGTCGTGCGGCCGGACGGCTCGGCTCAGGGCCGTGGCCACCTGGACGAGAAGCTCGTCACCGGCTGCGTGCCCCAATGTGTCGTTCACCTCTTTGAACCCGTCGAGGTCCAGCAGCAGCAGGCTGTAGTCCCGTTGCGCACATTCACGCGCCGCATTGATCAGGTGCTGCCGGTTCCGCAAGCCGGTCAGCGGATCGTGCAGCGTCTGGTGCTCCTGCCGCAGCACCCGCCGCCGCGCCTGCACCAGCATGCCCAGCACGATCGCGAGCAGCAGCCCGCCACCGACAGCCAGTCGCTGCTGATAGGTCGCCGTGAGGGCGTGCGTCGCACTGGCCGGGAAGATGGTGACGATGATCGCGTCTGGGGTGCGGTCGTTGGTCAAATCCAGCGTCGTCAGCACGTGGTCGGTGGCCACGCCCGCGCTCCTGCGGCCGGTGATGACGCGCGCCGTGGTGCCGTTCGCTACCTCGACCGCACCCCCTTGCGCCGCAGTGCTAGCGAGTTCGGGATAGGCGAACAGCAGGTCGCCGTGGGCCCACACCTGCAGGCCGAGGAGCTCGTCGTGCGCGAGAAAGCGGTCCAGTCGCGCGCGCATCCTCTTCGCCGCGACCGGTGTGATGCCTGTGCGCAGGTCCCGTGCGTCGAACTCGCCCTCCACCAGGACGGCGCCCAGTACGCGACCGCGCGCCTGGATGTCGGTCAGGCCACTGCGTTGCAGGCGCGTCTCCATGACAACGGCGGTGGCGACCAGGGCGGTAACGCCGATCACGAGCACCGCGACCAGGGTCAGCCAGGAGCTGACCATCCGACGCAGGACTGCTCGACACCCACGCACACCACCTGACCCGCTCACTGTCACGACGTCGACGCACTCGCAGGCACGGTTGATAGTCCGTCGAGGCCATCCGGTCCTGCGGAGCAGACTCACAGCGGCGACTACCGCGAGCAGAAGCACAGCGGCGAGGATGGCGCTGCCGCGGCCGAGCGCCTTCTCCACCCGCTGGTAGGAGTTGCCTGCCCCGGCAAGTCACTCGCGCGGCGGTCGACGGTCGTCGCGCGGCTTCCCAGCGCGTGACGTGGGTTCGGGCGCGCGAGCTCAACCCGTGCAGCGACAAGACGCTGGGCTGCGAGTTGGCGCTCAGGACAGGTCATCGCCGGGTCATCGGACGGTCACCGTACGGTGCGCGTCATGAGACGCACCGCGCTGTTGATGACCGTGCTGCTCGCCGCCGCGTGCGGCCACGGCGCCGACGACCCGACCGCTGCCGGACAGCCGTCCCCGACGCAGGCAGGCTCATCCGCCGCGCTGTCGGGGTCGCTGCGCATCCAGGCTGCGGGTGGCGAGGGCGAGCTCAAGGCGCTGCAAGAGGTGGTCGCGGCCTTCGAGGCGGCCAATCCGCGGCTGACCGTGGACTTCACCGGCGTGGCCGAGCAGGGCGACCACCTCGCCAAGCTGACAGCCGGCTTCGCGGCCGGCAACGCGCCGGACGCCTTCCTCCTCAACTACCGGCGCGTGGGCGCGTTCCTCGAGAGGCAGGTCGTGGACCCGGTACGTACCAGCGGCGTGGACGTCGCCGACTTCTACAAGGCGCCGGTCGAGGCGTTCTCCCGAGGCGGCACGCTGCAGTGCCTGCCGCAGAACGCCTCGTCGTCGGTGGTCTACGTCAACGAGACGCTGTTCGCCAAGGCCGGCGTGCCGCTGCCGTCGGCGGACTGGACCGCCGACGACCTGCTGAAGACCGCCGGCGCGCTGGCCGCCAAGGGAGTGGAGAGCATCGCCTTCGAGCCCGGCACTCGTACGGTCGCGCCATTCGTATGGTCCGCGGGCGGCGAGTACGTCGACAGCACGGACCGCCCAACGAGGATCACGCTCGGCTCCCCCGAGGCGCGGTCGGCTCTCGAGCTGCTGACGCAGCTGCAGAGGAGCGGCTTCGACGCCCGGCAGCGCGCGGCCGAGGACCCGCAAGACGCGTTCGGCGCCGGCCACGTCGCGATGCTCGTCGACAGCCGCCGCGCTGTCCCCGGGCTTCGCAAGGCCGGCGTCGCGTTCGACGTCCGGCCGCTGCCGAAGGGCGCTGCCGGCTCGGTGTCGCTGCTCGCCTCCGACGGCTGGTGCGTCAGCAAGGCGTCGAAGAACCTCGATGCCGCGCATGCGTTCGCCGCCTTCACCGTGGGGGACGGGGGCGGGACGGTCCTCGCCGAGTCCGGCCGCAGCGTCCCCGTCTCCAAGGCGCTTGCCCAGAGCCCGGCCTTTCTCGCGGCGCACAAGGCGCCGGAGACGGCGCAGGTGTTCCTCGACAGCATCGGGACGCTGCGGAGGCTGCCCAACGTCGCGAACCAGAACGAGGCCGAGGGCGCGGCGGACGACCTGCTGGAGCAGTACTTCGCCGGCAAGCTGCCGCTGGCGGAGCTGGTTCAGGAGGTCGACAGGGCGACCGCAGCGGCCTACGCCGGATGACCTCCCGGCTGGCGGTCGAGGGGCTCGGCCACCGGCACGCCGGCAGCGGCACCTGGGCACTGCGCGACCTGACCCTCGCGGTCGAGCCAGGACAGGTGCTGGCCGTCGTCGGCCCGTCCGGCTCCGGCAAGACGACCCTGCTGCGGCTGGTCTGCGGGCTGCTCCGCCCGACCGAGGGGCGCGTGCTGCTCGACGGCGTGGATGCCGCGGCTGTCCCGCCGGAGCGGCGCCCCGTGGCGATGGTCTTCCAGGGGTACGCGCTGTTCCCGCACCTCACGGTCCGCGACAACATCGCCTTCGGGCTGGCGGTCCGCCGCGTCCCGCGCGCGCAGCGCAGGGCGCGGGTGGACGAGGTGGCCGCGACGCTGCGCGTCGACGGGCTGCTGGACCGGCTCCCCGTCGAGCTGTCCGGAGGCGAGCGGCAGCGGGTTGCCCTGGCCCGCGCCCTCGTACGGGACCCGCGCGTGTTCTGCCTCGACGAGCCGCTGTCGAGCCTGGACCCGGTGCTGCGCGTGGAGGCTCGGCGGGCGCTGTCCGCGCTGCTGCGCGCGGACGGCCGGTCGGCGGTCTACGTGACGCATGACCAGGCGGAGGCGACGACGGTGGGGGACCAGGTCGCGGTCCTACGGGAAGGTCAGCTCGAGCAGGTGGCGACGCCGCGGGAGCTCTACGCGCGGCCCGCAACGTCGTTCGTCGCGCGGTTCGTCGGTACGCCGCCGATGTCCCTCCTGCCGGCCGCGGCGCTGGACGTCCCGGCTCGGGCGGACGTACTCGTCGGCGTCCGCGCCGAGGACGTCCACGTCGGCGCAGGCAAGCCCTACGTCGTCCGCGAAGTCGAGGAGCACGGGCACGAGCAGCTGCTCGCGCTCGACGTCGGCGGAATCGACCTGGTGGCGCGGGTGCCGCTGGTCATGAACGTGCGCGTCGGCGAGACGGTGCTCGCGCAGGTGAACCCGGTGCGGATCCGCCTCTACGACGGCGCCACCGGGAGGCTGCTGCCGTGACGGGCTACCGCGCTGGGCTGCGCTGGCTGCTGCTGCCGTGGCTGCTCGGCACGCTGCTGCTCGTCGTCGGTCCCGCGCTGATCACCGCCGGCTTCGCCTTCACGCGGTACGACGCGCTGTCCCCGCCCCAGCTCGCCGGGTTCGCGGTCTTCCGCGACCTGTGGAGCGACGTCGAGTTCCGGCGCGCGCTCGTTTCGACGCTCGTCATCGTCGCGCTGGCCGTGCCGCTGCGCGTCGGCGGCGGACTGCTGCTCGCCCTGCTGCTGCACCGGCGGCGCCGGCTCGACGCGGCGACCCGCGCCGCGGCGTACGCCCCCTCGGTCGTGCCGGACGTCGCCATCGCGCTCGTGTGGCTGTGGGTTGTCAACCCGGTGTACGGGCCGATCGGGCTCATCACCAGCGCGTTCGGCGCCGGCATCGGTGCGGTCCTGCTCGACCCCGCCGGCGCGCGGCTGACGGTCGTTGCCATCTCGGTGCTGTCGCTGGGGGAAGGGTTCCTCGTGCTCCTCGCCGCACGCCGGGAGCTGCCGCAGCCGCTGTACGACCTCGCCCGCACCGAGGGCGCCGGCGTGCTGACGGAGTTTCGGCTGGTGACGCTGCCGCTGCTCGCCCCCGTGCTGGGACTGCTGACCGCGCGCGACCTCGTGGTCAGCCTGCAGGTGGTCATGGTGCCGACGCTGCTGCTCACCAACGGCGGGCCACTCGGCGCGACGAAGACCCTGCCGCTGCTGGCGTACGAACGCGGTTTCCGCGAACTCGAGCTGGGAGACGGCGCCGCCATCGCGCTGCTGCTCACCCTGCTCACCGGGCTCGTCGTGGCCGTGCAGTTCCGGTTGTTGCGCCGGTGGAACCGCGCGGTCGCGACATGACCCGCGGCGCCGGTACGGCAGTGCGCGTCGTGCTCCTCGTGGTGCTGCTGCTGCCCGCCGCGCTCATCGTCACGGGGTCGCTGCGCCGGCTCGGCCTGCCTGCGCCATCCGGCCTCGAGCTGCTGCCCGCAGACCCCAGCCTGAGTTCGTACCGAGACCTGGCGCAGCGCGTGCCTGTCGGGCTGCTGCTGCGCAACAGCCTGGTGGTCACCGGGATCGCCGTGCCTCTGACGCTGCTCGTCGCGTCGTGGGCAGGCTTCGCGCTGACGCAGCTCGGCGAGCGGCAGCGACGGTTCGCGCTCGGCGCCGCCATCACGCTGCTCCTCGTACCGCTGCCCATGCTGTGGGTCGCGAGGTTCGTGCTCTACCTGAGGCTGGGCCTACTGGACACGCTCGTCCCGCTGATCGCCCCGGCGCTGGCCGCAACGACGCCGTTCACGGTGCTGCTCGCGTACCGCGCGTTCCGCCGCATCCCGGCGACCCAGTGGGAGGCGGCGCGGCTGGAGGGCGCGTCAGCGTGGCAGACCTGGCGCCGGATAGGGCTGCCGCAGGTCAAGGCGACGACTACCGCCATTGCGGCGATCGCCTTCGTCTTCCACTGGGGCAACTACCTCGACGCCCTGCTGTACGCGCAGTACGAGGACGTGCGGACGCTCCCGGTCGGGCTCGCCGAGCTCATCGAGCTGGACGCGTCGGACCAGCCGGTGGTGTTCGCTGCAGCGGTGCTGCTCGCCCTGCCGGCGCTGCTGGGGTTGCTTGTCGTTCAGCGCACCTTGCTGTCCACCACAGACCGCGCGGCCGCCGACATGGACTAGACGCTGGGGCAGTCCTCCGGACAGGCCCGCTTCGTCGCCCTCGCAATGCTGACGTGCGCGTCCGACGTCGGCATCACGTACGAGCTGTCGTGGCCAGTCAGCCGACGTACTCCCAGTGCCACGGCTCCGGGCGGCTGCCACCCGGCTCCGCCCAACCCGGGTGCAGGAACCCGAACGCCTGCGCGGTGGCGGACAGCCACAGGTACTCCGGCGTCCCGAACCGCTCGGCGCCGCCGCACAGGTCCACCGCGAGGCCCCAGCCGTGCTGGCTGCGGCCCGGCGTCGCGGCGAGCGACGGCTTGCGCGCGAACACGGTGACCTGGTCCGCGTAGCTGCGGTACGAGTCGGTGAGGCACAGCGGCCGGCCGAGCTCGGCGCGGTGCTGCTCGTTCATGCGGTCGAACGCCGCCGCGGCCTGCGCGGCGAGCTGGTGCCCGGGTGCGGTCGCCAGCGGGCAGAGCATCTCCGCGGGCAGGAAGCCGTTGGCGTACGAGCCGTCCGCGGTGGCAGAGCAGGTGCCGGTGGGGGTCGTGCCGGAGACCAGGCTGCG
>JAODNS010000150.1 GCA_025465145.1 Frankiales bacterium
AACGGCATCACGCTGCACGGCGGCACCCGCGTCTACGGCGGGACCTTCCTCACCTTCTCCGACTACATGCGCGGCGCGGTGCGGCTGGCCGCGCTGATGCAGCTGCCAGTCACCTACGTGTGGACCCACGACTCCATCGGCCTGGGTGAGGACGGCCCCACCCACCAGCCGATCGAGCACTACGCCGCGCTGCGTGCCATCCCGGGCCTGGACTTCGTCCGCCCGGCCGACGCCAACGAGGTCGTCGTCGCCTGGCGCACGATCCTCGAGCACACCGACCGCCCGGCCGGCCTGTGCCTCACCCGGCAGAACGTCCCGACGTTCGACCGCTCCGTCTGCGCCAGCGCGGAGGGCGTGGCCAAGGGCGGCTACGTGCTCGCCGATGCCAGCAACGGCCAGCCGAAGGTGCTCCTCATCGCCACGGGGTCCGAGGTGCAGATCGCCATGGCCGCCCGTGACCGGCTCGAGGCCGACGGCACCCCGACCCGCGTCGTCTCGATGCCGTGCGTGGAGTGGTTCCGGGAGCAGGACACCTCGTACAAGAACACCGTCCTGCCGCCGGACGTGCAGGCACGTGTCTCGGTCGAGGCCGCCGTGTCGCAGGGCTGGCACGAGTGGGTCGGCACCTACGGCGAGTGCGTCGCGATCGAGCACTTCGGCGCCTCCGCCCCGTACTCCGTCCTCTACGACCAGTTCGGCCTCACCGGCGAGCGCGTGGTCGCGGCCGCGCAGGCGTCGCTGTCCAAGCTGGGCAAGACGTCCGGCAGCACCACCGGAAACTAGGAGCACCCCCGTGTCTGCTCAGTCCGTCCTCACCCACCTGTCCCAGGCCGGCGTCTCCATCTGGCTCGACGACCTCTCACGCGAGCGGCTGCGCACGGGCAACCTGCAGCAGCTGATCGACGAGAAGAGCGTCGTCGGCGTGACGACCAATCCGTCGATCTTCCAGAAGGCGCTGTCCGACGGCGCGGCCTACGACGAGCAGGTCCGCGATCTCGCACTGCGCGGCTGCGATGTGGGCGAGGCCGTGCGGGCGCTGACGACCTACGACGTGCGCTGGGCGTGCGACGTGCTGAAGCCGGTCTACGACAGCACCGACGGCGTCGACGGCCGGGTGTCGATCGAGGTCGACCCGCGGATCGCGCACGACAGCGACCGCACCGTCGCCGAGGCGAAGGCGCTGTGGTGGCTGGTCGACCGGCCGAACCTCTACATCAAGATCCCGGCCACCCTCGCCGGCCTGCCGGCGATCACGAAGACGCTCGCCGAGGGCATCAGCGTCAACGTCACGCTGATCTTCTCGCTGGAGCGGTACGACGCCGTCATGGACGCGTTCCTCGCCGGCATGGAGGCGGCCCGCGACAACGGCCACGACCTGTCGACGATGGGCTCCGTCGCGTCCTTCTTCGTCAGCCGCGTGGACACCGAGATCGACAAGCGGCTGGACAAGAGCGGGAAGACCGACCTGCGCGGCAAGGCCGCCATTGCCAACGCGCGGCTGGCCTACCAGCACTACGAGCAGGTCTTCGCCTCCGACCGCTGGAAGGCGCTCGAGCAGGCCGGGGCGAAGCCGCAGCGCCCGCTCTGGGCGTCCACCGGAGTGAAGGACCCGGCGTATGACGACACGCAGTACGTCGTCGAGCTGGTCGCCCGCGGAACCGTCAACACGATGCCGGAAGCCACGCTGGACGCCGTTGCCGACCACGGCGTGTCGCGCGGCGACACGGTCACCGGCTCCTACGCCGAGGCGCAGCAGGCGCTGGACGACCTGAAGGCCGCGGGCATCGACTACGACGACGTGGTGGACCAGCTCGAGGTCGAGGCGGTCCAGAAGTTCGAGGACGCCTGGAACGAGCTGATCGAGTCCGTGACCGCCAACCTCGAGAGGGCCGGCGCCGACATCAGTGGCGACGGCTCATCCTCCCCCGCCGGCAGCGGCCCCGCCGCCGCGGACCGGGAGGGCAGCGCGTGACGTCCCCCGGACCCGAGGACGTCGCGGACGCGATCCGCTCCGGCATCGCCCCCTCCACGCTCGCGCCGGACGACAGCGCCGCTCCGGCGGCCGCGACGCCGGCAGCGTCGAGCGCCGTCTCCGCCGGCGGGGTGACCGTCACGGTCACCGGGCCGTCGCTGGTCGCCGCGCAGCAGTCCGCGCTGGCCGCCGCCGGCGACCTGCCGACCCGCCTCGTCGAGAAGGACGCGACCCTCTGGGGGCCGGACGCCTCCGCCGAGGCGAGCATCCGGCTCGGCTGGCTGGACGCCGTGCGGGTGGGGCGCGAGCTGCTGCCGCAGGTCCAGGCGCTGGCCGAGGAGCTGCGCGCCGAGGGCGTCGACCGCGTCGTGCTCGCCGGCATGGGCGGCTCCTCGCTCGCGCCCGAGGTCATCTGCGCGACCGCGGGCAAGCCGCTGGTCGTGCTGGACACCACGGACCCGGCGCAGGTGCGGGCGGCGTTCGCCGGCGACCTGGACCGGACCGTCGTCGTCGTCAGCTCGAAGTCCGGCGGCACCGTCGAGACCGACAGCCACCGCCGCGCCGCCCGCGCCGCCTTCGAGACGGCCGGCATCGACCCCGCGCAGCGGATCGTCGTCGTGACCGACCCCGGCTCGCCGCTGGAGCAGACGGCTCGCGACGAGGGCGCGCGCGCCGTGTTCCTGGCCGACCCCGACGTGGGCGGCCGCTACTCCGCGCTGACCGGGTTCGGGCTCGTACCCGCCGTCCTCGCCGGCGTCGACGCCGCCGCTCTGCTCGACGAGGCCGCGGCCCTCGAGCCGTCGCTCGGCGGCAGTCAGGACAACCCCTCGCTCGCGCTCGGCGCGGCCATCGGTGCCGCAGCTGTGGGTGGCCGCGACAAGCTCGTGATCGCCGACGCCGGGTCCGGCATCGACGGCTTCGGCGACTGGGCGGAGCAGCTCATCGCCGAGTCGACCGGCAAGCTCGGCAAGGGCGTGCTGCCCGTGGTGGTCGAGTCGGTCGACGCACCGGGCACGACGCCCGCGGCCGACGTCCACCTCGTGGTCCTCGGCGGCTCCGTCACCGAGGGCACGAGCGTGTCGGGTCCGCTGGGCGCACAGCTGCTGGCGTGGGAGTACGCCACCGCCGTGGCCGGGCACGCGCTGCGCATCAACCCGTTCGACCAGCCCAACGTGCAGGAGTCGAAGGACAACACCAAGGCGATCCTCGACGGCGGCAAGAGCCTGGTGACCGAGCCGCTGCTCACGGAGGGCGCAGTCGAGGTCTACGCGACCGGGGACCTGCTCGCCGACGTCAGCGACCTGGCAGGCGCGCTGCAGGCGCTGCTCTCGTCCGTGCCCGAGCGCGGGTACCTCGCGGTGATGGCGTACCTCGACCGGCAGGCCGACGCGCGGGCGCACAAGCTGCGCGCGC
>JAODNS010000244.1 GCA_025465145.1 Frankiales bacterium
CCGGGACGATGAACCCGTTCCAGCACGGCGAGGTCTTCGTGACCGACGACGGCGCGGAGACCGACCTCGACGTCGGGCACTACGAGCGGTTCCTCGACGAGGACCTGCACGGCAGCGCCAACGTCACCACCGGCCAGGTCTACAGCGCGGTCATCGCCAAGGAGCGGCGTGGCGAGTACCTCGGCGACACCGTCCAGGTCATCCCGCACATCACGAACGAGATCAAGGAGCGGATCCTCGCGCTCGGCGGCGAGGGCGTGGACGTCGTCATCACCGAGATCGGCGGCACCGTCGGCGACATCGAGTCGCTGCCGTTCCTCGAGGCCGCGCGGCAGGTCCGCCAGCAGGTCGGCCGGGACCACTGCTTCTTCCTGCACGTCAGCCTGATCCCGTACATCGGTCCGTCCGGCGAGCTGAAGACCAAGCCGACGCAGCACTCGGTCCAGGCGCTACGCACCATCGGCATCACGCCGGACGCGATCGTCTGCCGATCCGACCGGCCGATCAACGACGGCATCAAGCGCAAGATCGCGAACATGTGCGACGTGGACCAGGAGGCGGTCGTCTCCGCCGTCGACGCGGCCTCGATCTACGACATCCCGAAGGTGCTGCACGCCGAGGGGCTCGACGCGTTCGTCGTACGACGGCTGAACCTGCCCTTCCGCGACGTCGACTGGACCGACTGGGACCTGCTGCTGCAGCGCGTGCACCGGCCGTCGCGCGAGGTGACCGTCGCGCTGGTCGGCAAGTACGTCGACCTGCCAGATGCCGACCTGTCCGTGACCGAGGCGCTGCGCGCCGGCGGCTTCGCCAACGACGCGAAGGTGCACATCCGCTGGGTGCAGTCCGACGACTGCGAGACGCCGTCCGGAGCAGCCGCCGCGCTCGAGGGCGTCGACGGCGTGCTCATCCCCGGCGGCTTCGGCGTACGCGGCATCGAGGGCAAGGTCGGCGCGATCACCTGGGCGCGCACCGGCAAGGTGCCGACGCTCGGGCTGTGCCTCGGCCTGCAGTGCATGGTCATCGAGGTGGCCCGGTCGCTGGCCGGCATCGAGAAGGCCAACAGCGCGGAGTTCGAGCCGAACGGGCCGGACCCGGTCATCGCCACGATGGCCGACCAGCAGGACGTCATCAGCGGCGAGCGCGACATGGGCGGGACCATGCGGCTGGGCCTGTGGGAGACGTCGCTGACGGAGGGCTCTGTCGCGGCGGCGGCGTACGGGGACGAGCCGGCGACGGAGCGGCACCGGCACCGGTACGAGGTGAACAACGCCTACCGGCCTGCGCTCGAGGAGGCCGGGCTGGTCTTCAGCGGCACCTCGCCGGACGGCCGGCTGGTGGAGATCGCCGAGTTGCCGGCGTCGGAGCACCCGTTCTTCGTCGGGACCCAGGCGCACCCGGAGTTCCGCTCGCGGCCGACCCGCGCGCACCCGCTGTTCACGGGGTTCATCGGCGCGGCGGTGGACTGCGCCGAGTCGCGGATGCTCCCGCTCTAGACATCCCACGGCGCTAACTCGTCAAGCGGCCGCTTGGTCCTGTGCCTGCTGGTAGCGGGGCCAGCCGGTTGCTTGGTCGTAGGGGGTGCCGTGGCGTAGGCAGCCGTGCAGGATGCCGACGAGGCGGTTGCTGACGGCGCGCAGCGCTTGGTGGTGGCTGTGTCCGTCGGCGCGGCGGGCGTTGTAGTAGGAGGCGCGGGCCCCCGGGCTGGTGCTGAGGGCGGCGAAGGCTTGTAGGTGCAGTGCGTCGCGTAGCCGCTCGTTCGTCGCGACGCGCGCCAGCACGACCCGGCGGGTGCCGGAGGCGCCGGCGGCTCAGACAGCAAGATCGCAGACGTCGATCGTGCTGTGATCCCATTAGCCTCCCTTGCGCCGGTTCGTTCGGTCCCGCCATGATCGCCCGGTGCTGTTGACCCGGTCCGTTGTCGCTGCCGTCGCTGTCGTCGTGGGGCTGGCGCTCCCGGCCGCAGCCCACACCGCCGGGACATGCGCGCCCACCGGCGTCGAGCGCTGCGAGACCTGGTGGTCCGTGGTTGCGAGCAGCGCCACCACGGGACCGGAACGGTCGGACCAGTTCACGAGCGAGGTCCTCAGCAACGGCAACGCGGTGTTCCTGGTCGCCAAGGACGTCGCCCTGAACTCGGACGACCCGTACGCGTCGACAGCCGGCGCCCTCGTCGAGGCGCGCAGCAGCAGCACCGGTGCGGTGCTGTGGCGGGTGCAGCGCAGGGAGCGCGCCTATCTCAGCCCGCACGCAGCGGCGCTGTCGCACGACGGCACGCGCATCTACGTGACCGGCGGCGCCTACGACAACTTCCCCGTGAGCGCCAAGGACTCGCGCGTCTTCACCACCGCGTACGACACTGCCACGGGCCGCGAGCTGTGGTCGGCGTCGTGGGACGCGCGGCCCGATGCCGTCGACAACGGCAACTACCTCGTGGTGGCACCGGACGACCGCGAGGTCTACGTCGCCGGCGTGACCACGGGGGGCGCCGGCGATCTCGACTACGTGACGCTCGGGTACGACACCGGCACCGGTCAGCAGCTGTGGTCGCAGGTCTACGGCGGCCCGCGCGCCGGCGGCTCGGACGCCCCGTTCGGGATCGCGGTCAACCCCGACGGGTCGCTGCTCTACGTCACCGGCTGGAGCGACGGCACCGTCGAGTACGACGCCGACTACGGGACGGTCGCGTACGCACTGACGCACGCGTCGAGCGCCGCTCCGGGCCGCTCCGGGCAGCACCGACAGGACGGGCGGGGCCAGCTACCCGCGTCTGCGACGACCGCGTGGGTGGCGCGCTACGACGGCGTCGGGCTCAACAAGAGCGACCGGGCGAACGCCATCGCGGTCGACCCTGACGGCAGCCGCGTCTACGTGACGGGCGACTCGTACGCCGGCAAGGGCGGCGGCGACTACGACTACGCGACGGTCGCCTACGACGGGCGGTCGGGTCAGCAGCTGTGGCAGTCCCGCTTCTCCGGGGGCAGGGGCGCGTTCAACGCGGCGACCACGGTGGTGGCGACCGCCGGCCGGGTGCTCGTCAGCGGGCAGGCGAGCGCACCGTCCAGTGACGACGGTAACGACGCGACGACGGTCGCGTACGACGCGGCGACCGGCCGGCAGAGCTGGACGGCATCGGTGGCGCCGGTGCGCCACGACGACTACGCACGCGGCCTGACGACGTCGCCGGACGGCGGCACCGCCTACCTCGTCACGTCGGACATCCCGCTCGTCCGCTACACGTCGCTCAGTCGGCTGTCCGCCGTCGCGTACGACGTGCGCACCGGGGCCGTCCGGTGGCGCTCCGAGCTGGACGCCGGCGTCGGCAACGCGCTGCGTGGCGCGGCCGTCGCTGCCGCCGGCGGGAGCGTGGTCGTCGCCGGCGACATCACCCGCAGCGCCGACCCGCTGAAGGGCCCGGCGCAGGACGTGTACGACGTGCTGCTGGCGGCGTTCCCCGCCGCCTGATCGTTTCGTGCGCCTCGCTCGGCGGGAGGACTCCGTCATGAAGCGAACCCGTGCAGAGCGCAACCAGGACCGCAAGCTCGCCTTCGTCCCGATGTGGCCGCTCGTCGGCGTGCTGGGTCTGCTCGCGATCGCCGTCTTCCTCACGAGCCGCTGATGCCGCACGACTACCAGGTGGTCTCCAGCGAGCGCGTCTACGACGGCCGCGTCATCGCGCTGCGCAAGGACGAGGTGTCCATGCCCGGCGACACCAGCAGCGTCCGGGACGTCGTCGAGCACCCCGGTGCCGTCGCGGTCGTCGCGCTGGACGAGCAGGAGCGGGTGGTCACGGTCCGGCAGTACCGGCACCCGGTCCGCCGGCCGCTGGAGGAGCTCCCCGCCGGGATCCTCGACAAGGAGGGCGAGCCCGCGTACGAAACGGTCAAGCGCGAGCTGGCGGAGGAGGCGGGGCTCGCCGCCGACGAGTGGCACGTCCTCGTCGACCTGCTGACCAGCCCCGGCATGACCGACGAGGCCTGCCGCATCTACCTGGCCCGCGGCCTGCACGAGGTCGACCGGGACGTGCAGGAGCACGAGGAGGCGGAAATGACCTCGGACCGGGTGCCGCTGGACGACCTGGTGCGCGGCGTCCTGACCGGCGAGTACGAGAACAGCCTGCTGGTCGTCGGTGTCCTCGCCGCGGACAGCGCCCGGCGCAGCGGCTACACGGGCCTGCGGCCGGCGGACGCGCCCTGGCCGGCCCGCCACCCGTAGCTCCCGTCCTCCCCGGCAAGGTCTCCTGACCGTCGAACTGCCTGCGCCCGCGCGTGCGGCCACGCACACCGGCTGATCATCTCGGCGCCGCCGCCCGGCGCGCCGCAGCGTTGTTGATCAGTCTGTGTGCGGAATGGGGCACGAGTGGGTGCGGAGGGCGGGGGTCTGCGCGTACCAGGTCATGCAGGGCTCCTGCGCACTGGCGGCTCTATGCTCGCCGGGCCTGCGGCAACGGCGCCCGGGCACGAGGAGGCGCAGGCGTGAAGGTCGGGATCCCCCGCGAGGTCAAGAACAACGAGTACCGGGTGGCCATCACGCCGGCCGGCGTGAAGGAGCTCGTGTCGCACGGCCACAGCGTGTCGATCGAGAAGGACGCCGGCGTCGGCTCGTCCATCCTCGACGAGGAGTACGTGGCCGCCGGCGCCACGATCATCGGCTCGGCCGACGACGTCTGGGCCGACGCCGAGCTCGTGCTGAAGGTCAAGGAGCCGGTGGCGGAGGAGTACCACCGGATGCAGAAGGACCAGGTGCTCTTCACGTACCTTCACCTCGCCGCCTCCCGCGAGTGCACGCAGGCGCTGCTCGACGCGGGCACAACCGGTGTCGCGTACGAGACCGTGCAGCTCGCCGACCGCTCGCTGCCGCTGCTCGCCCCGATGTCCGAGGTCGCCGGACGCATGGCGCCGCAGGTCGGCGCGCACTGCCTGGAGCGCGGTGCCGGTGGCCGCGGCGTCCTCATGGGCGGCGTCTCGGGCGTGTACGCGGCGAAGGTCGTCGTCATCGGCGCGGGGGTCTCGGGTCTGAACGCCGCGGCGATCGCGCTCGGCATGCAGGCCG
>JAODNS010000246.1 GCA_025465145.1 Frankiales bacterium
CGCTGACGACGGCCGACAACATCCTCACGACGCGGCACGTCATCAAGGAGGTCGCGCTGTCGCAGGGCGTGTACGCGAGCTTCATGCCCAAGCCCTTCAGCGACCAGCCCGGCAGCGGCATGCACACGCACCTGTCGCTGTTCGAGGGTGACACGAACGCCTTCCACGACGGGTCGGACCCGCTCCACCTGTCCATCGTCGCCAAGCACTTCATCGCCGGCCTGCTCAAGCACGCGGCCGAGATCACCGCGATCACGAACCAGTGGGTCAACTCGTACAAGCGGCTGGTGGCCGGCGGAGAGGCCCCGCCGTACGTCTGCTGGGGTTCGCAGAACCGCAGCGCGATGGTGCGCGTGCCCATGTACAAGCCGACCAAGGGCAACAGCACCCGCGTCGAGGTGCGCAGCCCGGACAGCGCGACGAACCCGTACCTCTGCTTCGCCGTGCTGCTGGCGGCCGGCCTGAAGGGGATCGAGGAGGAGTACCCGCTGCCGCCCGGTGCGGAGGACGACGTCTGGCAGCTGTCGGACCAGGAGCGCCGCGCCATGGGCATCACGCCGCTGCCGTCGTCGCTGTCCGAGGCCATCTCGGTGATGGAGCGCAGCGAGCTCGTCGCCGAGACGCTGGGGGAGCACGTCTTCGACTTCTTCCTGCGCAACAAGCGGGCCGAGTGGCAGGCGTACCGGTCCGAGGTCACGCCGTTCGAGCTCGGCCGCTACCTCCCGGTCCTATGAGGGCCCTGGTCATCACGCACACGGCGTCCGAGTCGCCCGGGACGCTGGCCGAGTGGCTGCCGGCTGCCGGGCTGGAGCTCGACATCGTCGAGCCCTGGAACGGCGATCCGCTGCCCGAGCGGGTGACCGAGCACGATGCGCTCGTCGTCATGGGCGGGCCGCAGCAGGCATACGACGACGGCAGCGCGCCGTGGCTGCGGCAGACCAAGGAGCTGCTGCGGGCGGCGACCGCGGACGCCCTGCCGGTGCTGGGGATCTGCCTCGGCGGCCAGCTGCTCGCCGAGGCCACCGGCGGTCGGGTTCGCCAGGGGGAGGACGGCCCCGAGCTCGGCGCGCGGCTGGTCGCAAAGCGGGACGCCGCCGTCGACGACCCGCTGTTCTCCGACATCCCGCTGTCGCCCGTCGTCGTCCAGTGGCACTGGGACGCCGTTGTCGACCTGCCGCCCGGTGCGGTGCTGCTCGCGGCGAGCCCGCGCTACCCGCACCAGGCGTTCCGCGTCGGCAGTCGGTCGTACGGCCTGCAGTTCCACATCGAGACCCCGCCCGACATGGTCCGCGGCTGGGCAGCGGCGGACGCCCACGGTGTGCGCGCCGCCGGTCTCGACCCCGACCTCGTCGCGGACAAGGCCGTGGCCGCGCTGCCGGAGGTCGAGGAGGTGTGGCGGCCGTTCGCGGAGCGCTTCGCCGCCATGGTCCGCGGCGAGACGCGGACGTACCTGCCGGTCGTGTGACCGCCTTCGACGACCGCGGCGGCACCGCCCGGTCGCGCCTGGTGCGGCTGGGCTTCGCCGACCCGGAGGCGAGCGAGCAGGCGCTCGCGTCCGCGGGCATCGGCACGGGCGAGCAGCTGGTCAGCGCTGTCGCGGACACGCCCGAGCCGGACCTCGCCGCGGCCGCGCTGTGCCGGCTGGTCGAGGCGGTGCGCGCGCCGGCCGAGCTGCTGTCGGCGCTCCGCAACGGCGATGGGTTCCGGCGCCGGCTGCTCGGCGTGCTCGGCACCAGCGTCGCGCTCGGCGACCACCTCGTCGCGCACCCGGCCGACTGGTACGTGCTGGTCGACGACGAGGTGTCGACGGTTCGCCCGTCGCTGCTCGGCCTGCAGTGGCAGCTGCTCGACGCGGTGGGCGCGGGCCAGCAGCCGGTGACCGGCACCCTCGGCGCGCGCGCGTCCGGGACGGGTCCCGAGGTGGTGGCCGCGCTGCGCACCGCGTACCGGCGCTGCCTGCTCGGCCTCGCGGCTCGCGACCTGTCCGGGTCGGTGGCCGTCGACGACGTCGCCGGCGAGCTCGCGGACCTCGCGTCGGCGACCCTGACCGCGGGGCTGGCGGTCGCGCTCGCCGGTCTGCCCGCCGGCGCGCCCGGCTGCCGGCTGGCCGTCGTCGGCATGGGCAAGGCCGGTGGCCGGGAGCTCAACTACGTCAGCGACGTGGACGTCGTCTTCGTCGCCGAGCCGCTCGACGGCGTGGCTGACGAGGACGCGCTGCGCACCGCGACGGCGCTGGCCAGCGGGATGATGCGCGTCTGCGGCGAGGCGGCGTGGCCGGTCGACGCCGCCCTGCGGCCGGAGGGCAAGGCCGGGCCGCTGGTGCGGACGCTGGCCAGTCACGAGGCGTACTACCGGCGCTGGGCGAAGACCTGGGAGTTCCAGGCGCTGCTCAAGGCGCGGCCTCTCGCCGGAGACCTGGCGCTCGGCAAGCTGTACGTCGACCTGCTCGCGCCGCTGGTCTGGGGCGTCGGGACGCGGCCGAACTTCGTCGAGGACGTCCAGGCGATGCGCCGGCGGGTCGAGCAGACGCTGAAGGCGGACGAGGCCGACCGCGAGGTGAAGCTCGGCCGTGGCGGCCTGCGCGACGTGGAGTTCGCCGTCCAGCTGCTGCAGCTCGTGCACGGCCGCGCGGACGAGACGGTCCGGAGCGGGACGACGCTGGTCGCGCTGGACCAGCTCGCCGCCGGCGGCTACGTCGGACGCGAGGACGCGCGCCACCTGTCGGAGGCGTACCGGTGGCTGCGCGCCGCGGAGCACCGGCTGCAGCTGCACCGGCTGCGCCGCACCCACCTGCTGCCGTCGCCGGACGACGAGGCCGGGCTGCGGCGGATCGCCCGCGCCATGGGTTACCGGCGGGACGCGGTCGAGACGTTCTCGCGCGAGCGCGCCGGCTTCGGCCGGGAGGTCCGCCGGCTGCACGAGAAGCTCTTCTACCGGCCTCTCCTGGAGGCGGTGGCCCGCGTCCCGTCCGAGGAGCTCCGGCTCTCGCCCGAGGCGGCCGTCGCCCGGCTGCCGGCCGAGGAGGCTCGGCTGACGCCGCTGGCCGCGCAGGCCCGGCTCGAGGCGCTGGGCTTCGCCGACCCGCGGTCGGCGCTGCGGCAGATCGAGGCGCTCACCGGCGGGGTCTCGCGCCGCGCGGCGATCCAGCAGACGCTGCTGCCCGCGATGCTGGGCTGGTTCGCCGACGCCGCCGATCCGGACGCCGGGCTGCTGTCGTTCCGGCAGGTCTCGGACGCGCTCGGCGGCACGCCCTGGTACCTGCGGCTGCTGCGGGACGAGGGCACCGCGGCCGAGCGGCTGGCTCGGCTGCTCGCCTCCTCCCGGTACGTCGCCGACCTGCTCGCCCGCGCGCCGGAGGCGGTGCGGATGCTGGCCGACGACGACGAGCTGCAGCCGCGCCCGTCCCCGTCGCTGGAGCAGGCGTTCACCTCGGTAGCCCGGCGGCGCGACGACTGGGAGGCCTCGGTCGCTGCGGTGCGCGGGCTGCGCCGCCAGGAGATGCTGCGCGTCGCCTGCGCCGACCTGCTCGGGCTCGTCGACCAGGTGACCGTGGGCCGCGCGCTGTCGCACATCGCCTCCGCGACCGTGGCCGCCGCGCTTGAGGTGGCGACCCGGAAGGTCGCCGCCGAGCGCCGCGACGAGGTACCCGTACGCCTCGCCGTGATCGCCATGGGGCGGCTCGGGGGAGAGGAGCAGGGCTACGGCTCCGACGCGGACGTGCTGTTCGTCCACGAGGCGATCGGCGACGTGCCGGAGGCCGAGGCCGCCGCGGCGGCGCACGACGTCGCGAACGAGCTGCGCCGGCTGCTCGCCCTGCCCGCACCGGACCCGCCGCTGACCGTCGACGCCGACCTGCGACCGGAGGGCCGGCAGGGCCCGCTCACCCGCAGCCTCGGCTCGTACGCCGCCTACTACTCCCGCTGGTCCCACGTGTGGGAGTCGCAGGCCCTCCTGCGCGCGGCGCACCTGGCCGGCGACGCCGACCTGTCGCTGCGCTTCCTCGACCTCGTCGAGCCGCTGCGCTGGCCGAGCTCGGGGCTGGCGGACGGGCAGGTGGTGGAGATCCGGCGGATCAAGGCCCGCGTGGAGAACGAGCGGATGAAGGGCGCCGATCCGACGCTGGCCCTCAAGCTCGGCCGCGGCGGGCTGGCCGACGTGGAGTGGACCGTGCAGCTGATGCAGCTGCGGTACGCCTGCGACGTGCCCGGCCTGCGGACCACGTCGACGCTGGACGCCCTGCACGCCGCGGCCGCGGCCGGGCTCATCGAGACCGCCGACGCGGAGGTGCTGGCCACCGCCTGGAGCCTCGCGGCGCGGGTCCGGAACGCGCTCGTCCTGGTGCGCGGACGACCTGCCGTGGCCCTGCCGTCGAGCGGCCGGGAGCTCGCCGGCGTGGCCCGTGCGCTCGGATACCCTGCCGGAGCCCAGGGGGAGTTCCTGGACGACTACCGCCGGGCGACCCGCCGGGCCCGGGCCGTTGTCGAGAGGGTGTTCTACGCGTGAGCGTCCGTACGGTGACCGTCGCCGACACGAGGTTCCTGCTCCGCGAGGAGGGCTCCGGAGACGGCGTCCCGGTCCTGCTGCTGCACGGCGTCCCGGAGACCTCGTCCGTCTGGCGCGACGTCGCGCCCCGGCTGGCGACCGGCCGCCGCGTCCTCGCCCCGGACCTGCCCGGCCTCGGCGGCTCGTCCTACGCCGGGCCGTACGACGTCCCGTCGCTCGTCCGTCAGCTCGCCGCGCTTCTCGCCGCGGAGGTCGGCGGTCCGGTTGACGTCGTCGGCCACGACTGGGGCGGTTCGCTCGCCCTCGGCCTCGCCGGTGCGCGTCCCGACCTGGTCCGCCGGCTGTGCGTCGCGAACGCGCCGTACCGGCAGGTGCCGCTGCACCGCGCCGTGCACATCCCGTTCTTCGCGCTGCCCGTCGCGCCCGAGCTGCTCTTCCGGCTCGGCGGCCGTCGCGTCGTCGACCTGATGCTCAAGCTCGCCTGGCGGGCACCCACGCCGCTCGACGCCGAGCGCCGGTCCGAGTACCAGGCCGCCTACACCGCACCCGCGAACGTCAGCGCGATGCTCGGCTACTACCGCGCGGCGGTCCGCGGTCGGGTCCGGCGCACGGGCGAGGGCGCGCCGCGCGTGCAGGCGCAGAAGATGCTCGTGCTGTGGGGCGCCCTCGACCCGGTGCTGCCCCTGCTGACCGGTGAGTCCGTCGTGCGTGACCTCGGTGCCGACTGCGTGATGGTCACCGTCCCCGGCGCCGGTCACTTCGTCGTCGAGGAGGCACCCGAGGTCGTGGCGGACGTGCTGGTCGACTTCCTCGCGGACGACCAGCCCGACCAGCCCGTGCAGCCGGCGCCCAGGAAGCGGGCGCCCCGCAAGAAGGCGGTGCCGCAGTCGCCCGGCTCGGCCTGAACCGCACCGAGTGGCGCGCCGGCGCCCTCGCCGCCGTCCTCGGCGTGCTGCACCTGCTCCTCCTCCGGCCGACAGGCACGGATCTGGCCGCGCAGCTGGCCCGCGCGTCGTTCGCACGCGAGCACCCGTTCACACCGGTCGACCTGTCCTGGTACGCGGGCGTGCACCCGTACGGGTACTCGGTGCTCTCCCCGTACGTCATGGCGCTCCTCGGCGTCGCGCTGACCGGGCTGCTCGCCGCCGTCGCCGGTGCCGTCCTGCTCGCCCGGCTGCTGCGCGACACCGCCCATCCGGCGGCCGGCGCGTTCCTCGGTGCCTTCTTCTCCGTCGCCGACGTCGTCAGCGGCCGGACGACCTTCGCGCTGGGGGCGGTCTTCGCGCTGGCCGCGCTGCTCGTCCTGCCCCGCCGGGCGCCGGCTGTCGGGCTGGCCGTTGTCACGGGCCTGTTCAGCCCGGTCGCGGCGGCGTTCCTCGGGCTCGCCGCCGCGGTGCTCGTGCTGCGCCGGCTGCCCGGCGGCTGGACGCTCGGCATCGCCGCCGCGCTCCCGGTCCTCGCGCTCGGGCTGCTGTTCCCGTCGGGCGGGCTGCAGCCGTACGAGGTCGGCTCCGCGCCGTACGCCGTCGTCGCCGGCCTCGTCCTCGCGCTGCTCACGCACAGCCCGCTGCTCCGGCTCGGTGGCCTCGTCTACGCGCTGTCGGCGGCCTTCCTGCTGCTGTCGCCGGACCCGTTCGGCAGCAACATCCTGCGGCTCGGTCTGCTGCTGGCCGCCCCGCTCGTCGTCGCGACCGCGACCGAGCACTGGCGGGTCGTCCTTCCCGTCGTGGTGGTGCTCGTCTGGTGGCAGTGCGGCCCGCCGTACGCGGACGTGCGCGCCAAGCCGCCGCCGTCGTTCACGGCGCTGAACTCCGTCCTGACGTCGATGGGCGTGCACCGGGTCGAAGTGGTGCCGCTGCGCGACCACGGAGAGGCCGCCGAGGTGGCGCCGGTCGTGCCGCTCGCGCGCGGCTGGTCCCGACAGATCGACACCGCGCGCAACCCGCTCTTCTACCGGCCCGGCCTCGGCGCGGGCGAGTTCCGGCAGTGGCTGCTGGACAACTCGGTCGGGGCTGTTGCGCTCGCGCTGGACAAGCGGGTGGACCGCGGCGGGAAGCCGGAGCGGTCGCTGCTGCTCATCGGGCGGGTGCGCGACCTGCAGCCGGTGTGGTCCGGCGACGGCTGGCGGGTGTGGCGCTTCACGGCGGCGCGGCCGGTGGTGGGCGGTCCCGTGCAGGTCGTGCGGACGACCCGCGCCGCCATGACGCTGCGGTCGCCGAGCCGGGCGTACGTCCCGCTCGAGATCCGCTGGTCGCACTGGCTGTCGGTGAGCGGGCCGGCGTGCGTGGAGCGCAACGGAGACGACACGCGGATCCGGTTCCGCGGGCCGGGCACCGCGGTCGTGTCCAGCAGCCTGTCTCCGCACGGGCACTGCTGAGCGGCCAGGTCGAGCTCTGCGGCGAGAGCCAGCCCATCGAGCCGCGTTGGGCCGTACGGGCCAACGCAGTTGCTCCGAACGGCGCTTCAGTCCGCGTACCGGGTACGTCACTGTGGGCGCATGATCTCGCTGGATGCCCACGACCCCGTCGGCCCGGCGACCGGGCTGACGCCCGAGGAGGACGCCGTGCTGCGGCGCCTGCACTTCTTCGAGACCAACGGGCTGAGCCTCGCGATGCCGATGCAGGAGCTGAAGGCCGAGCTGCGCGCGCGGGACAAGCGCGCCGAGATCCGCGAGCCCCTCAACGAGCGGATCCTCTGGCCTGTCGCAGGCTGACCTCTGGGATGCTCGACCTCCGCACGCGGAGGACAGGAGCAGCACGTGCCCGAGGGCGTCGTGACGTGGTTCAACGCCGACAAGGGCTTCGGCTTTCTCGCGCCCGACGACGGCGGGCCGGACGTCTTCCTGCACGTGACCGCGCTCGCCGACGACGAGAGCCTGTTCGCGCTCGCGCCGGGGGAGCGGGTGGAGTACCAGCTCGAGCACGGCGATCGCGGCCCCCTGGCGCGGGACGTGCGGCCGGCCGGTGCCCCGCCGATCTCCCGTGACAGCCGCTCGGCGCGCATGGCGCGGACCAGTGGCGGGGGCCGCAGCACCGGAGTGGTCGCGTGGTTCAACGCCGAGAAGGGCTTCGGCTTCCTGAGACCGGACGACGGCAGCGCGGACGTCTTCGTGCACTGGAAGGCGATCAGCGGCGACGGCGGCTTCCGCACACTCGCGGACGGCCAGCGGGTGGAGTACGAGCGCACATCCGGGGACCGCGGGCCGCAGGCGCTGGACGTTCGACGGGTCTAGCCCGCTTGGGCAGGGGAGACCATGCCGGGCTCCTCCCTCCGCCGAGCCGGACTCGCCTGATCATGCAGAACCGCCCGTACGGCTGATGCTTTTCGCCGCTCCGCAGCGCACGCTGCAGGGGACGACAGGAGGTCCGCGTGGTGACGGCGGTGGTGCCGGCTGTTCCGCGTCCGCGTGCGGCCACCCGCGCCGGCCGCCGAGACGACGTGCACGCGATCGTCCTCGGCACGCGCACAGCCCGGCTCGTCTACCAGCCGCTGGTGGACCTGCACCGCGGCACGGCCGTCGGCTTCGAGGCGCTGGCCCGGTTCACGCCTCGGACGTCGACCTCGCCCGGGCCGTGGTTCGCCGCCGCGGTCGACACACCTGACGCGGCGCCGCTCGAGGCGGTCCTCGTCGCGGCTGCCCTCGAGGGTCGGAGCGCGCTGCCGCTCGGCTGCTACGTCTCGATCAACGTCACGCCCGCGCTGCTGTCCAGCCGGGAGGTACTGCGGGCGTTCGGCACCGGCGGCGACCTGAGCGACGTCGTCGTCGAACTGACGGAGCACGCCCGGTTCGGCCACGGCGGTGAGCTGGCGCAGGCGGTCACAGCACTGCGACAGCGCGGCGCCCGGTTCGCGCTCGACGACGTCGGCGTCGGCTGGGCCGGCCTCAAGCAGGTCGTGGACCTGCGGCCGGAGATCGTCAAGCTCGACCGGTCGTTGGTCGTGGACGCGCCGCGCGACCCGGTCCGGCAGGCGATCGCGCAGATGCTGCTGGACCTGTGCTCGCGGCTCGGGATCGACCTGCTCGTGGAGGGCGTCGAGACGTACGAGGAGCTCGACCTGTTCGCGCGGATGGGCGTGCCGCTGGCGCAGGGCTTCGTGTTCGGCCAGCCGCAGCCAGTGGCGCGACAGCTCATCGACGACGACCTCGCCGTCCGGCTGAAATTCCGGGCCGGCCTGGTGCGACACCGCGACAAGATCGCCGGCCACGTCGACGTGGCGGGCGCATCTGTCCGCGTCGGGGACTCCGGCACGCTGCAGCCGCGGGGAGCGGCCGTGGAGGAGATGCAGCCGGTGGTGCTGCTGGACGGTACGGGCCGGCCGGTCGCGCTGGCGGTCGGCGAGGTGCAGCACCCGGTGATGACGGTGAGCGTCGCCGAGGACGTGGCCGGTGCGGCCCAGCGCGCGATGACGCGTCCGGCGACGGAGCGCTTCCTGCCGCTGGTCTGCGTCGATCGGGCTGGGCGGTACGTCGGCGTGGTCGCGGTCGAGTCGCTGGTGCTCGCCCTGGCCGACGGAGCGGCGGAGCCGCATTCCGAGGTCCGGCTGCCCTAGCGTCCGATCAGTCCGCGGCCGCTGCTGCGTCATCAGGTGGTCCACCCGCCGCGCTCCCGGAGGCCCCATGAAGCTGCTGCTGACGTCCGGCGGCGTGACGAACCCGAGTATCGCGGCGGCGCTGGTCAGCCTGCTCGGCAAGCCGATCGCCGAGTCCCGCGCGCTCTGCATCCCGACGGCGCAGTGGGGGCACCCGATGTGCGGGCCGGAGTCGGTGCAGGGGTTCGTCAGCGCGGGCAGCCGGTGGCAGCACTCCTCCGGCGTGGGCTGGCAGTCGATGGGTGCGCTCGAACTGACGGCGCTGCCCACGGTCGGTGCGCAGCGGTGGGTGTCCTGGGTGCAGGAGGCCGACGTGCTCGTCGTCGACGGCGGCGACGCCACGTACCTGTGCCACTGGATGCGCGTGTCGGGACTCGTGGACCTGCTGCCTTCGTTGGCCGACAAGGTCTGGGTGGGGATCAGCGCCGGCAGCATGGTGATGACGCCCCGCATCGGTCCTGAGTTCGTCCAGTGGGCCGCCGCCCCGGACGACCGTGCGCTGGGCCTGGTCGACTTCTCGATCTTCCCGCACCTGAACGCGTTCCCGACGAACACGCCGGCCGACGCCGAGCGCTGGGCCGCGGAGATTGGCGGTCCGGCGTATGCGATCGACGAGCAGACCGCGATCTCCGTCCTCGACGGCCAGGCCGAGGTGGTGTCGGAAGGCGAGTGGAAGCGATACGGCTGACGAGGTCAGCGGCGCCACGTGCGGCGGAGGGTACGGCGGTGACGGAGCCATGGCACCTGCCTGGCGCACTGCCCCTCGCCCTGTCACAGTTCCCGCCGAGGAGGCGACCGTGACGCGGTTCCAGATCATCGTGCTGTCGGCAGTCTGCTGCGCCTTCGGGGCGCTCGCGCTGGAGGGCCCGCAGGACCTCCGCGCGCCGGCGTACGCGGTCAACGTCGTGCTGGCCATCGCGGCGTTCTTCTACGCCGGGCGGGACCTGACCGAACGCGGTTGGTCGAAGGGGTACCTGTTCGCGGCCACGTACGTGCTGCCGCTCGTCGGCACGTTCGTGTACATCGCGTTGAGCAACCGCGAGAAGCGCGAGCCGGTCAGCGCCTGACGGCTCGTCAGCCGTTCGCCCGGCACAGCCGGAGCACCTCGTCGACGACGCGCGCCAGCGGCTGCGACGCGTCGACGCAGGATCCGGGCGGCAGGTCCTCCCGTGACGCGTGGAGCCGGACGGCGAGCTCCCGTTCCGCATCGCGGCCTCGATCGGCCCACTCGTCGCCGGGTCGCTCGTCCAGCCGGCGGTGCCTCGTGTCGAGGTCCACGTCCAGCACCACGACGAGGTCGAAGAGGTGGACGAACTGGTGCCAGTTCCGGGAGCCGCCGCAGAAGAAGGTGGAGGCCTCGGTGCGGTCCTCGACCAGCGCCCGCACCCGGTCGACCGGCCAGCACAGGTGCGCCGACGTCCACGCGGCACGGGCGGCGTCGTCGGGGAAGGAGGCGGGCTCGGGAACGGGCACGCCTGTGCGGCCGTCGCCGCGGTACTTCAGCTCGCGGTCCCCGTGAACAACCTGGTACCCGCGGCGCTGCAGCTCCTCCGCGACGGAGTCTTCCCGCTCCCGGAGACGCCGTCGACGAGGAACTTCCGCCTGCCCATGCTGCACGCTAGCTCCGCAGCAGCGATCGCTCCTCGAAACCTCGAGGGGTCGGGGCCGCCGGCTCAGGCGAGTGCGGGCTCCAGTCCGTCGACGCTCATCTCGAAGTACTCGTTGTCGCTGAAGGGTCCGACGACCGACTCCACGAGCTCGCGAACCGCGTCGACCGAATCGCCCTCCCAGATGCAGATCCCCGTCCGGTGGTCGAGCGTCGCGGCATGGATGGGGAGTGCGACGTTCGGCGGCAGTCCCGCTGCTACCGCCTTCGCCTCGGCTGCTTCGAAGCCCGCTGGGTCCGTGATGTGGTGGAGAACGCTGACGAACATGTTCCGCCCTTCCGTGTTGGCTCGGCTGGCCGAGCCGATGGGTTGCCTCGCGGCGCCGCTCACGCTCGCCCGGCGGCGCCTGGAGCGCCATGGTCCGGCAGGGTCATCGCAACCATCCGATAGCGCCCGGCTGCACCGGAATCAGGCGGTGGTCCGCTTCGGGGGCGACGTCAGCACAGCTGGCAGCTCGTGCAGAGCCTCCCGAATCGCCTCGACGGTTCCGCCCGTGCTCAGCGCCTGGAACAGCGGGTCCCCGCTCGCTGCGAGCTGCTCGATGTCGCTGATGTGGCTGAGCATTCTCAGCCGCAGCGTGCCGAGGACGAGGTGCTCGACGTCACCGGTCCAGCCGTAGGCCGCGAGAAAGCTGTCGAGGCGCCGGCGCCGGTCGTCGAACGCCCGGAAGCCCTCGTCACGTGCGACGCGTCTGGCGTGCAGGCGCACCCACGCAGAGGCCGTGAAGGCCAGGTCCCACTCACGCGTTGCGGGGCCGGCGAAGTCCCAGTCGAAGAAGCCGACCAGCCGGTCGTCGTTCCAGCACGCGTTGTACGGGGCGGCATCGTTGTGGCACACGATCGCGCCGCCGTCGGAGGGAGCCTTCCCGCGCCATTCGGGATTCGCCGGCGGGACGAAGGCTGACGGCGGCTGCGTGGTAGTCGCGCAGCCAGTGCGCGACCTCGACGAGTGCCGCGTCCGAGTGCACCCATGCCGGCCACGGCCTGCGATCGCCCACCGTGGTGCCGGGCATGTACGAGAGCACCTCGCGGCCGAGCTCATCGACGCCCAGGGGCCGCGGGCAGCTGTCGAACCCCACCTCGTGGAGATGGGCCAGCAGCGCGTGAACGGCGGGAGTCCATGGCCCGGCCGTACGCCGGACGGTGTCGCCGATGCGGACTGCTCCACCGGTGTTCCCGCCAGGCAGTCGCTCCTCCACGCGCACCACGATGCACGACGAGCGGGCCCTCTGACCCGCAGGTCAGAGGGCCTGCTGATCAGATGTCGTAGAAGTCTTCGGCACGCTTGCGACCATGATCGTGTAATCACCACATGCACCCGGACCTGCGGAAACAGTTCCAGAGCGACCTGGACACACCAGGACACCTCTCCAGCGCCTGTGGCCAAAATGTGGCCAACGGCGCCCTGCCAGGGGACCGCCGCGACGTGATGATCCCCGCTGGTGGCCCTCCCGGCGGGCCCGGCGCCGTTCACCAACCGAGCGCCGGCTCAGTCGCGGATGACGCACGGGCTCGGCTCAAGAACGCACGGGTCGTGGACTCGCTGTCCGGGATGGTCTGCGGGTGGCACACGCCGCCGATCGGCCGAGCAGAGCCGGTCTTCTGGACGGGTTCGCGAGCATCCGCTTCTGCCGA
>JAODNS010000247.1 GCA_025465145.1 Frankiales bacterium
GTCGCCAGGTCGCCGACGATGCCGTTGGCCTTCTCGCCGTCCGGCGTTCCCGGACCAGATCGTCGTCAAGTTCGGTCTGGACACCGCCGTCATCGACCAGCGCCTGCAGGCCGACGCCGGTCCGGACCAGACGGCCCTGACCGCTGGTGACGTCATCGAGCCGTCGTCGCTCGCGACCGTCTTCAACGACGAGCGCTTCAAGAGCCGTCGCGTCAACGACCTCGACCCGTACGTCCGCTACTACGCGATCAACGTCAAGCGGGTGCCGAACGTCAAGCACCGCCAGGCGCTCATCGCAGCGGTCAACCGGGCCGAGATCCGCACCATCGCCGGTGGCACCTACGCCGGTGACTACGCGGACGGCGCGATCAAGCCCAACCTGACGAAGGACTACGAGCCGACCGGCGTCTTCGACGGCATGTACGGCGACAAGATCGCGCCCGAGGGCAACATCGAGCTCGCCAAGAAGCTCATCGCCGAGGCCGGCGCGCCGATGCCGGCGATCCGCTTCGACTACCCGCAGTCGGCGACCGCCGACAAGGCCGCGGCGTCCGTCGTCGCGTCCGCCAAGCGGGCCGGGATCAACATCAAGCCGAACCCGATCCCCAAGGGCGGCTACTACGGCATCGTCCAGGACGAGAACAAGGCCGGCGAGCTCATCAACGCCGGTTGGGGTCCCGACTGGGCCAACGCCTCCACCGTGATCCCGGAGCTGTTCACGCCGAGCGGTGGCTTCAACCTCTCGCAGGCCAACGACCCTGACTTCAACGCCAAGGTCGACGCTGCCAAGGCTGAGACCGACCGCGACAAGCAGGCCGAGCAGTGGAAGGCCCTCAACAAGCAGGCCATGCAGAACGCCTGGATCCTGCCGACCCGCTTCGGCCGTCAGCAGCGCCTGACCGGCTCGAAGGTCGGCACGGGTCACGGCGAGGCCAACGCGCCGTACTTCTGGGCTCCGTACGGCTCGTGGCCGTACGCCGAGCTGTACGTCAAGAAGTAGGACGCAGCTCGTAGCAGCACCGGAGCCCTTCTTCTGAGGTCTCCTCAGCGGCACCGGGGCGGTGGACTTCTCCGCCGCTCCGGTGCCGCTGGCTATGTTCCGTACATCCCGATGGCTTGAGCACGGAGGCTGCCTCGCATGGCCACCTACATCGTCCGTCGCCTCGTGGCGATGTTCGGCATGCTGATCGCGCTTTCGATCATCGTGTTCCTGATCTTCAACGCGCTGCCGTCCGACCCGGCGCGGCTCACCTGCGGCAAGTCCTGCAGCCCGCAGATCATCGAGGCGAACCGGCAGCGCCTCGGCCTGGACAAGCCCCTGCCGGAGCAGTACGGCGCGTTCGTCAAGGGCATCTTCGCCGGCCGCACGTACGGCTCCGGGACCGCCACCTTCGACTGCTCGGTGCCGTGCCTCGGCTACTCGTTCCGCAAGGGCGAGGAGGTCACGACCCTCATCACCAGGGCGCTGCCCGTCACCGCGCAGGTGGCGCTGGGCGCGTTCTTCCTCTGGATGGTCGTCGGGATAGGCATCGGCATCTTCGCGGCGCTCAGACGTGGCACCTGGAAGGACAGGTCGGTGATGGGAGCGGCCCTTGTGGGGTACTCGTTCCCGTCGTTCTTCATCGGCCTGATCTTCATCTTCCTGCTGCAGATCAAGCTCAAGGTCATCGGCTTCACCGGCTTCGTGAAGTTCACCGACAACCCCGGCCTGTGGTTCAACGGGCTGATCCTGCCGTGGATCACGCTGGCGCTGCTGTACGCCGCGTTCTACGCCCGACTCACCCGCAACCAGATGCTGGAGACCCTCGGCGAGGACTACATCCGCACGGCGCGCGCCAAGGGGCTGCGCGAGCGGAAGGTCATCGGCAAGCACGCCCTGCGCGCGTGCCTCACGCCGCTGGTGACCGCTGCCGGTCTGGACCTCGCCAACCTGCTCGGCGGCGCCGTCATCACCGAGGCGGTGTTCAACCTGCCCGGCATGGGCCGCCTCGCCATCGACTCCGTGGTCGACTCCGACCTGCCTATCATCACCGCGGTGACGCTCCTGGTCGCCACGTTCATCATCGTCGCGAACCTGATCGTCGACATCCTGTACGCCGTGATCGACCCGAGGGTGAGGCTGGCATGAGCTTTCTCGAGGTCGAGGACCTGCGGGTCCAGTTCTCGACGGACGACGGCGTCGTCAAGGCCGTCGACGGCGTCTCGTTCACGGTCGACAAGCGCCGCACGTTGGCCATCGTCGGCGAGTCCGGCTCCGGCAAGTCCGTCACCAGCGCCGCGATCATGGGGTTGCACAACCGCAAGACCGCGGTCGTCGAGGGCTCGGTCCGCCTCGACGGGCAGGAGCTCATCACCGCGACGCCCGACACGGTGCGCGCGCTGCGCGGCCAGCGCATGGCGATGATCTTCCAGGACCCGCTGTCGTCGCTGCACCCGTTCTACTCGGTGGGCGACCAGCTGGTGGAGGCCGCGAAGGTCCACCAGGACCTGTCCACCAAGGCAGCCCTGGCGCAGGCCAAGACGATGCTCGACAAGGTCGGCATCCCGAACGCGGAGCGCCGCCTGTCGGACTACCCGCACAACCTCTCCGGCGGCATGCGCCAGCGCGTGATGATCGCGATGGCGCTCATGAACGGCCCGGAGCTGCTCATCGCCGACGAGCCCACCACTGCGCTCGACGTGACGGTGCAGGCGCAGATCATCGCGCTGCTGCGCGACCTGCAGGAGGAGTTCGGCACCGCCATCGTGCTCATCACGCACGACCTCGGGGTCGTCGCCGACCTCGCCGACGACGTCGTCGTCATGTACGGCGGGCGCGTGGTCGAGAGCGGCGGCGTCGAGGACATCTACTACCGGCCCGAGATGCCGTACACGCTCGGTCTGCTCGGCTCCGTACCGCGGATGAGCGCCGGCCGGCAGGACCGCCTGAAGCCGATCCCCGGCTCGCCGCCGTCGCTGATCCGCCTGCCCGAGGGGTGCGTGTTCCGGCCACGCTGTCCCTACCACACGCTCGTGCCCGGCAACCGCTGCGACACCGAGCGCCCCGAGCTGCTGCCGGTGTCGGCACGCAACCCGGAGCATGGCGTGCGCTGCCACATCAAGCCCAGCAAGCGTCGCGAGCTCGCGGCCGAGAAGCTGGGTGACCTCGTCGAGGGGACGGCATGACCAGTCCGGCCATCAACGAGGAGGCCGGCATCGACTCGCCGGCCGCCTCGCACACCCGTCCCGACGCGCTGCTGCGCGTGGAGCAGGTGCAGAAGTACTTCCCCATCACCGGTGGGCTGCTGCGCCGCAAGGTCGGTGACGTCAAGGCGGTGCAGAGCATCAGCTTCGACCTCGCCGCCGGAGAGACGCTCGGCATCGTCGGCGAGTCCGGCTGCGGCAAGTCGACCGCCGGCCGCACGATTCTCAAGCTGCTCGAGCCGACCGCGGGGGCAATCGAGTTCGACGGTCGCGACATCTCGAAGCTGACCCGCAAGCAGATGGTCCCGCTGCGGCGCGAGATGCAGATGATCTTCCAGGACCCGTACGGGTCGCTGAACCCGCGGCACACCGTCGGCACGATCATCTCGGCGCCGTTCGCGGTGCAGGGGATCAAGCCGCCGGGCGGGGTGGAGAAGGAGGTCCGGGACCTGATGGCCCGCGTGGGCCTCAACCCGGAGCACGTCAACCGGTACCCGAACGAGTTCTCCGGCGGTCAGCGCCAGCGCATCGGCATCGCCCGCGCCATCGCGCTGCGGCCGAAGCTGATCGTCTGCGACGAGCCGGTGTCCGCGCTGGACGTGTCGATCCAGGCGCAGGTCGTCAACCTGCTCGAGGACCTGCAGGACGAGTTCGGCCTCGCCTACATCTTCATCGCGCACGACCTGTCCGTCGTCCGGCACATCTCCGACCGGATCGCCGTCATGTACCTCGGCCGGATCATGGAACTCGCCCCCGCGGACAACATCTACACCGGTCCGCTCCACCCGTACACGCACGCGCTGACGTCGGCCGTGCCGCTGCCGGACCCGCGGGCGGAGCGCTCCCGCGAGCGGATCCTGCTCAAGGGCGATCTGCCCAGCCCGATCGACCCGCCCTCGGGCTGCGTGTTCCGCACCCGCTGCTACAAGGCGCAGGACGTGTGCGCGCAGGTGATCCCGCCGCTGGCCGAGCTCGAGCCCGGTCACTTCGCGGCGTGTCACTTCCCGGAGAAGAAGGTCCTCGTCTAGGCGCTTCACGGTGATAGACGGAAGCCACGCCTCCGTCGATCATGAAAGGCGCGACGGGCGCGTTACGTGCACGCCGACCTCTGTCGTACCCCGGTGAGATCCTCCTCGTGAGGGTCGAACCGGAACGTACGGAGGTTCGGCATGGGCAGGCACAGGACGCCTGAGGAGAAGGTCGAGCTCGGCCAGGTCGCGCGGCGGCTGCGCGCCGAGGGGCGGTCGCGGCGGGAGATCGCCGCGGAGCTGCACGTCGGCGACGACCTGCTGAGGGAGCTGCTGGCCGGCACTGAGGTGCCCGCGTCGTTGCGGCGGCACCGGGCGAAGGACGAGCTACGCGAGCTGGCGAGGGAGCTGTACGGACAGGGGCGCAGCTACCGGGAGATCGAGCGTGAGCTGTCGGTCGCCCGCAGCAGCCTCTCGCTCTGGCTGCGCGACCTGAAGGGCGCCGGGCTGGCGACCCCGCAGCAGGCAGAGCCGGCTGCGGACGAGCGCCGGGCACGCGCGCGGGCGTTGCGGAGCGAGGGACTGCTCCTGACGCAGATCGCCGGCGAGGTCGGCGTCAGCGCCGCCGCTGTCCGCCGTTGGGTTCGCGACCTGCCCGTGCCGCCGCGGGCGCGACCGGGTGCTGACGTCGAGCGGCTGGGGCAGATGCGGCGGCTGTACTGGGACCGCGTCCTCGCCGAACGGCAGGAGGAGCGCGCAGCCGTCCAGGACGCCGCCGCGTCGTGCATCCCGCCGATGACGCCGGAGCTGGTGACGCTGCTGGCAACGGTCGCCTATTGGTGCGAGGGCAGCAAGAGCAAACCGTGGCGCCGGCAGGAGCGGCTCGCCTTCGTCAACAGCGATGCCGGTCTCGTGCTGCTGTTCCTGGCCTTCCTGCGACAGGAGGGCGTGGGTGACGAGCGCCTGCGGCTGAACGTCGCGATCCACGAGTCGGCCGATGTCACCGCCGCGGAGCGGTAGTGGTCGGATCTGATCGGCATTCCGCCGAGCGCGTTCGGACCGGCTTGGCTGAAGCGGCACAACCCGAGGACGGTCCGGCGGAACACCGGGAGCACCTACGTCGGGTACCTCGTGATCGGGGTTCGCCAGAGCCGGGAGCTGTACCAGCGCATGGAGGGCACCTGGCAAGGCATCATGACGTCGGTGGCCACTCGCGCGACGGCTGCCTGAGAGTCAATCCCGGGTCGACTAAGGGCAAGTCCGGATGCTTTGGTCATTCAGATGGGGGTTCGAGTCCTCCCCCGGGAGCGCTTCGAGCAGTGCCCTCGGAGGGCGTCGGTAGACTCGGTTCCGCCGGGCTCTCCGGTGCCCAGCCCACTCCCGCGAGGAGCCCTGTCGTGCCCGACGCGCGCCCAGCCGCCGTCGTCGTCCTCGCCGCCGGTGAGGGCACCCGCATGCGCAGCGCCACCGCGAAGGTCCTGCACCCGCTCGGCGGCCGGAGCATGCTCGGCCACGTTGTCGCCGCCGCTCGCGCCCTCGACCCGGTCCACCTGCTGGTCGTCGTCGGCCACGGGCGCGAGCAGGTGACCGCCGCGCTCGCCGAGCTCGACCCGGCAGCGACGCCGGTCGTGCAGGCCGAGCAGCGCGGCACCGGCCACGCCGTCCGCACCGCGCTCGACGGGCTGGAGCTCGACGGCACCGTCGTGGTCGTCCCCGGCGACGCGCCGCTGCTCACCGCCGACACCTTCCGCGCCCTGCTCGACAGCCACGCGCGGGCCGCCGCGGCGACGACCGTCCTCACCGCGGAGCTGCCGGACGCGACCGGCTACGGACGGGTCGTCCGCGACAGCAGCGGCGCCGTCACCGCCATCGTCGAGCACAAGGACGCCGACGACGGCGTCCGCCGGATCCGGGAGATCAACACGTCCGTGTACGCCTTCGACGCCGCGCACCTGCGCGACGCCCTCGGCAAGCTCGGGACAGACAACGCGCAGGGCGAGGAGTACCTCACCGACGTCGTCGCCCTCCACCGCTCCGCCGGGCTGGCCGTCGCCGCCCACGTCGTGCCGGACGCGCCGGAGGCGATGGGGGTCAACGACCGGGTGCAGCTGGCCGAGGCGGCCCGTGTGCTGCGCGACCGCATCAACGACCGCCACATGCGCGCCGGCGTCGCGATCCTCGACCCCGCCACGACGTGGATCGACGCCGACGTGGAGCTCGAGGCCGACGCGACCGTCCTGCAGAACACCCAGCTGAAGGGCACGACGGTCGTACGCAGGAACGCCGTCGTCGGCCCGGACACCACCCTGACGAGCACCGAGGTCGGCGAGGGCGCGAAGGTCACCCGCAGCACAGCGGACGGCGCGGTCATCGGCGCCGGCGCGACCGTGGGCCCGTACACGTACCTGCGCCCGGGCACCCGGCTCGGCAAGGGCAGCAAGGCCGGCGCGTACGTCGAGATCAAGGCCAGCGACATCGGCGAGGGCAGCAAGGTGCCGCACCTGTCGTACGTCGGGGACGCCACCGTGGGCGCGCGCAGCAACATCGGCGCCGCGACCGTCGTCGTCAACTACGACGGCGTGAACAAGCACAGGACCGTGATCGGCGACGACGTCCGGATCGGCAGCGACACGATGCTCGTCGCGCCGGTCGAGATCGGCGACGGCGCCTACACCGCAGCCGGTTCCGTCATCACCGAGGACGTTCCGGCCGGCGCGCTGGGCGTCGGACGGGCACGGCAGCGCAACGTCGAGGGCTGGGTCGAGCGCAAGCGCAGCAACCAGGGGGAGAAGTCGCCATGAACGGTCTCGAGATCCAGAGCCGCAAGAACCTGCTGCTGTTCACCGGCCGGGCCTACCCGGAGCTGGCGGCGGAGGTCGGCGACGAGCTCGGCGTGCAGCCGGTCCCGACCAGCGCGTACGAGTTTGCCAACGGCGAGATCTTCGTCCGCTTCGAGGAGTCGGTACGCGGCTGCGACGCGTTCGTGATCCAGAGCCACGCCACCCAGATCAACACCTGGGTCATGGAGCAGCTGCTCATGGTCGACGCGCTCAAGCGGGCCAGCGCCAAGCGGATCACCGTCGTGCTGCCGATGTACCCGTACGCCCGCCAGGACAAGAAGCACCGCGGCCGGGAGCCGATCAGCGCCCGCCTCATCGCGGACCTGTTCAAGACGGCCGGCGCCGACCGCCTCATGTCGGTCGACCTGCACACTGCGCAGATCCAGGGCTTCTTCGACGGCCCCGTCGACCACCTGTTCGCGCTCCCGCTGCTCGCCGACCACGTCCAGCAGAAGTGGGGCGACCGCGACCTTGTGGTCGTCTCCCCGGATGCCGGCCGGGTACGTGTCGCCGAGCGGTGGACCGATCGCCTCGGCTGCGGGCTCGCGATCATCCACAAGCGGCGCGACCCCAACGTGCCGAACGAGGTCAAGGTCGGCGAGGTGGTCGGCACCGTCCAGGGCAAGACGTGCGTCCTCGTCGACGACATGATCGACACCGGCGGCACCATCACCAAGGCGGCCGACCTGCTGTTCGAGAACGGCGCCGCGGACGTCATCGTCACCGCCACGCACGGCGTCCTGTCCGGCCCCGCGGTCGACCGGCTCAAGAACAGTCGCGTCTCCGAGGTCGTCATCACGAACACGCTGCCGATCGACGACGACCGCCGGTTCGACAAGCTGACCGTGCTGTCCATCGCGCCGCTCATCGCGCGCGCCATCAGCGAGGTCTTCGAGGACGGGTCCGTGACCAGCCTGTTCGACGGTCAGGCCTGATCTGCCGCTCAGGTAGAGTCGTCCACCGCGCGGGTTCGCGCCACTCAAGCTGCTGTCGTTCGAGGAGTTCTTCCGTGTCCGAGGTCCGCATCGTCGCCGAGCCCCGCACCGAGTTCGGCAAGGGCCACGCCCGCCGGGTGCGCATGGCGAACAAGGTCCCGGCGGTGCTGTACGGCCACGGCGACAAGCCGCGGCACTTCTCGCTGCCGGGCCACGAGCTGATGCTCGCCCTGCGCCACGACAAGAACGCCCTGCTGACGCTGGAGACCGCCGAGGGCGACCAGCTCGCGCTCGCCAAGGCCATCGTCCGCGACCCGCTGAAGGGCCACCTGGAGCACGTCGACCTCGTCGCCGTCCGGCGGGGCGAGAAGGTCACGGTCGAGATCGCCATCACCCTCACCGGTGACGCGGCTCCGGACACCATGGTCGACCAGCAGACGACCACCCTCACCGTCGAGGCCGAGGCGACCCACCTGCCCGACCACGTCGAGGTCAGCATCGCGGGGCTGAAGGCCGGCGGGAAGATCACGGCCGCCGACATCGAGCTGCCGCAGGGCGCAACGCTCGCGCAGGACCCGGAGCACGTCATCGTGCAGGGGCTCGGCGTCATCAGCGAGGAGCAGCTCGAGGCCGAGCTCACCGCGGCCGAGGAGGACCTGGGCTCCGGCCAGGCCGGCGCCGAGGCCATCGAGGCCGAGGCCGCCGAGGGCGACTCGCCCGCGACCGAGGGCAGCGAGTCCGACAAGACCGGCGAGGGCGACGCCGTCGGCGAGACCGACGCGCCGAAGTCCGAGAACCCCGCCTAGTTCGTGCCCGATCAGCCCTGGCTGGTCGTGGGCCTGGGCAACCCCGGGCCGAAGTACGCGGGCAACCGGCACAACGCCGGCTTCCTCGTCCTGGACGAGCTGGCCGGCCGGGTCGGCGGCAGGTTCAAGGCGCACAAGGGCCGCGCTGACGTCATCGAAGGCCGCGTGGCCGGCGAGCGCGCGCTGCTCGCCAAGCCGAAGTCGTACATGAACGAGTCCGGCGGTCCGGTCGCCAGGCTGCGCGACTTCTACAAGGTTCCGGTCGACCGCATCGTCGTCGTCCACGACGAGCTCGACATCCCGTTCGGCGCCATCCGGCTCAAGCGCGGCGGCACCGAGAGCCACAACGGCCCGCGGTCCATCAGCAGGGCACTGGGCTCTAAGGAGTACCTGCGCGTGCGCGTCGGCATCGGCCGGCCGCCGGGTCGGCAGGACCCGGCCGACTACGTGCTCAAGGACTTCGGCGGTACGGAGCGCAAGGACCTGCCCTTCCTGCTCGACCGCGGCGCGGACGCGGTGGAGGCGCTGCTGACGCAGACGCTGGAGCAGGCGCAGAACACCTTCCACGCGCTGGAGCCGTTCGCCTGAGCGACCATGGCGCGTGCCCGCTCCTCTCGCCGCGTTCCTGGTCGTCGTCTCCTCCGCAGCGGTCCTCGTCCTCGAGGTGCTCGTCAGCCGGCTCGTCGCGCCGTACGTCGGCCTGACCCTCGAGACCTACACCGCCGCCATCGGCGTCGCCCTTGCCGCGATCGCCGCAGGCGCCTCCTTCGGCGGCCGGCTCGCCGACCTGGTCGACCCGCGCCGCTGGCTGGGCCCGGCCATCGCCCTCGGCGGCGGCCTCCTGCTCGCCGCGCGCCCCACCGTCTTCGCCGTCGGCGACTCCTTTCGCGGCTACGGCCCCGCCGGCACCGTCGTTCTCGTGCTGCTCGCGGTCGCACCGGCCGCGCTCGTCCTGTCGACGGTGACGCCCGGTGTCGTGAAGCTGCGGCTGCGCGACCTCGCGGAGACCGGCAAGACCGTCGGCCGGCTGTCGGCACTCGGCACCCTCGGCGCGCTGGGCGGCACCTTCCTCACCGGCTTCGTCCTGCTTGCCGCCTTCCCCACGTCGACGCTGCTGCTGCTCCTCGGCGGGCTGCTCGTCGTCACCGGACTCGTCTGCGCCGTCGTCATCCCGCGGGCCGTGCAGCCCGCGCCGCTGGTCGCGCTGCTCGCCCTCGCGGCCACGACCGGGAGCTGGCTGGTCGTCGCCGACAGCAGCTGCCAGGTGGAGACGCGCTACTACTGCGCCAGCGTCGTGGCGGACCCGCTGCGCGCCTCCGGCCGGACGCTGGTGCTGGACGGGCTGCGGCACTCCTACGTCGACCTCGCAGAGCCCGCGCACCTGGAGTTCTCGTACACCAGGCGGTTCGCCGACGTCCTGGCCGAGCTGCCGCCGGGGCCGCTGGACGTGCTGCACCTGGGCGGCGGCGGCTTCACCCTGCCGCGGTACCTGGCCGCGGCGCGTCCCGGCACGCGCAGCACCGTGTTGGAGGTCGACCCGCAGATCCCGGAGATCGGGCGCGAGCGGCTGGGGCTCGTCACCGGGCCTGATCTGCACGTCGAGGTCGGTGACGCGCGGACGCTGATCCGCAGCAAGCCGTCGGGTCGGTACGACGTCGTCGTCGGCGACGCGTTCGGCAGCCTGGCAGTGCCGTGGCACCTGACGACGCAGGAGATGGTGGGGCAGGTCCGCCGCGTTCTCGCCCCCGGCGGGACGTACCTGCTCAACGTCATCGACTTCCCACCGCTCGCCTTCGCCCGGGCCGAGACGCAGACGCTGCTGCGGTCGTTCGCGCACGTCGCCGTCGTCGCGCCTTTCCGGGTGCTCGACGGCAGCGACGGCGGCAACCTCGTGCTGGTCGCGTCGGACCGGCCGATCCCGGCAGACGCGATCGCGGCCAAGAACCCCGGCAGCGACCGCGACTACACCGCCGTCGGCGACGCGCTGGCCCGCGCGTTCGCCGGCCGCGCGCACGTGCTCACCGACGACGACGCACCGGTCGACCAGCTGCTCACGCCGTACCGGCCGACGCGCCGCTGAGAGCGCCCGGACGTACGCTGGACCGGTCCGACCTCACCCCCCGGCTCCGGCCGAGCGGGGACATCTGTGCTGCCCCGGAAGGTCCGCTGTGCCCCTCGAAGGACTGCTCGACGTCGTCACCGGCGACCCCGCCCTGGCGCGTGCTCTGCAGTCGCCCAGCGCGCCGACGCTGGACCTGACCGCCCCCGCCGGCCTGCGTCCGTTCGTCGTCGCGGGTCTCGTGCAGCAGGGCCGCACCGTCCTCGCTGTCACCGCCACCGGGCGCGAGGCCGAGGACCTGGTCGACGCGCTCGGCAGCCTCGTGGACGGCGCGCGCGTTGCGCTGTTCCCCTCCTGGGAGACGCTGCCGCACGAGCGGCTCAGCCCTCGCGCGGACACGGTCGGCCGCCGGCTGGCCGTGCTCCGACGGCTCGCGCACCCGAGCAGCGACGACCCGGCGACGGGACCGCTGGACGTCGTGGTGGCGCCGGTGCGCAGCATCCTGCAGCCGCAGGTCCCGGGCCTTGGCGACCTCGAGCCCGTGCAGCTGCACCAGGGCGACGACGTCCAGCTCGACGAGGTCGTCCAGCGGCTGGTCGACATCTCGTACGCGCGGGTCGAGCTCGTCGAGAAGCGCGGCGAGTTCGCCGTCCGCGGCGGCATCCTCGACGTCTTCCCGCCGACCGAGGAGCACCCCGTCCGGGTCGAGCTGTGGGGCGACACGGTCGAGGAGGTGCGCTTGTTCAAGGTCGCCGACCAGCGCAGCCTCGACGTCGCCGAGCACGGCCTGTGGGCGCCGCCGTGCCGCGAGCTGCTGCTGACCCCGGAGGTGCGCGAGCGGGCGAGAGCCCTTGCCCAGCTGCACCCCGAGCTGGTCGACATCCTCGACCGGATCGCCGACGGCACGCCGGTCGAGGGCATGGAGGCGCTCGCCCCGGTGCTCGTCGACGAGCTCCGGCTGCTCATCGACGAGCTGCCCGCCGACACCTCCGTCGTCGTGTGCGACCCGGAGAAGGTGCGCACCCGCGCGCACGACCTGGTCCGCACCAGCCAGGAGTTCTTGGAGGCCTCGTGGTCGACGGCAGCCGTCGGCGGCGTCGCCCCGATCGACCTCGGCGCAGCCGCGTACCGCTCCCTCCTCGACGTCCGCGAGCACGCCGCGCAGATCGGCCTGCCCTGGTGGTCGGTCACGCCGTTCACCGCCGACGAGGACCTCGAGGACGACACCGTCGTGCTCGCCGCGCAGCAGCCGCCGGCCTACCGGGGCGACACCGAGGTCGCCGTCAAGGACGTCCGCAGCTGGCTCGAGGACGGCTGGCGCGTCGTCATCACCGCGCCGGGTCACGGCAGCGCCGACCGCATCGTCGAGGTGCTGCGCGCCGACGGCCTGCCGGTGGTCACCGAGGGGCCGACGCAGCCCGGTACGGCGCTGGTCACCACCGGCTGCCTCGACACCGGCTTCGAGAGCGCGCTGCTCAAGACGGTCGTCCTCACCGAGGGCGACCTCACCGGCAGCCGCGGCATCGGCAGCAAGGACGTCAGCAAGCGGATGCCCAGCCGGCGCCGCAACGCCGTCGACCCGTTGCAGCTGCGGCCCGGCGACCTCGTCGTGCACGAGCAGCACGGCGTCGGCCGCTACGTCGAGATGGTCCAGCGGACCGTGCAGGGGGCGACCCGCGAGTACCTGATCCTCGAGTACGCCAAGGGCGACAAGCTGTTCGTCCCGACCGACCAGCTCGAGCAGGTGACCCGGTACGTCGGCGGCGAGGCCCCGACGCTGGACCGCCTCGGCGGCAGCGACTGGGCGAAGCGCAAGGGCCGCGCGAAGAAGGCCGTCAAGGAGATCGCAGCCGGGCTCATCCAGCTCTACAGCGCGCGGATGGCCAGCCCCGGCCACGCCTTCGGACCGGACACGCCGTGGCAGCGTGAGCTCGAGGACGCGTTCCCGTACGTCGAGACGCCTGACCAGCTGGACGCCATCAACGAGGTGAAGGGGGACATGGAGAAGGGCGTTCCCATGGACCGCGTCATCTGCGGCGACGTCGGCTACGGCAAGACCGAGATCGCCGTGCGGGCAGCGTTCAAGGCGGTGCAGGACGGCAAGCAGGTGGCGGTCCTCGTACCCACGACCCTGCTGGTGCAGCAGCACTACAACACCTTCCGCGACCGGTTCGCGCAGTTCCCCGTCACCGTCCGCTCGGTCAGCCGCTTCAACTCCGACAAGGAGCAGAAGGACGTCATGGATGGCGTGAAGGAGGGTCGCGTCGACGTCGTCATCGGAACGCACCGCCTGCTCAGCAAGGACACGACGTTCAAGGACCTCGGCCTCGTCATCGTCGACGAGGAGCAGCGGTTCGGCGTGGAGCACAAGGAGTTCCTCAAGCAGATGAGGACGGCCGTGGACGTGCTGACGATGTCGGCGACGCCCATCCCGCGCACCCTCGAGATGTCGCTCACCGGCATCCGCGAGATTTCGACGATCCTCACGCCGCCGGAGGAGAGGCACCCGGTGCTCACCTTCGTCGGCCCGTACGACGAGAAGCAGATCAGCGCCGCCATCCGCCGCGAGCTACTGCGCGAGGGCCAGGTCTTCTACCTGCACAACCGGGTCGAGTCGATCGACCGGACCGCGAAGAACCTCGCAGCGCTCGTGCCCGAGGCGCGCATCGCCGTCGGCCACGGGCAGATGAACGAGGCCACCCTCGAGCAGGTCATGGTCGGGTTCTGGGAGAAGAGCTTCGACGTCCTCGTCTGCACCACGATCGTCGAGAGCGGCCTGGACATCCCCAACGCCAACACGCTGATCGTCGAGCGCGCCGACGCGTTCGGCCTGTCGCAGCTGCACCAGATCCGCGGCCGCGTCGGTCGTGGCCGCGAGCGCGCCGACGCGTACTTCCCCGACCCGGCGGAGAAGCCGCTCACGGAGACGGCGTACGACCGGCTGGCGACCCTCGCGCAGAACACCGAGATCGGCGCGGGTATGGCCGTCGCGATGAAGGACCTGGAGATCCGCGGCGCGGGCAACCTGCTCGGCGGCGAGCAGTCCGGTCACATCGCCAGCGTCGGCT
>JAODNS010000196.1 GCA_025465145.1 Frankiales bacterium
GGTCGGATGAGCGCGGCCGGCGGCCTGCACAACCTGCCCGCGGAGCTGCGGCCGGCGGTGCGCGCCGAGCCCGGGCACCTGTTCGTCGGCGCCGACCTCGGGCAGGTGGAGCCGCGCGTGCTGGCGGCGGTGTCCGGCGACGAGGTGCTGACGCGCGCCGCCGCGCAGGACGACATGTACGCGCCGGTGGCCGAGCAGCTGCGCTGCGACCGGCCGCGCGCGAAGGTCGCCGTCCTGGCCGCAATGTACGGCCAGACGTCCGGCACCGCCGGCGCGGCGCTCAAGGAGATGGACCGCGCGTACCCGGTCGCGATGGCATACCTGCGCAACGCCGAGCAGGCCGGCCTCGTCCGCACCGACCTGCGCACGTACGGCGGCCGGCTGCTGCGGCTGAGCGGGTACGACGTGGCGCCCGAGCCGGTGGGCGAGTCGGTCGCGGTGCCCACAGGGCTCGGCCGGTTCGCCCGCAACGCGGTCGTCCAGGGCGCGGCCGCGGAGCTGTTCAAGGCGTGGGCGGCAACGGTGCGGGCCGGGCTGTCGTACGGGCGCATCGTGCTGTGCCTGCACGACGAGCTGCTGCTGCACGTGCCCGCGGAGCGGGCGGAGGACGCGAGCAGGCTGCTCGTCGACGCGCTGCAGGCGACGGCGGGCTGGTGGGCCGCCGGCAGCCGGGTGCGGTTCGTCGCTGAGGTGGGCGTCGGGCCGAGCTGGCCCGATGCTCACTGACCGCCGATGCGGTACCGGTCGGTCGTCATCTCCTGGTGGTCGCGCACGCACTTGGCGAGGGTGAACGAGCTGCTCACCAGGAACAGCGCGCCGATGGCGAGGAAGCCGCGGACCCAGCGGTCGACGGGCAGGTAGGTGATGCCGATGCCGACGGCGATGGCGGCGACGCCGAAGCTGATCGCGGCCTGGGCGAAGAAGGCGGGTGTGTTGGCGGCGGGAGAGATCGTCATGGGCGCAGCGTGCCGAGGCGGCGACGGCGGCGCCTGAGCAGAACTACCCAGCGCAGCGGACGGTGTACGACCGGCCGAGCAGGCGGTCGCCGAGGTGGTCGAACGGTCCGATGCAGTCGCTCCGCGGCCGCAGCACGAGGACGAGCGCGGTGCCGAGGAGGGCGAGCAGGACCACGAGCAGCAGGACGCGTCGGCGCACCCGGCCATCCTCTAGCGTCGGCCCGTGGCGGAGCGGGAGGCGGTCGAGCACGACGACTGGGGCGGCGACGCGATCACCGGCCGTACCTGGGAGCACGTCGACTTCCTCGCCGTCGACATGAGCGAGATCGCGAGCGACGGCGTGGTCTTCGACGACTGCACGTTCCGCGACGTGCGTTTCAACGCGAGCACCCACCGGGACAGCGCGTTCGTGAACTGCCGGTTCTCCTCGTGCAGCTTCTTCGACGCCGCCTTCACCGGCTGCAAGCTCGTCGGCAGCACGTTCGTGCGCTGCACGTTCGACCTGCTGCGGGTCGAGGGCGGCGACTGGTCGTTCGTGGGGCTGGCCGGTGCCGACCTGCGCCGGACGTCGTTCACCGACGCGCGGATGCGCGAAGCGGACCTCAGCAGCACGCGCTGCGACGGCGCGGCTCTGACCGGGCTCGACCTCGGCGGCGCCGTGCTGACGAAGGCGTCCCTTGTCGGTGCGGACCTGCGCGGCTCGGACCTGAGCTCGCTCGACCCGGGGGCGGTGCAGCTGCGCGACGCGGTCGTGACGTGGGAGCAGGCCGTGACCGTGGCGACCGCGCTCGGCCTCGACGTCCGTGGTCGTTACATCTAGGGCAGCAGCGCGTCGTACCCCACGACCAGCCGGCTCGGTCCGCGCAGCACGCGGTTCTCCCGGTACGCCAGCTCGTCCAGCCGCGGCGCCACCAGCCGCCGGGCCAGCTCCGCGACGACGACGCGCCCCTCCAGCCGGGCCAGCGGAGCACCCAGGCAGAAGTGGATCCCGCCGCCGAACGCGAGGTGCCGGCTGTCGTGGCGGTCCGGGTCGAACCGCAGCGCGTCCGGGAACGCCTCCTCGTCGCGGCCGGCCGCGGCGATCAGCAGGACCGCCGTGCCGCCCGCCTTGACCACCCCTCCGGGCAGCTCGACGTCCTCGAGCGCGGTGCGCATCGTCATCTGCACCGGAGGGTCGAGGCGCAGCACCTCCTCGACGACGCCCTCCGCGACCGCCGGGTCCGCGCGAACCCGGTCCAGCAGCCCGGGGACGCGCAGCAGCGCGAGCATCGCGTTGCCGATGAGGCTGACCGTCGTCTCGTGCCCGGCGACGAGCAGCAGCAGCGCGGTGCTCGTCAGCTCGTCCATGGTCAGCCGGTCGCCCTCCTCCTCAGCGGCGACCAGCGCGGACATCAGGTCGTCGCGCGGGACCGCCCGGCGCTGCTCGGCGAGATCCTCGAAGTAGGCCCGGAAGTCGTCGCTCGCGACCCGGTTCTCGCGCACCTCCTCCGGCGTCGGCTCGCTCATCAGGCTGTCCAGCGCACGGGCCAGCACCGCCGACCACCCCGCGAACGTCTGGTGGTCCTCGTGCGGGACGCCGAGCATCTCGCTGATGACGGCGACGGGCAGCGGGTACGCGAGGTCCTCGACCAGCTCGAGCCGCCCACGCTCGGCCGCCGCGGTCAGCAGCGCGTCGGTGCGCTGCTCGACGAACGGCTGGAGCAGTTCGATCCGGCGCGGGGTGAACGCCTTGGACACGAGCCGTCGGAGCCGGGTGTGCACCGGCGGGTCGCGGAACAGGAACACCTCGCGCTTCTCGATGGACGCGAGGTCGTGCGCCGTCAGCTGCGGCGCGCGTACCTGCGTGAAGTGGTCGGAGTTGCGGTGGTCCGAGCTCATGGCCGGGTGCCGCAGCAGCGCGGCGCACTGCGCCAGGTCGGTGACCAGCGCGAACGAGCCGTCCGGCGCGACCTGCGGCGGGCCGGCCAGCAGGAACTGCCAGAGCGGGTACGGGTCCTCGACGTCGATGCCGGCCAGCAGGTCCATGGCGCTCACGGCGTCACCACCAGCCGGATCGGGTCGCCCTGCTTGGTGCGCAGCCGCTCGACCCCGGCGGCGATGTCCTCGAGCGGCAGCACGTCGCTGATCGACGCGGACACGTCCAGTCGCCGGCGCGCCACCAGGTCGACCACGGCGTCGAGGTCCGGCTTGCCGTAGCCGAGGTGGCCGAGCAGCGTCTGGTTCTGGAAGGCGAAGAAGGCGCCCGGACCGAGCTCGATCGGGTCCAGGCTCATGCCGACCATGAGCACCCGGCCGGACGCGCCGATGCTGGCGGCGGCCTGCGAGAGCACCGCCCCGGCGCCGACGAGGTCCACCGCGAGGTCGAGCCCCTTGCCGCCGGTGGCAGCGAGCAGCTCAGCGGCGACGTCCGGAGACAGCGGGTCGAGCGCGAGATCGGCGCCGCGGTCCAGCGCCCGCTCCCGCGCGACCGGCAACGGGTCGAGCGCGACCACCAGGCCGGCTCCCACCAGCCGGGCGATCTGGACGGCGTGCACCCCGAGGCCGCCGATCCCCCACAGCCCGACCATCTCGCCCGGCGCGAGCTTCGCCCGCTGGACCAGTCCTGCGTACGGCGTGCTGACCGCGTCCGCGAGGATCGCGGCCTGCTCGAACGGCAGCCACTCCGGGAACGCGGTGAGGGTCCCGCCGGGCACGGTGACGTACTCGGCCCACGCGCCGTCGTAGCCGAAGCCCATGACCTCGACGTTGGGGCAGCGCTCCAGCCGCCCGCTCGCGCAGGCGGCGCAGGCCATGCAGGGCTTGCCGCCGGCCATGACCACGCGCTGACCGGGCTCCCAGTGCTGCACCGCGGCGCCGACCGCCGCGATGACGCCCGCGGCCTCGTGGCCGGGCGTGACCGCGGCGAGCGACGTCGGCAGCGAGCCGTCGAGCAGGTGCACGTCGCTCAGGCAGATGCCGCAGGCCTTCACCTGCACCAGCACCTCGTACGGCAGCGGGACCGGCACCGGGACGTCCTGCACCTCGAGGGTGCGGGCGGCGGAGTCGAACCGGGCAGCGCGCATCAGGTCGGGCATGGCGCTTTCTAGCAGTCGTTCGCGGCGGTCGCGGCGCGGTGCGAGGCTGCGGCCATGCGCCCCTCGACCCGCCTGCTCGCCCTCTCCGCTGCCGGCGCTGCCGTCGCCGCCGGCCGGCGTACGCCCGGCATCGACACGACCGACCTCACCGGCCGCACGGCCGTCGTGACCGGCGGCGGGTCCGGCATCGGCCGCTCGCTGGTCCTGCTGCTCGCACAGCGCGGCGCGGCGGTGCACGTCGTCGACCGGGACGCCG
>JAODNS010000201.1 GCA_025465145.1 Frankiales bacterium
GCGAGGTAGAACCGCCGCTCGGTCTCGACGACGTAGTCGAACTGCCGGACGATGTCGCGGTACTCCCGGTAGAGCTGCAGCTCCATCTCGGTCTCGTACTTCTCGAGATCCTCCGCGCTCATGCGCCGATCTCCAGGAGGTCGCCCATCGCACCATTCTGGACCATCTGCGCGGCAGCACCCCGCGCTGCGGAGCGCACGTTTCCGTACGAGAACCGGTGCTCCGGGCACGGCCCGTGCTGCCGCAGCGCGACGCCGTGCTCGGGCACCACGTACCCCTTGTGCACGGCGAACCCGTACTGCGGGTACTCCTCGTGCAGGGCCGCCATCAGTCGGTCGCGGGTCACCTTCGCGACGACGGATGCCGCGGCGACGCAGGCCGCGACCCGGTCGCCCTTCCACAGCGCCAGCGTCGGCGCCGGCATCCCGGCGATCGGGAACCCGTCGGTGAGCACGTACGACGGACACGGGTCGAGCCGCGCGACCGCCTGCCGCATGGCGCGGACGTTCATGACGTGCAGCCCGCAGCGGTCCACCTCCTGCGGCGGCACCACGACGACCGACCAGGCGAGCGCGCGCTGCACGACCTGCTCGTACGCCGCCTCGCGCGCCTTCTCCGTCAGCAGCTTGCTGTCCGCGAGCCCCGGCACCTCGCCGCGCTTGCCCGGCGAGAGCACGACCGCAGCCACCACCAGCGGTCCGGCGCACGCGCCCCGGCCGGCCTCGTCAGCCCCGGCGACGTGCCGGAAGCCGCTGCGCTGCAGGACCCGCTCGTACGCCCACAGCCCGTTCTCGGACCGCACGACCGGGCGCAGCGCGACCTGCACGTCAGGCCTCCAGCCGGTCGAGCAGGTCGGCGAGCGACTCCGGGTAGACCGTGTCGCCCGTCGCCCGCAGCTCGTCCAGCGACCACCAGCGGTGGCCGAGCACGAACTCGTCCTCGACGTCGGTGAACCCGACAGTCACGACGTCGTGCGCGTCGACCCGGCTGACGAAGAAGTGGTTGTCCTGGCAGTACGCCACGCCGCTGAGCGAGAACTCCGCCAGCTCCCGGTGCACCGGCTCACCGAGGGTGTCGGCGTCCACGGCCAACCCGGTCTCCTCGAACAGCTCCCGGGCCGCGGCCTCGCGCGTGGACTCCCCGTCCTCGACGCCGCCGCCGACGGTGAACCACCAGCTGCCGCCGTCGGGCCGCGCCGGGTCGTGGCCGCGGAACAGCAGCACGCGGGCCTGCCCGTCGAGCAGCAGGACGCGCCCGGCGGTGCGGACGACGGGAACCGGCACGCCGCGAGCCTAGGCCGGGTCAGGCCGTTCGGCGCCGCTTGCGCAGCCGGCGGCCGGCGGCCCGCACGGGCACCGCCGCACCGAGCCCGAGCAGGTACGGAGCGCCACCGAGCGCGAGCGCCGCCGGTCGCCCCAGCGCCGTGTCGAACGTCTCCGGCACGCGCAGCACCGTCGAGCGGCTGACCGGCCAGACGATGACGAACGCGCGGCCGATGACCTTGTCGGTCGGGACGGTGCCGTTGTTCTCGTCCTCGATGTGCGCGCGCGAGTCGCTGGAGAAGCCGCGGTGGTCGCCCATGACCCACAGCCGGCCCTCCGGCACGAGGACACCTGGGGCGCCCTCCGGGCATGCCTGGACGCCGGAGCCGGCCGCACAGAAGACCTGCTTGTCGTCCTCGTACAGGTACGGCTCGTCCAGCGCCGTCGCCGTCGACGAGCCCTTGGGCTGGACGGTGACGTGCCCGTCGGTGCAGCAGGCGACGCGGTCGCCGGCGGTGCCGATGACGCGCTTGATGAAGTCCTTCTCGCCGGGTGCGCCGACACCGATCGCGCGGCTGATGGAGCGCAGCACCTTCTGCACGCCATTGCTCGGCGGGGCCACCTGCGTCTCGGGCTGGAAGTTGTCCAGCCCGTTGAAGACCACGATCTCGCCGCGGTGGATGTCACGGAACCGGTAGACGAGCTTGTTCACCAGCACGCGGTCGCGCAGCTCGAGCGTCTGCTGCATCGATCCGGACGGGATGTAGAAGGCCTGCACGAGGAAGGCCTTGATGAGCAGCGCGAGGACGAACGCGATCAGGACGAGGAACGGCAGCTCGCGGAAGAACGAGCCGCCGGACGACTCCTTCTTGCGCGGCGCCGGGGCCTCGTCGAGGACGGTCGTGCTCTCGTCGCTCATCGCGCTACTCCTGACGACGACGGGCCGACAGGGGTGCCGGACGTGGGGCGGGTGCGGGCCGGGTCGCCCGCCGGACGAGCGGTGACCGTCAGGCCTCGGTCAGCTCGCCCGTGACATCGGCAGCGGCAGGCGCGTTGCTGTCCAGCACCGGGTCGCTGGCCGGAGCCACGTCGACCTTGGGCGCCGCACCGGTCGACTTGACCGGGATGCTGTCGCGCTTCTCCTTGATCTTGGCCTTCTTGCCGCGGAGCTCGCGCAGGTAGTACAGCTTCGCGCGGCGCACGTCGCCGCGGCTGACGACCTTGATCGACTCGATGACGGGCGTGTGCACCGGGAAGGTGCGCTCGACGCCGACGCCGAAGCTGACCTTGCGAACGGTGAACGTCTCGCGGATCCCGCCGCCCTGGCGGCGGATGACGACGCCCTGGAAGTGCTGGACACGGGAGCGGTTGCCCTCGACGACCCGCACGCCCACGTCGAGCGTGTCGCCCGGCCGGAAGTCGGGGACGTCGCTGCGCAGCTGCGCGGCGTCGAGCTCGTCGAGCGTGTGCATCGTCGTGTTCGCTTTCCTCGTGCGGCACGGCGCGCCAGAGCGACAGCCGTGAGGTCGGTGGGGCTGCGGAGCACGCGACAGCGGCACGCAGCAGCGACCTATGGTGCCACAGGGCCGGGTCGGCCGTCGAAGCCCGGCGCGGTCCCCGCGTCCAGCTCGAGGGCTGCCCGGTCGGCCGCGTCCAGCTCCAGCCCCGCGAGCAGGTCCGGCCGCCGCTCGGCCGTCCGGCGCAGCGCCTCGTCCCGCCGCCAGCGCGCGATCCGCGCGTGGTCGCCCGACTGCAGCACAGCCGGCACCTCGAGGCCCTGCCACTCGGGGGGCCGGGTGTAGACCGGTCCCTCGAGCAGGTCCTCCATCCCGCCCGGCGCGAACGAGTCGTCCCGGTGCGACTCCGCGTTGCCGAGCACGCCGGGCAGCAGCCGCGCGACGGCCTCGACGACCACCAGCACGGCCACCTCGCCGCCCGCCAGCACGTAGTCGCCCAGCGACACCTCGTCGACGCGCATCCGGGTCCGCGCGTGCTCGAGCACGCGGCTGTCGATCCCCTCGTACCGTCCGCAGGCGAACGCGAGCCACGGCTCGGCCGCCAGCTCCAGCGCGAGCGCCTGCGTGAACGGCCGGCCGCTCGGCGTCGGCACGACGAGCCGTGGCTCCGGCGACCCCAGCGACAGCACGTGCTCCAGCGCCTGACCCCACGGCTCGGGCTTCATCACCAT
>JAODNS010000204.1 GCA_025465145.1 Frankiales bacterium
TGCTCATCGAGAGCTGCCTCGAGATGTTCGACGCCGACCTCATCGCCGGCATCCAGGACCTCGGCGGCGCGGGCCTGACCTGCGCCCTGACGGAGACCAGCGCGGCCGGCAGGTCGGGCATGCGGGCCTACCTCGAGAAGGTGCCGCTGCGCGAGGCGAGCATGGACCCGACCGAGGTGCTGGCCAGCGAGTCGCAGGAGCGGATGCTCGCGATCGTCGAGCCGCGCCACCTCGACGCGGTCCTCGCGATCGCGGCCAAGTGGGGCGTGCTCGCGACCGCGATCGGTGAGGTCACCGAGGGCACCCGGCTGGAGATCCTCTGGCACGGCGAGACCGTCGTCGACGTCCCACCGGGCAGCCTGGCCGATGACGGCCCGATCTACGACCGGCCCATGCAGCGGCCCGTCGATCTCGACACCCTGCGCGCGACGGCGCTGCCGGCGTACCCGGCCGTCGACGAGGACCTCGTGCTGCGGATGGTCGCGAGCCCGAACCTGTGCAGCCGGCGCTGGATCGTCGAGCAGTACGACCGGGTCGTGCTCGGCAACTCGGTCCTGGCCTGGCCCGAGGACGCCGGAGTGGTGCGGTTGTCGGAGGAGACCGGCCTCGGGATCGCGCTCGCGACCGACGGCAACGGCCGCTACACCCGCCTCGACCCGTACGCCGGGGCGCAGCTCGCGCTGGCCGAGGCCTACCGCAACGTCGTCACGACCGGGGCCACGCCGATCGCCGTGACCAACTGCCTCAACTTCGGCAGCCCCGAGGACCCCGAGGTGATGTGGCAGTTCGCCGAGGCCACCCGCGGGCTCGCCGAGGCCTGCACGGTGCTCGGCACGCCCGTCACCGGTGGCAACGTCAGCTTCTACAACCAGACCGCGACCGTCGCGATCAACCCGACGCCGGTCGTCGGCGTGCTCGGGCTGCTCGACGATGTGGCCCGCCGGACGCCGATGGGCTTCCAGGCCGAGGGCGAGACCCTGCTGCTGCTGGGCGACACCCGCGACGAGCTCGGCGGCTCCGAGTGGGCGTGGGCCGAGCACCGGCACCTCGGCGGCCGTCCGCCGCAGGTCGACCTGGCCCGCGAGAAGCTGCTCGGCGAGGTGCTCGTCGCCGGCTCCCGCGACGGGATGCTGTCCTCCGCGCACGACCTGTCCGACGGCGGCCTCGCGCAGGCGCTGGTGGAGAGCGCGCTGCGCACCGGGATCGGTGCGCGCGTCGTGCTGCCCGCCGGGACGGACCCGTTCGTCCAGCTGTTCAGCGAGTCGGCCGGCCGCTGCCTCGTCGCCGTGCCTCGGTCGGAGGAGCTGCGCTTCACCGAGATGTGCAGCGCGCGCGACCTGCCCTGCACGCGGATCGGCGTCACCGACGGCGACAGCCTCGACGTGCAGGACCTGTTCACTGTGCCGCTGCAGGAGCTGCGCGAGGCGTACGAGGGGACGCTGCCGCGGCTGTTCGGCCCGCTCGCCGGCGGCACGGCCGACGCACCGGCAGCGCCCGCGCTCTAGTGGCGCGCACGTCCGGCTACGACGGCGCACGGCGGGCGCTCGACGCGCAGTGGGACCGGCTGCTCGCCGCGCTGCCCGGCCTCGACCCCGCTGCGCCGACCAGCGTCGCCGGCTGGACCGTCCGCGAGGTCGAGGCGCACCTGACGGCGACGACCGCAGGCCTGGCCCGGGTCCTCGCCGTCGAGGCGCCCGCCAAGGCGGACACCGACATCGAGGGCTGGGCGACCGCCGCGCCGACGCTGGCGGAGGTGCTCGACCGGGACGCGCGGGAAGGCGAGGCAGACCTCGTCGCGGCCGTCGCCGTCGCCCGGGCCGCGCTGGAGACAGCGGACGAGGACCGCGTGGTGCAGCAGCGGACCGGCGCGCACACGCTGCTCGACGCCGTCCGGTTCCGGCTCGTCGAAGGCGTCGTGCACGGCTACGACCTCGGCATCGACCCGGACCCGGTCGCGCAGCGGTTCGCGGTGAAGGCGCTGGTGGAGGTGCTGTCGGCGCGGGCGCCCGGGCACGCCGTCGAGCTGCGCGTCCCTCCGTACACCGCCGTGCAGGTCGTCGAGGGGCCGCGGCACACCCGCGGCACACCGCCGAACGTGGTCGAGATGGGACCGCGTGCGTTCCTCGACCTGGCCACCGGGCGAGCGGCCTGGCCCGACGCGGTCGCGGACGGACGGGTGCGCGCGAGTGGTGCGCGAGCTGATCTGTCTGCGTGGCTGCCGCTGCTCGCCTAGGGTCCGCCCATGAAGGAGCTCATCTGGCAGCGGCAGCTGCTGCCTGCCCTGTCGCGGTACGCCGCCCGCCCGCTGCTGACCGACACCGCGACGGGTACGACGACCACGTACGCCGAGCACGGCAGCCGCGTCCTTCGGCTCGCGTCGGCGCTGCGCGGCGAGCTCGGGCTGCAGCGGGCGGACCGGTTCGCGGTGCTGTCGCTGAACAGCGCGCGCTTCGAGGAGCTGTACCACGCAGGGCTGCTCGGGGCCGGCGTCGTCAACCCGCTGAACCTGCGCTTCGCGCCGCGCGAGCTGACGCACGTGCTGGCCGACTCGGAGACGAAGGTGGTGTTCGTCGACGCGACGTTCGCACCCGTCATCGACGCGGTGCGCGCGGAGGCCGGCGTCGAGAAGGTCGTGCTGCTCGGCGACGGGGACGTCCCGCACGACTTCTCGTACGAGGAGCTGCTCGCCGCGGGCGAGGAGGTCGTGCCCGAGGAGCCGGACGAGGACGACCCGGCGATCCTCATGTACACGGGCGGGACGACCGGGCTGCCCAAGGGGGTCCTGCTGACGCAGCGCGCGATGATGCTGACGAAGTACCACATCCAGATGACGTTCGCGGCGCCCGAGGACGAGGTCTACCTGGCGCAGGTGCCGATGTTCCACGCGGCGTCGATGGGCGCGATCCTCGGCGTCAACGGCGGCCGGCTCGTCACGGTGCCGTTCTTCGACCCACCCGCGGTCCTCGCCGCGATGGAGGAGCACCAGGCGACCAACAGCATCATGGTTCCGACGATGATCGCGATGACGTTCGCGCACCCGTCGTACGCGCCGGCGCGCATGTCCTCGCTGCTGCGGTTGACGTACGGCGCTTCGCCGATGCCGCGGCCGGTGCTCGACCGGCTGCGCCGGGAGCTGCCGCAGGTGCAGCTGTTCCAGGGGTACGGGATGACCGAGAGCGCTGCGCTGGTGTCGTGCCTGCTGCCCGAGGACCACGAGCGCGAGGACAAGCTCGCCTCCGCCGGCCGGCCCGTGGCCGGAACGGTCGTGAGCATCCAGGACGCGATGGGCAACGAGCTGCCGACCGGCGAGGTCGGCGAGGTCTGCGTCCGCGGCGGGCAGTTCATGACCGAGTACTGGCGCCGGCCGGACGAGACCGCCGCGGCTTTCTCGGACGGCTGGTACCACTCCGGGGACGCCGGCTACCTGGACGCGGACGGGTACCTGTTCCTCGTCGACCGCACCAAGGACATGATCGTGACCGGCGGCGAGAACGTGTACTCGACCGAGGTCGAGCAGGCCCTCGCCTCGCACCCTGCGGTCGCGCAGGCCGCGGTCATCGGCATCCCGGACGAGGTCTGGGGCGAGGCCGTGCACGCCGTTGTGGTCCTGAAGCCCCACGCGGCGGCGACCGGGGCCGGGCTGATCGAGCACTGCCGGCCGCTGATCGCCGGGTACAAGGTGCCGAAGACGGTCGAGCTGCGCGACGAGCCGCTGCCGCTGTCCGGCGCGATGAAGGTGCTCAAGCGCGAGCTGCGCGCGCCGTACTGGGCGGACCGCTCCCGGTCCGTCAACTGATCCCGGAGGAACCTGCATGCCCAGCCTTGCCCAGGAGGAGGCGCGCGTCCGCGCGGCGCTGCTGGAGGTCCAGCGGTACGACCTCGACGTCGACCTCACCGGCCTGCTCGACGGCGCCGAGCTGCGCGCGGTCTCCACGATCACCTTCACCTGCCGGGAGCCCGGCGGATCCACATTCGTCGACTGCCAGGCGGAGGTGGAGTCGGCGATCCTCAACGGTTCCCCGATCTCGGGAGCTGCCGACGGTCGGCTGCCGCTCACCGACCTGCAGGCCGACAACGTCCTCGTCGTGACGTCGGTGCAGCGCGACACCGGCTCGCGCACGGGCGTGCACCGGTCGGTCGACTCCTCCGACGGACGCGTGTACGTCTGGACGTCGTTCGAGCCGAACGAGGCGCACCGCGCGTGGGCCTGCTTCGACCAGCCGGACCTGAAGGCGCCGCACGCCTTCACGGTGACGGCGCGGGCGGACTGGACGGTGCTGAGCAGCAGCGGTGACGCGGAGGTGACGGACGTCGACGGCGGTCGTCGCTGGACGTTCGCGGACACGCCGCCGCTGTCGACGTACGTACCGGCCCTCAACGCCGGCCCGTTCCACGAGGTGCGCCGGGAGGCGGGCGGCTTCGACATGGGGCTGTACGGCAGGCAGTCACTCGCCGCGTCGCTCGACCGCGACGCCGACGACATGTTCAAGGACACCGCGGCGGGCCTCGCCTTCTTCGGCGAGCAGTTCGCGATGCCGTTCCCGCAGAAGCGGTACGACCAGGTCTTCCTGCCGGACATGGGCGGCGCCATGGAGAACTACGGCTGCGTCAGCTGGTCGGACGCGTTCCTGTACCGGACGCCGCCGTCGCCCGGCGAGCGCGAGCAGCGGTCGGCCGTGCTGCTGCACGAGATGGCGCACATGTGGTTCGGCGACATCGTGACGATGCGCTGGTGGGACGACCTGTGGCTCAACGAGGCCTTCGCGGAGTGGGCCTGCCACTGGGCCGGCGTCGCCGTCACGGACCACACGGACATGTGGGCGTCGTTCCTCGCCGGGTGGAAGCTGGGCGGGTACGCGGCCGACCGCGCGCCGAGCCGGCACCCGATCCGCCAGGAGGCGGTGGACGTGGCCGCGGCTGCTGCCAACTTCGACAGCATCACGTACGCCAAGGGCGCGTCGGTGCTCAAGCAGCTCGTCGCGTACGTCGGCGAGGAGCAGTTCGTGGCCGCGCTGCAGTCGTACTTCTCCAAGCACGCCTGGGGGAACGCGACGTTGCTCGACCTCATGGACGAGCTGTCGAAGGCGTCCGGCCGTGACCTCACCGCGTGGACGGCGTCGTGGCTGGAGCGCGCCGGCACGGACGTGCTGACGGTCGAGGGATCGTCGCTGCGGGCCACCGGACCCGACGGCTCCGCCCCGCGCCCGCACTGCCTGGACGTCGCGCGGTACTCCGCGACCGGCGAACGGCTCGCGTCGTACGAGCTCGAGCTGTCCGACGGTGCCGCTGCACTGCCGGAGGGCGAGGGCGACGTGCTGCTCGTGAACGACTCCGACCTCACGTTCGCGCTGGTGCAGGTGGACCCCGCACCGCTGCTGGCGGTCGCCCCGCTGCTGCCGTCGGCGCTGTCGCGGACCGTCGCGCTCACCACCGCGTGGCAGCTGCTCGTGACCGGCTCGCTGACCGCTGCGCCGTTCGTCGAGGCCGGCGTGCGGGTGCTCGAGGTGGAGACCGCGGACGCCGTGGTCGAGCCGGTGCTGCGGATGCTGGTGGAGGCGGCGGACACCTGGTCGCCGTCGGCGGACCGCGAGCGCCTGCTGTCGCTGGTCGCAGACGCGTGCGTGGCGCTCGCCGGGAAGCCGGGGCGCGAGGTGGTGGCGGTACGCGCGCTGGCGCAGACGGCGTCGTCCGCAGCGCAGCTCTCATCCCTGGAGGAGCTGGTGGGCGCGGACGTGGACCTGCGGTGGCGCCGGCTGGTGCGGCTGTGCGCGCTGGGTCAGCTGGACGAGGCGGAGGTGTCGGCGCTGCTGGCCGAGGACCCCGACCCGGAGGCCTGGGTACGGGAGCTCGCCGTGCGCACCGCGGCTGCGGATCCCGCTGCCAAGCAGGAGGCCTGGGACGCCGTGCTGTCCGGGACGAAAGTGCCGCTGGGGCGGAGCGGCGACGTGTCACGGGCGTTCTGGCAGCGGTCGCAGGAGGACGTGCTGGCGCCGTTCGTGCAGCGCTACGTCGACGCGCTGGGCCAGATGGGCAGCGGCGGGATGATCCCGGCGATGGTCGCTTCGGGCTCGCTGTTCCCGACGGTCGCGATCGACCAGGCGGGGCTGGAGCGGCTGGTCTCGTCCGCGTCCGCGCCGGCTGTCAACCCGATCGTCACGCGCACGGTGGTGGAACGCGCTGACGAGCTGCGCCGGATGCTCGCCGCCCGGGGCTGAGAGCGCTCCGACCGGGCCGGCCACGCTCGGCCGACTGCGGTATCGAGCGACCTGGCCCGTCCGGTCGACGTGTCTGCCGCAGCGGGTTGCCGGAGCGGCAACATCCTGCCGGATCGTGCCCAGGTGGCAACGCGCGCCGATGCAGAGCAACCCGCAGCCGGAGCGCCGGAGCATCCCTGCGGGTGGCGCGACCGGACGTGGCAGTGACACAACCCGCCGCCACTACACTCGGCCCAGTCCCCGCTTCCCCGCCCTCCGCTCTCTGAGGAGCACTCCGCGGTGCCTTCTGCCACCAGCCCGGACGAGCTCGAACGACCCATCGGCGAGGAGTGCGGCGTCTTCGGCGTCTGGGCGCCCGGCGAGGACGTCGCGAAGCTGACGTACTACGGCCTGTACGCGCTCCAGCACCGCGGCCAGGAGGCGGCCGGCATGGCCGTCAGCGATGGCAGCGCGATCGTCGTCTACAAGGAGCTCGGGCTCGTCGCCCAGGTCTTCGACGAGTCGACGCTGGGCTCGCTGAGAGGCCACCTGTCGATCGGCCACTGCCGCTACAGCACCACCGGCAGCTGCACCTGGGAGAACGCGCAGCCGTCGTTCCGGACGCTCACCACCGGCGGCAGCCTCGCGCTCGGCCACAACGGCAACCTGACGAACACCAGCGAGCTGGCCCGACGAGCCCGCGACCTGAAGTCCGACATGATGGGCTCGACGACGGACTCGGACCTGATCACCACGCTGCTCGCCGCGAAGACCGACGTCCCCATCGACGTCGCCGCGATGGACGTGCTACCCACCCTCAAGGGCGCCTTCTCGCTGGTCTTCATGGACGAGCACACGCTGTACGCCGCGCGCGATCCGCACGGCGTACGCCCGCTCGTGCTCGGCCGGCTCGAGCGCGGCTGGGTCGTGGCCAGCGAGTCCGCAGCCCTCGACATCGTCGGCGCGAGCTTCGTCCGGGAGGTCGAGCCGGGCGAGCTCATCTCCATCGACGAGCACGGCGTGCGCAGCCAGCGGTTCGCCGAGAAGACGCCGAAGGGCTGCCTGTTCGAGTACGTCTACCTCGCGCGCCCCGATACGACCATCGCCGGCCGCTCAGTCATGACCACGCGCGTCCACGTCGGCCGGACCCTCGCCTTCGAGGCGCCCGTCGACGCAGACCTCGTCATCCCGGTGCCCGAGTCCGGCACGCCGGCCGCCATCGGCTACGCCGAGCAGAGCGGGATCCCGTACGGCCAGGGGCTGGTCAAGAACGCGTACGTCGGACGCACCTTCATCCAGCCCAGCCAGACGATCCGCCAGCTCGGCATCCGCCTCAAGCTCAACCCCCTGCGCGAGGTCATCAAGGGCAAGCGGCTGGTCGTCGTCGACGACTCGATCGTGCGCGGCAACACCCAGCGCGCGCTGGTCCGCATGCTCCGCGAGGCGGGCGCCGCCGAGGTGCACGTGCGCATCAGCAGCCCGCCGGTCATGTGGCCCTGCTTCTACGGGATCGACTTCGCCAGCCGCGCCGAGCTCATCGCCAGCGGCCTGGGAGTCGAGGAGATCCGCGCCAGCATCGGGGCCGACTCGCTCGCCTTCGTCAGCCTCGAGGGGCTGACCGCGGCCAGCAACCAGCCGGCCAACAACCTGTGCCGGGCCTGCTTCACCGGCGACTACCCGATCGAGATCCCGCAGCAGGACCTCATCGGCAAGCACGTGCTGGAGGGCCTCGCGCGCAACGCGGGCGCCGAGCACATCGTCGACCACGCCCACGCGGACGGCCTGAAGGTCACGCACAACGGCGGCGACGGCGTCGACTCCACCGACTCCCTCGTCGTCGCCGGCGGTGCCGAAGACGCGCTCGGCCGGCCATGAGCAGCGGACGGACCACGCACACGTACGACAGCACCGGGATCGCCCGGTCCTCGTACGCCGACGCGGGGGTCGACATCGACGCCGGTGACCGCGCGGTCGAGCTGATGAAGGGCAAGATCGCGCGCGCCAGCCGGCCGGAGGTCGTCGGCGGGCTGGGCGGGTTCGCCGGGCTGTTCCGGCTCGACATCGGCAAGTACAAGGACCCGCTGCTCGCCAGCAGCACCGACGGCGTCGGGACGAAGCTGGCGATCGCGCAGGCGATGGACAAGCACGACACGGTCGGCGAGGACCTCGTCGGCATGGTCGTCGACGACCTCGTCGTCTGCGGTGCCGAGCCGCTGTTCCTGCAGGACTACATCGCGTGCGGCCAAGTCGTGCCGGAGCGGATCGCGGACATCGTGGGCGGCATCGCCGCCGGCTGCGAGAAGGCGGGCTGCGCGCTCGTCGGCGGCGAGACGGCCGAGCACCCGGGGCTGATGAGCCCGGAGCACTACGACATCGCCGGTACGGGCGTCGGCGTCGTCGAGGCCGACAAGGTGCTCGGCCCCGACACGGTGCGCGCCGGCGACGTCGTCATCGCGATGGGCTCCAGCGGCCTGCACAGCAACGGGTACTCGCTCGTCCGCCACGTCCTGCTGCAGGGCGCGCGGATGCGCCTCGACGCGGTGGTGGACGAGTTCGGCCGGCCGCTCGGCGAGGAGCTGCTCGTTCCCACGCGCATCTACGCCAAGGACTGCCTGTCGCTCATCGAGGAGACCGACGTCCACGGCTTCGCGCACATCACGGGCGGCGGGCTCGCCGCGAACCTCGCCCGCGTGCTGCCGGCCGACCTGTCCGCGACGGTCGATCGCGGCACCTGGACGCCCGGCGCGGTGTTCGACCTGATCGCGCAGCGCGGTCGGGTGGAGCAGGCCGAGATGGACCGCACCTTCAACATGGGCGTCGGCATGGTCGCGCTCGTGCCGCCGGCCGACGTCGACCGTGCGCTGGCCGTCCTCACCGCCCGGCACGTACCCGCCTGGGTCGCAGGTGAGGTCGCCGCCGGAACCGGCGACGTCCTGCTGACGGGGTCGCACCCCGCCTAGCGGCCGCTACTTCGCGGCGAGCTCGTCCTCGTCGTCCTCGTCGTCGTCCGCCGAGTAGACGGCTGCGTACGGGTCGACGAACTCGTCCTCGTCGTCCACCGGGGCGGCTGCCGGAGCGCTCAGCGGCGCGCCGGTCAGCTCCGCGCGCAGGCGGTCGGGGTCCAGCGACCCGGTGTTGTACTTCAGCTCGCGAGCGACCTTGGTCTGCTTCGCCTTCGCACGGCCGCGCCCCATGGCTCGACCCCCTCGATCCGACGGGGCTCATTTCTGAGGGCCCCGAGCGCGTGTGTGACCGGCAGTGTTCCGCGGGCCGCCGCCCGTGCTCTGACCGGGCTGCTCCGCGCGATCCACGGTACAGGGTCGCGGCCCGGACGGCGCGGCCGGTGCCCTCCCGTAGGCGGACGAACCCGGGCGAAGTGGGTCAGCGACCGGCGCGTCGCGTTGCCAATGCGCAGATCGGTCGTTCCTGCCGGCAGGAAACCGCCCCTCGGCGGCGAAACGTCCCCAGCAACCCAGGTCACCTCGTCAGGAGCCCCCTCATGCGCACTCGCCTCGTCCTCACCGCCGCCGCTGTCGGCGCCGTCGCCCTCGTCATGCCCTCCGCGCTGGCCGCTCCGACGCCGGTGATGGACGGCAAGAAGGTCAAGGAGCTCGTCCTCAAGGCGAACGGCGGTGTCCAGGACCACGACGACGACACCGCCAGCCTCGCGGCATCGGACCGCGTGAACTGCGCCGCTCCGCGCTGCGCCGTGCTGACCTTCGTCTACAAGCCGGCCAAGGGTGTGAAGGACGGCCTGATGTTCTCGGCCACGTGGACCAACCCGGTCAGCGACATCGACCTGTACGTCGGTGAGGTCGGCAAGCGCGGCGACCGCTCTGAGGTCGCGCACTGCGGCGGCGCCGGCAACACCAGCGAGAAGCTCTACGTCGCCGCGTCGGACCTCAAGCCCGGCAAGACGTACGCGCTCGTCGCCGACATGTACCGCTCGCTCAACGAGGACGTGACCGCCACGGTCGCCTTCGGCCCGAACACCGTGAAGACCACGGTCCCGGCCGAGGCCGACAGCGCGGTCTACCCCGTCAACTGCACCCTCTAGAGCCGGAGGCCCTGATGCGCACCCGTACCGCACTCACCGCCTCCCTCGTCCTGGTCGCTGCCGCCGGCTCGCTCGCTCCGGCCGTGGCCGCGACGAAGTCCAAGCCGAAGCCGATCAAGATCTCGTACACCGCGTCGGCGCTGCCCGACCCGACGTCGACCAACCCGGCGACGAACGAGATCTGCGCGCCGACGCTCCCCACGGCGATCCACCACTACACGTTCAAGGCGCCGGCGGCCGGCACGCTCACCCTCGACCTGAACAACAAGCTGGACTGGTCCGGCGCGGTACGGGACGCGGGCGGCAGCACGCTCGTCGACTCCGACGGCTCGAGCCCCGAGACGCCCGAGCAGCTGTTCGTGAGCTTCAAGAAGGCGCAGACCGTGTCGGTCGACACCTGCAACTTCGCCGGCGAGCAGTCGATCAACGTCACGGGCACCTTCAGCTTCAAGTAGCCCGGCAGAGCGAAGGCCGGCACCCGCGCAGGGTGCCGGCCTTCGCTGCGTCTTACGGGCGGCCGGGCAGCAGCACGCTGCGCAGCCGGCCGACGTCGGCCATCCGGCGCTCCGCCACGCGGTCGGCCGCGACGGCCGGCGGCACGCCCTCGGTCTCCGCGGTTCGGAAGATGGTCAGCGTCGTGTCGTAGATCTTGGCGGCCTTGGCCTTGGCCCGCTCGAACCGGAATCCCTCGATCTCGTCCGCGACCTGGACGAGGCCGCCGGCGTTGGCGACGTAGTCCGGCGTGTACAGCACACCGCGGTCCGCCAGCACCTTCTCCAGGCCCGGGTGCGCGAGCTGGTTGTTGGCGGCGCCGCACACGACCTTCGCCTCGAGCGCCGGCGCGAGCTCGTCCGTGACCGATCCGCCGAGGGCGCAGGGCGCGTACACGTCGCAGTCACTGCCCGGCAGGTCCGCCACCGGCAGCACCTGCACGTCCGGGAACACCGCCGTCACCCGCTCGACCGCGGCCGCGTTCACGTCGCTGACCACGACCTGCGCGCCGTCCTCGACCAGGTGCTCGACGAGGTGGTGGCCAACTTTCCCGACGCCCTCGACGGCGACCTTCTTGCCGTGCAGGGTCGGGGATCCCCAGGTGTGCTCGGCCGCGGCCCGCATCGCCTGGAAGACGCCGTACGCCGTGAGGACAGCGCTGTCGCCGGCGCCGCCGTGCTCGGGCGAGCGGCCGGTGACGAACTGCGACTCCTTGGCGATGACGTCCATGTCCTGGACGTAGGTGCCGACGTCGCAGGCCGTGTAGTAGCGGCCGCCGAGCGACTGGACGAACCGGCCGTACGCGCGTAGCAGCGCTTCGGTCTTGTCCGTGCTCGGGTCGCCGAGGATGACCGCCTTGCCGCCGCCGAGGTCGATGCCGGCGCAGGCCGCCTTGTAGGCCATCGCCTTGCTCAGCTTCAGCACGTCGCTGACGGCGGCGTCCTCGTCGGCGTACGGGTAGAAGCGCGTTCCGCCGAGCGCCGGGCCGAGCGCGGTCGAGTAGATGGCGATGATCGCCTTGAGGCCGCTCGCGCGGTCCTGGCAGAAGACGACCTGCTCGTGGCCGGCGTCCTTGAGGTGGTCGGTGCGGTCGAAGACGCCCACGGGGGCTCCGTTCTGGAGGTGACGCGCCCTTGTGGGGCTCTGTCGGGGATGCGGAGGAGGTGTGCCCCGCGGGTGGTCACCGTATCGAGTGCGACGATGCCGCAGTGACGTCGTACGCGGCCCATCTGCGGGTGTACGAGCCGATCGCCGCGTTCGAGGGCGAGGAGCGGCGTCGCTGGGAGCAGTACGCCCGCGCCGGGAACGTGCCGTCCGTCGCGGGCGGCATGGAGATGGAGCACGCGGCCGCTGTACGGGCGCTCGTCGGGCGGCCGCCGCGGGTGGTGCCGGTCGTCGGCGAGCACGCGTTCGTCACCGAGGTCGACGGCGTGACGCTGCTGTGCCCGTGGCGCACCCGGATCCGGGCCTGCGAGGCGAGCGGGGACTTCCGCGAGCTGCTGCCGGACTCCCTCGCGGACGCGTTCATCCCGCGCGCGGCGGCCGAGGCTGCCGAGGACGAGCTCGAGCAGTGGCGGGTCGAGCACCCCGACCTGCACACGCACATCCTCACCAGCACCTGGCAGGTGCCGCTGCGCTGGTTCGTGCTCGTCGACCCGGATGAGCGCTCGGTCAGCCTCGGCACGCGGGGGACGACGCGGGTGAGCGGCCGGTCGCTGGTGTACCGGACGCCGATGTCGCGAGCCCGGCGGCGGACGGCGCGGGCGCTCGCGGTGCTGCGGCGGACGCTGGACGACGGGCAGGTGACGGCGGCGGTGGAGGACCTCGGCCGCTGGCTGGAGGAGTTCCACCCGCGCTCGCTGGTCGAGCTCGACTACGGCGGGCTGGTGCATCTGCTCGACGACGCCGAGCTGCGGCAGGACGAGTCGGCGCGCGACATCGCGGAGGCGCTGACCGCGCTGGCGGACGGTGACGGGACCCGGGCCGGCGGCGCGTACGGGCGCGTTACCGCGCGGATGAAGGCGCTACAGGGTGTAGAAGCGGCCAACTGACTAGTCAGAAGATGGCCCGCACGGGCCATTCCGCTCAAAGCCGACATCGCGCACCATCGTCCTCGGAGCAGGCAAGCGCCGGCTCGCATGCTCCAGACGAGAGGACGCACTGCCATGAGCACCCGTACCCCCGACGCCGAGGCTCTGCTGACGCCCGCCGAGGTCGCCACGATGTTCCGCGTGGACCCGAAGACGGTCACGCGTTGGGCCAAGAGCGGCAAGCTCACCTCCATCCGGACGCTGGGCGGTCACCGTCGCTATCGCGAGGCCGAGGTCCGCTCGCTGCTCGCCGGCATCCCGCAGCCGCGCCCCCAGAGCTGATCCCCTGGGCGCGTCGGCCCAGACCGCGCCCTGCAGAACGGCGCCGTACCCCTACCCGGGGTGCGGCGCCGTTGGCGTTCCCGCGCCGCTGGCGGGTGACGCCACCGCACCGTGTCCGGCCGCAGGGGGTCGGCGCACGCTCACTGACGCCGTCTGAGATGCGGTACGTCGGGCCCGGAGGCGCGCCGTGCCCGGCAACCGCCGGGTCCTGCAGAAGGGGTGGGTGGTCAGGGACGGGATCGAACCGCCGACCCCACGCTTTTCAGGCGTGTGCTCTACCAGCTGAGCTACCTGACCGGGTAGGTGCAGCGACCCCGACGGGACTCGAACCCGCGACCTCCGCCGTGACAGGGCGGCGCGCTAACCAACTGCGCTACGGGGCCTGGTGGGACCAAGCCTTGGAACGTGCCCCCAACGGGATTCGAACCCGCGTAGCCACCTTGAAAGGGTGGAGTCCTGGGCCGCTAGACGATGGGGACTGTCTGGCCGTCGGAGACGTCGAGAGCATAGCGGACGCTCCTCGTCCACGGACGGCGGAGCCAACGCCGGTGAGCACTAGGCTCCCGTGCTGCTAGGGCCTCTAGCGCAATTGGCAGAGCAGCGGACTTCGAATAGGAGCGCTCGGTCGGAAACGGTCGGGATGACACCACTCAAAGTCGGGGAACCCTTCGCCTGATCCGGGCATGGCGATCCCGAGCCAAGCCGAGGGCGACCTCGGAAGGTGTAGAGACTGGACGGGTGGCACCTACAGCGCGCAGCGCCACGGTGAAGGGACAGTCCAGACCACGAACGCCCGTACGGGCGGCGCCGAAAGGCGAAGTGGCAGGTTAATCCGCGGGTTGTGGGTTCGAGTCCCACGGGGCCCACAGAGTCAGCCGCGCCCGGCTCGCTGCACCGTCAGGCGAGGCGGCGGCGCAGCGCGTAGGCGCCGCCGAGCATCAGCGCAGCCAGGGCCGGCAGCCCGAGGCCGAGGCCGGTGCGCGGCAGCTGCGGCGTACCGCTGGCCGTCGGCACGGTCTTCGGCGTCGTCGTGCCGGGGGTGCCGGTCCGCGGCGCCGAGGTGTCCGGGGTCGTCGTGCCGGGAGTGGTCGTCCCCGGCGTCGTGGTCCCGGGAGTGGTCGTGGCGGGGGCGCTCGTACCCCGGGTGCTCGCGCCGGGGGCGCTCGTCGTGGGCGTCGTCGGGGCGGTCGTCTGCTGGCCCGCCACCGCCGGCTTGAAGGCGACCGTGTCGCTCAGCGTCGCCAGCGACAGCGTCACCGGCGTGCTGACGAGGTCGCCGACGGCCTGCGCCCGCACCAGCCCCGGGAGGCTGGTGAAGGCCGGGAGCGACCCGGCGCCCGGCAGCTGCACGGCCGCCGGAATGGTCACGGCCGGCAGGGTCAGGGACAGCGCGCGGACCAGGTTGGTCGCCTGGCCGAAGCCGTTGCTGACCGACATGGCCGTGCTCTTGGTGAGCAGCCCGACGGTCGGCGCCGGGACCGACAGCGTCGGCAGCGTGGGGACGGTGGACAGGACGCTGGACAGCGTGCCGGTGGCGGCGTTCAGCGCGGACGTCAGCTTCGCCAGGGGCGTACCCGTCAGGTCGCTCAGGTCGACCCTGCTGCTGCCGAGCGTGTTCGCGAGGACGTCCCCGCCCAGCACGCGCAGGCCGCTGACCTCGCCGCCGACCACCTCGGACTGCTGACCGCCGGGGGCGGCGGAGCGCACCGCAGAGCGGGTACGGACGGTGATGCTGTCGAGGCTGACCAGCGGCGTCGCGTCGAGGACGCCGGTCACGGCGGCGACCAGCGCGTCGACCCTCGCCTGCACCTGCGACAGGAGGCCGTTGATCGTGCCCGTCAGCGTCGACTGCAGCTTCGTGAGGTCGTTGACCGTCACGGTCGCGGCGTTCACAGCGGCCAGGGCGGAGGTGTACGTGGCGTACGCCGTCGAGTAGGTCGCGTTGAGCAGCGCGGTCGCGTCGTCGAGGGCCGGCGGCAGGCTCGGCAGCGGCAGGACGCTCGGCAGCAGGGTCGGCAGCGGCGCCACGGACACGGTCGGCAGCGGCGCGGGCAGGTCGAGCGAGCTCGGCAGCGGGACCGGCGTCACCGACGGCACCGGCACCGGCGCCGGCACCGGCACGGCGACGATGCTCGGGGCCACGGGCGGCAGCACGGAGCTGGCCGGGACGAGGAGCGCGTTCGCGGAGCGCCGGAGCGCCGGCAGCGCCGGGAGCCCCAGCGCCTTCGTCGCGTCCGTCAGCGCGGTACCCGCTGAAGCGAGCGTGCCCTCAGCCGTGGCGAGCTCCTTCTGCGCAGCGACGAGGGCGGTCGCGGCCTTGCTCGCGGCGGCGAGCGCCGCGTCCAGCTCGGCCTTCAGCGGCGCGAGCGCCGTCTCCAGCGCCTCCTTCGCGGTGCTGACCGTCGAGGTCACCAGGCCGAGTCGCTCGGTGAGCGTCGTCAGGGTGGCGACCGGGAGCTTCGTCAGGTCGAGGCCGAGCGCGGCCAGCAGGTCGGCGATGCTCGGCAGCGCGACGTTGCGGATCGTCAGCACCTTCTCACCGGCGGCGCCGGCGCCGTCGACGACGGCCGAGAGGCTGACGTCGCCGTCGAGCGCGACCGGGATGCCGAGCAGGGAGACCGAGCCGAGGGAGGTGGTGCTGGCGCGGGAGCTGGCGCCGTCAGCGGTCGAAGACGAGGCCACGACGACGGGGCTCTTCGCGGACGCCAGGGCAGACAGCGCGCTCGGCGCGAACGCCCGCGAGTCCAGCGAGGGCACGTCCAGGCTCGGGCCGCTCTGCCGTTCGTACGGCGTGCCGTCCACGTCCACCGGCGTCACGGTCACCGTGGCCGTCGGGCCGCTGCCGGTCGTGTCGCTGTCGAGGACGAGGTCGCCGACGCGCACGGTGTGGCCGCCGAGGCTGAGCTCGAGCAAGGTGACGCCGGACGACGCGGTGCCGACGGCGGGGGCGGCCGCGACGGTCGAGTCGGCTCCGGCGGGGCCGGTGACGACAGCGACGAGCAGGCCGAGGCCGGCGGCAGTGGTGGCGCGGCGAGCGGACACGGTTGACTCCTTGGTTGCGACTACCCCCCTGCATCGGCCGTCGAGGTCATCGGGCGCATGACACGAAAGGACTAGGCGCTGACCGCGGTCCTGCTCGCGCTGCTGACGGCCGCGTCGTACGGCGTCGCGAACTACCTCGGGCCGCTGCTCTCCCGCCGCCTGGCGCTCGCGGGCATCCTCGTCGTCGGCCAGACGGTCGGCGTCCTGGGGGGCCTCCTGCTCGTCGCCGTCACCGGCTTCGGCTCCCCCGGCCGCACCGGGCTGCTCCTCGGCGCCGCCGCGGGGGTGGCCAACGCCATCGCGCTGGCGTCGTTCTACAGCGCCGCCGCCCGCGCCCCGATCAGCATCGTCGCGCCGATCGGCGCCACCGGAGCGGTCGTGCCCGTCCTCGTGGGCATCCTCGGCGGCGAGCGCCCCGCGCTGCTGCAGCTCGTCGGGATCCCGCTCGCCGTCCTCGGCGTGGCCCTGGCCGCAGCCCGGTCCGCACCGGCCGCAGGCGCGCCGATGGCCACCGGGATCGGCCTGTCCGTGTTCGCCGCCGTCGTCTTCGGCGCCTTCCTCGCGCTGTTCGCCACCGCCTCCGACCGGGGCGCGCCGGCAGCGGTCCTCACGAGCCGCGTGGCGCTGCTCGTCTGCACCGTCGCAACGGTGGCCGCCCTCCGCCTGCCCTGGCACCTCCCCCGCCGCGGCGTCGGGCCTGCGGCCGTACCCGGGCTGCTGCTCGTCGTCGGGACCATCGCGTACGGGAGTGCGACCACGCAGGGGCTCGTCAGCGTCGTGGCGGTGCTGGCCACCCTGTCGCCGGTGGTGACCGTGGGGCTGGCGGTTCTCGTCCTGGGCGAGCGGCTGGCAGCTCGGCAGCGCGTCGGCGTCGCGATCGCGCTGCTCGGGGTCGTGCTGCTCGCGGCCGGCTGACAGACTGCCTCGATGAAGATCCGCAAGAAGCTGCTCCTCGACCCCGCCGCCGTCGACGTGGTCGTCGGCGAGAAGGGCACCCGCGACACCCCCGGCGTGAAGAGCCGCACACGGGCCGAGAAGGACGTGCGCCGGATCGCGCCGGAGCTGGCCGACCTGCAGGAGCGGCTGTTCGCCGAGGGCAAGGCCGGCGGCAAGCGACGGCTGGTCGTCGTCCTGCAGGGCACCGACGCCAGCGGCAAGGACGGCGCCGTCAAGCACGTGCTCGGCGCGGTCAACCCCGCGGGCGTGCAGGTGACCTCCTTCGGCAAGCCCACCGAGGAGGAGCTGGCGCACGACTTCCTGTGGCGGACCGGCAACGCGGTCCCGCCGCCGGGCCAGATCGGGGTGTTCAACCGCAGCCACTACGAGGACGTCCTCGTCGTGCGGGTGCACGACCTCGTGCCGCCGGCGGAGTGGGAGCAGCGGTACGAGCTCATCAACGCCTGGGAGGCCGAGCAGGCCGCCGCCGGCGTCACCTTCCTCAAGGTGTTCCTGCACATCTCGTACGAGGAGCAGCGCGAGCGGCTGCTCGCACGCATCGACGACCCGCGCAAGCACTGGAAGGTCAACCCGCACGACCTCGTCGAGCGGGCGCTGTGGGAGGACTACCGCACCGCGTACGCCGAGGTGTTCCGGCGGTGCAGCACCGACGTCGCTCCCTGGTACGTGATCCCGGCGGACCGCAAGTGGTACCGGAACTTCGCGCTCGCCCACCTGCTGCTCGAGACCCTGCGCGAGATGGACCCGCAGTGGCCGGTGCGCCCCGAGCTGGACCTCGACGGGATGCGCAGCGCACTGCGGGGTACTGCAGTGACGACCGACCCGTCTGCCGGAGGAGAACCGTCGTGAGCCCGACCCGCAAGATCGCCCGCCCGCTGCTGGCCACGATGTTCATCACGGGCGGCGCCGACACCCTGCGCAACCCGGGCCCGCGTCCGGAGATGGCGGCCAAGGCGGGGCTCACGGACCCGGAGAAGCTGGTCAAGATCAACGGCATCACGCAGCTCGTGGGCGGCCTCGCGCTCGCCACCGGCCGCCTGCCGCGGCTGTCCGCCCTCGCCCTCGCCGGCTCGCTCGTGCCGACGACGTACGTCGGTCACCCGTTCTGGTCCGAGACCGACAAAACCGCGAAGAGCCAGCAGCAGATCCAGTTCTTCAAGAACCTCAGCATGCTCGGCGGCCTGCTGCTGGCCGCCGCCGACACCGGCGGCCGCGAGTCGATCCCGCACGCCGCCGCCCGCGTCACCCGCCGCGCCAAGAAGAAGGCCGGCAAGGCCGCGAAGGCCGCGAACAAGGCGCTGCCGACCTCGAGCTAGTCGCGCAGGCGGTCCAGCCGCTCGACGACGTCGGCCATCGTGCAGTCGTCGCCGAGCCGGCTCGTCGCGGCGAGTCCGATGCCGGCCATCCGGATGACGCTGTCGACCAGCTCGTCCAGCGGCGGCCACGGGAAGTACGGCTTCGCGACCAGCAGGGCAGCCAGCCCGTGCGCCGCGGCCCACAGCCGCATGGCCAGCTGGTCCGGCTCGCCCTCGAGCACGCCCGCCTCGACGCACTGCGCGACCGAGTCGACGAAGTGCGCGAACGCCGAGCTCGCCATCACCAGGTCGGCGCGCTCGCCCTCGTGCTTGCGCATCAGCACGATCCGGTAGTGCTCCGGGTTCGCGAGCGCGAAGTGGACGTAGGCGACGCCCTGCAGGCGCAGCCCGTCGAAGGCGTCCTCGCCCTCCAGCGCCGCCGCCTGCAGCGCCTGGTCCAGCGCCTCGAACACGTGCTCGCAGACGGCGTCGAGCAGCGCCTGCTTGTCGGCGAAGTGCAGGTAGATGCTCGGCACGCTGACGCCGACCCGCTGCGCGACCGCGCGCAGGGAGACCGCGTCCTCCTGGCCCGTCTCGGTCAGCAGGTCCATCGCCGCGCGCAGCACCTCACCGCGCAGGGCAGCACCCTGGCCGCGGGCGGACCGGCGGCGTACCGGGGCCTCAGACACCGACCAGCTCGCGCTCCTGCTCGGCAGCCGGTTCGGCCTCGCTCAGCCCGAACCTGTCGTGCAGCCGGCGCAGCGGCTTGGGCGCCCACCAGTTGGCGTCGCCCATGAGGCGCATGAACGCCGGCACGAGCGCGCCGCGGACGAGGGTGGCGTCGACGAGCACGGCGAGGGCCGTACCCAGTCCGAGCAGCTTGATGAAGGTGATGTCCGACGAGACGAACGCGAGGAACACCAGCGCCAGCAGGGCGGCCGCGGCCGACACCAGCCGGCCGGTCCGCTCCAGCCCGCGCGCGACGGCGCGGGTGTTGTCGCCGGTGAGGTCGTACTCCTCCTTGATGCGCGACAGCAGGAAGACCTCGTAGTCCATCGAGAGCCCGAAGAGCACGCAGAACATGAGGATCGGCGTCGTGGTGTCGAGCGAGCCGGTGATGACGGGGTCGCCGAGGTACCGCGCCAGATGCCCCTCCTGGAAGATCCACACCATCGCCCCGAACGTCGCCGACAGCGACAGCATGTTCAGCACCAGCGCCTTGAGCGGCACCACGATGCTGCCGGTGAACAGGAACAGCAGCACGAAGGTCGCGACCACGATGAGGCCGAGGGCGAGCGGCAGCTTGTTGCCGAGCGACGCCTTGGTGTCGGTCAGGCTGGCCGCCTGCCCGGCGATGAGCACCGGCCCGATCGGCGACGGCACGGCCCGCAGGTCGCGCACGAGCTGCTCGCCGCGGCTGCTGATCGACTCGATGTCGGGCACGACGGACAGGTACGTCCCGCCGCCCGCGCTGAACCTCGGGCTGCCGGCCGCAACCCGGCGACCGTCGACATAGGTGCCGGCGGCGGAGTCGACCCGGCCGACACCGTCGACGCCGGAGAGCGCTGCGGCGTAGGGGCTGACGTCGCCCCTGGCCTTCGCGGCGACGACCGACAGCGCGGCGAACTCTCGGCCGGGGAACTCGTCGCGCAGCACCTGGCCGACCTGGTGCGCCTGGGCCTGCTTCGGCAGCACGCGGTCATCCGGCAGGCTGAACGCGGCGCTGAGGAACGGCGTGCCGGCGACGAGCAGCACCGCGATGACGGCCGTCGCCACGGGGACAGGCCGCTTCATGACGGTGACGGCGATGCGGTGCCAGAGCCCCTCGTCGACGGCCTTCTCCCGCGGCGGGGCGAGCCGGAGCAGACGGCGCAGCGGCCGGCGCAGGTCCAGCGAGTCGACGCGGTGCCCGAGCGCGGCCAGTGCCGCCGGCAGCACGACCAGCGCGCCGAGGAGCGCGAACAGCACGGCCGCCACCCCCGCGTACGCGAAGGACTTCAGGAAGTACAGCGGGAACACCGCCAGCGCGGACAGGCTGAGGCCGACCGTCAGCGCGCTGAACAGCACCGTGCGCCCGGCGGTGCGCACGGTGGCGACGACCGCGTCCGGGACGGCGCGCCCGCGGCGCAGCTCCTCGCGGAAGCGGGTCACCATGAACAGGGAGTAGTCGATGCCGAGACCCAGGCCCAGCGACGTCGCGAGGTTGACCGAGTAGATGGATACGTCGGTCAGCTGCACGGTCAGGTGCAGGGCGAGGAAGGTGCCGAGGATCGACAGCACGCCGATGAGCAGCGGCAGCCCGGCCGCGATCGCGCTGCCGAACACGAGCACCAGCAGCACGGCCACCACCGGGAAGGCGATGGCCTCGGCGCGGACGAGGTCGTGCTCGATCGTCGTGCCGACCTCGTTGAAGGTCTCGGCCATGCCGCCCACCTGCACCCGCAGCCCGTTCCGCTCGCCGCTGTAGACCGGCGTCAGCTCGGCGGCCCGGTCGACGATCGCGTCGTCCGCCCCGGTGATGCGGGCGAGGACCAGCGCGCGGTGGCCGTCGCGGCTGCGCAGCGTCGCGGGCCGGCCGGCGCTCCAGTACGAGACCACCTGCGTGACATCGCGCTCGGCCGCGAAGCGGGCGACCAGCTGCTGGCCGGCGGCCGTCACCGCGGCGTCGTCGACGCTGCCGGCCGAGGTCAGGAGCAGGGCGATGTTCGGCGCGCCCGTGCCGAACTGGTCGTGCAGCAACCGGGAAGCCTGCTCCGACGGCGCGTCCGGGTCGTCGAACCCGCCGCCGGACAGCTCGTTCGCCACGCCGCCGCCGATGCCGCCGGCGAGGGCGAGGAAGACGGCGGCGAGGACCAGGACAAGGCGCCGCCGGACGACGGCCAGGGAAGCGAGACGAGCAAGCACGGCAACCCCCGAAGTAGATGAACGACGCTAAGTTAGCGATGTTCAGTGAACGGCGCAAGGGGCGAAGGTGAACAGCAGGTGACCGGCGGTGGACACGGCTCGGCGCGCCCCTAGGCTGCGGCTGCTCCTGACCCCGCGACCGAGGACTCCTCCGTGCGCCTGCGTATGACCCCCCGCGACACCTCCTTCTACGACCACTTCACGGCCGCCGGGGGCAACCTCGTCGCCGGCGCCCGGCTGCTGCAGGAGGGCCTCGCCGTCGGCGCGGACCGCCCGGCCATGGCCAAGAAGATGCGCGACATCGAGCACGCCAACGACGAGATCACGCACACGGTGATGCGACAGCTCAACCAGACGTTCGTGACGCCGTTCGACCGCGAGGACATCTACCGGCTCGCGAGCAAGCTCGACGACGTCCTCGACCACATGGAGGCCGCGTCCGACCTGGTCGTGCTGTACGACATCGAGGACCTGCCCGAGGAGAGCCAGCTGGTGGTCGACGTCCTCGTCCGCGCGACGCAGACGACGTGCGACGCCCTGCCCGGGCTGCGGAAGATGCAGGGGCTCGAGGAGTACTGGATCGAGGTCAACCGGCTCGAGAACGAGGCGGACCAGCTCTACCGCCGTACCGTCGCGCGGTTGTTCTCCGGCCAGTACGACGCCCTCACCGCCATGAAGCTCAAGGACCTGGCGGACGAGCTCGAGGCCGCGGCCGACGCTCTCGAGGACGTCGCGGACACGGTCGAGACCATCGCGGTCAAGGAGTCCTAGGCCGGTGTCGCCTGAGCTCCTCGGGCTGGTCGCCATCGTCGCGATCGCGCTCGCCTTCGACTACACCAACGGCTTCCACGACGCGGCGAACGCCATCGCCACGGCCGTCTCGACCCGTGCGCTGACGCCCCGCGTCGCGCTCGCCATGGCCGCGGTCATGAACCTCGTCGGGGCCGTCGTGGCCACCGGCGTCGCGAAGACCGTCGGGAAGGGGATCATCGACGCGCCCGCGGGCAGCTCGGGGCTCACGCTGGTGTTCAGCGCCCTCGTCGGTGCGATCACCTGGAACCTCGTCACCTGGTACTTCGGGCTGCCGTCCTCGTCCTCGCACGCCTTGATCGGCGGGCTCGTCGGAGCGGCCCTGGCCGCGTCGAACGGCGTGAAGTGGGCCGGCGTCGTCGACAAGGTCGTCTTGCCGATGGTGATCTCGCCGATCGTCGGCTTCGGGATCGCGTACCTGCTCATGCTGGCGCTGCTGTGGGGGTTCCGCCGGGGGAACCCGAAGAAGATCAACAGCGGGTTCCGGCACGCCCAGGTGTTCTCCGCCGCGGCCATGGCCTTCGGGCACGGGTTGCAGGACGCGCAGAAGACCATGGGCGTGATCGTCCTGGCCCTGGTCACGTACGGGTCGCAGGACGACTTCGACGTCCCGCTGTGGGTCAAGCTGTCGGCGGCCCTGGCGATCAGCCTCGGGACGTACTCAGGCGGCGCCCGCATCATGCGCACCCTGGGGCGACGCGTCATCGAGCTGGACCCGCCACGCGGCTTCGCCGCGGAGACCACGGCTGCCAGCGTGCTCTACACGACGGCGTTCGTCTTCGAGGTGCCGGTGTCGACGACGCACACCATCACGTCCGCGATCATGGGAGTGGGCGCCACCCGGCGGCTGTCCGCGGTGCGCTGGGGCGTCGCCCGCAACATCGTCTTCGCCTGGGTCCTGACGATCCCCGCGGCTGCCCTCGTCGCCGCCGTCTTCTACGAGGTGGCGCACCTGGTGGTGCGATGACCGACGTGCACACCGACCTCGAGCAGATCGCGTGGCTCGAGGGCACCTGGTGGGGCTTCGGCGTCGGCGGGTACCCGACGATCGACAGCTTCCGGTACGAGCAGGAGGTCACGTTCCGCTCCGACGGCCGGCCCTTCCTGCAGTACGAGAGCAAGACCTGGCTCATCGACGACGACGGCGAGCGGATCCGCCCCGGCGCGGGCGAGGTCGGCTGGTGGCGACCGGGTGCCTCGCCGCGCGAGCTCGAGGTGCTCATCGCGCACCACACCGGGATCGTCGAGGTCTACGTCGGCGAGGTGGCGTTCTCGAAGATCGAGCTGGCCACCGACCTGGTGGCGCGGACCGCGACGGCAAAGGATGTCGGCGGGGTGAAGCGGCTGTACGGCAAGGTGGAGGAGGACCTGGCGTACGCGATCGACATGGCCGCCGTCGGGCAGCCCCTGCAGTCGCACATCAGCGCGCGGCTGCAGCGCGTGGGCAGCTAGCCGCGCGACCAGCAGACGTCGGTCGCGTACCGGGTGAACCCCAGTCGCTCGTAGACCCGGATCGCGTTGGTGTTGGCCTCGTCCACGTACAGCAGCACCTGGTCGAGCCCCTGCTGCTGCAGGTGGTGCAGGCCGAGCAGCGTGAGTGCCGGACCCAGCCCGCGACCCTGCTCCGACGGGTCCACGCCCACGACGTAGACCTCCCCGACCGGCGGGTGGTCGTGCCCGTCGGCCCCGTGGGTCTTGGTCCAGTGGAAGCCCACGAGCTGCTCGCCGCGGAAGGCGAGGAAAAAGCCCTTCGGGTCGAACCACGACTCGGCCTCGCGCAGCAGCACCTCCTCCACCCCCCAGCGCCCCTGGTCCGGGTGGTTCGCGAACGCGCGGTTGTTGGTCTCCGTCCACTGCTGCTCGTCCGCGCCGACCTCGAACGTCCGCACCTGCACGCCGGCCGGCAGCACGGGCTCGGGCAGCGGGTCGCCGAGCGGGCGGCGCATCTGCCACAGCACGCGGCTGCGGGTGAAGCCCATGGACGTCGCGAGGCGGGCGGACGCAGGGTGCTCGCCGTGCGCCCACAGCCGTAGCCGGCTGTCCGGGCTGAGGTTCAGCAGCGAGGTGACGAGCGCACGGCCGATGCCGTTGCCGCGCGCGTCCGGGTGCACCGCCAGCTCCGCGCTCGAGCCGGCGACAGCGTCGGTGACGTCGAGGTGCGCGTACCCCTGCAGGGTGCTCCCGTCGCGGACGAGCAGGTGCCGCACGTCGGCGTCTCCGCCACGCGGCAGGTGGAGCATCACGTGCTCGCTCAGCGGCGGGACGTCGTCCGCGGCGTTGACCTCGTCGACCAGCTGGCGGACTGCCGCGACTTCGCCCTCGGAGAGGCGGCCGCGGACGTCGATCACGTCCGGACCGTACCCGCGCTCTCCTCGGCCAGCGCGGCGATCGGCGGCGTCACGAACTTGTAGCCGACGTGCCGCACGGTGCCGATCAGCGACTCGTGCTCGGAGCCGAGCTTGGCGCGCAGCCGGCGCACGTGGACGTCGACCGTGCGGGTGCCCCCGTAGTAGTCGTAGCCCCAGACCTCCTGCAGCAGCTGGGCCCGGGTGAAGACCCGGCCCGGGTGCTGCGCGAGGTACTTCAGCAGCTCGAACTCCTTGAAGGTCAGGTCGAGCGACTTGCCGCGCAGCTTGCAGGTGTAGGTGCCCTCGTCGATCGTCAGCTCGCCCGCGCGCACGACGCCCGGGTCCGCCGCAGGGGTGTCGGCAGCCACCTTGCCGATGGCCATCCGCAGCCGCGCGTCGACCTCGGCCGGACCGGCGGTGTCGAGCAGCACGTCGTCGACGCCCCACTCCGGGCTCAGGCCGGCCAGGCCGCCTTCGGTGAGAACGGCGAACACGGGCGCGCTGACGCCGGTGGTCTGCAGGAGGCGGCACAGCGAGCGCGCGCTGATCAGCTCGCGGCGGGCGTCGACCAGGACGGCGTCGACCGGGCTGCTGTCGAGCAGCGCACTGATCTCCATCGGCGCGACGCGCACCGCGTGCCCCAGCAGGCCGAGCGCGGGGAGGACCTCCGCGGAGGGCTGCACCGCGTTGGTGAGGAGCAGGAGGGTGGCCATGCGCGTTCTCCGGGGTCTCGCGAGGGAGTGCGGGGAAGCGGCGCCGTTGCCTGCGGGCAAGATACCGGACATGGCGATGCTCCGTTACTGGGCCGCGGCGAAGGAGGCGGCCCGCGTGCCGTCCGACGACGTGCCCGGCGGCACCCTCGCCGAGGTGCTGCTGCTCGTCCGCGCGCAGCACGACGACCGCTTCACCACCGTCCTCGGGCGCTGCTCGTTCGTCGTCGACGGCGACCCGGTGGGCGGCCGCAACCACGGCACGGTGGCGCTGAAGCCCGACTCGCTCGTCGACGTGCTGCCGCCGTTCGCCGGAGGCTGACCTGCGCGAAACGCTCAACACCGGGCCGTTCTCGTACGACACTCCTCTCATGCGCCGCGCCCTCCTCGCCTGCTTTGTCGTGCTCGCCGGCCTCACCGCCGTGCCCTCCGCCTCCGCGGCGACGAAGACGGTGAGCGGTGACGTCCTCGGCTCGGACTTCCGAGCCGTCGACGTCTTCATCGGCATCGACCTGCAGGACGCGTCCGGCCGGCACCTCACGTCCGACGGCTCGCCGAGCGCGGGCGGGTACTCGATCACGATGCGCATCAACCAGGATCTGGGGGCCGAGGGCTCGCCCGACCGCGCTGCCTGGAAGACCGGCTGGTCCGCGACCGTGCCGAGCAACACCGCGAAGATGTTCGTGGAGGTCTACCCGCGCAACGCCGGCCAGTACGGCACAACCAACGACGTGCGGTACGGCCGGAACATGCGCCGCTTCAGCGTGCCCGGCTCGCTGACCAACGTGCACCTGCGGCTGCCGCTGCAGTGCGCGAAGGGCGGCGGCACCGGCTCCATCACCGGCTACACGACCGTCGGCGGCGTCCGCAAGCAGGTGTACCGGGTCAGCGCGTTCTCGATCGGCGCCGACAACAACGCGATGAACCCGATCCTCGGCTTCAACATCGGCACGTCGGCGTCGAACGGCAGCTTCCGGGTGCCGTCGCTGGCGCCGGGGACGAAGTACCGGCTGTTCGCGGTGAAGGCGCAGGGTGGTACGCAGAAGTCCACGGACGTCACCGTCGGGCGCTGCGCGAGCACCTCGGCGAGCATCGCGTTCTAGCATCTGCGCGATGACCGCCCCCGCGACGCTGCGCAGCTCGGAGCCGGCCCAGCGCCCGCCCGTGCTGACGCAGGGGCTCGGCGGGGCCGTCATCTGCGGGGTCCTCGCGCTGCTGTCGCAGGCCGGCCACTGGCCGCTCGCCGCCGGCGTCCTCCTCCTGCAGCTGCTGCTGGTCCTCGGCTTCCTCGCGCTGGTCGACGCCCCCGCCTCCGGCGGCGCCTTCCTGGTTGCCGCGCTGGCCACGCTCGCTGCCGACGGGGTGGTGCTCGCCGCGGACGGCCGTGTCAGCGGGCTGGCCGGTGTCGTCGGGCTCGCCTTCGTCGGCGCGCTGCTGCACCAGCTGGTCCGGCGCAAGCGCACCCGCGTCACCGAGTCGCTCGCCGACACGCTCGTCGCTGTCGTGCTGGCCGTCGCCGTCGTGCCGGTCGTCGCGCTGCGGATGTCCGGTGGCGGCGAGGAGGCGGTACGGGTCTGCCTGGTCGCCGGGGCAGCCGCGCTGCTGGCCGGCCGGATCGGCGACCGCGTGCTGCCCCGTCCCGCCCTGGCGCTCGGCGCCACCCGCGGCTGGCCCGGGCTGCTGCTCGGCCTGGGGGCTGGCGCCGCTGCCGCGGTGGCCGTGGCCGGCGACACGGGAGCGGTCGCGGGTACGCGGGGAGCCCTGCTGGGGCTGGCCGTCGCCGCGTCGGCTGCGGCCGCCGACCTGGCCGTCGACCTCGGTGCTGCCGAGCTGACCGCGGGCCGCCGGGACGCCCGCCGGGTGTCCGCGCTGCGCCCCGTCGGACTGGTCCTCCCGGTGGCTGCCCTCGCGCCGGTGGCGTTCGTGGCTGGCCGCCTCGTCCTGTCGTGAAGAAGGTCGTCTGGCTGCTGGTCCTGGTCGCGCTCCTGGTCGGCGCGGATCGGGTCGCGGCTGTGGTGGCCGGCCGCGTCGTCGCCGGCCAGCTGCAGTCCGCGGGCGAGCTGTCGGTGAAGCCCTCGGTGTCCTTCGGCGGGTTCCCGTTCCTGACGCAGGCGGTACGCGGCAGGTACTCGGCCGTCGAGGTCTCCGCCTCCGACGTGGCTGCCGGCGGCGAGCGGCTGTCCCAGTTCGACGCCGACCTGGCCGGCCTGCGCCTGCCGCTGTCCGCCGCGCTGTCCGGGAACGTCGCCCGGGTGCCGGTGGACGGGGTCGACGCGCGCGTCGTGCTGTCGTACGCGGACCTGCAGCGGCGGCTGCGCGACCGGCGCCTCGCGCTGGCCGCCGGACCCTCGGGGCTGCTGCGGGTGACCGGCACCGTCCGGGTGCTGGGGCGGGACGTGTCGGCGGCGGCGCTGTCGTCGGTGCGGCTGTCCGGTACGTCCGTCGTGGTGACGGCGCAGCGGTTCGAGGGCGGGGGGATCTCCGTCCCGCTGGGCAACCGGCTCGACTTCACCGTCCGGATCGGGAAGCTGCCGTACGGGCTGGCGCTGTCGGGGGTGCGGGTGACGCCGGGCGGGATCGAGGCGACCGCGCGCGGCCGCAACACCGTCCTCACCCGCTGAGCTCGGCCGGCCCGCACTCGACTGCGGCAGGGTCCGCCGGACGCGATGCGGCAGGTGGGGGCTCGACCGCCGGCTCCGCCCGACCTACCGCTCCCGGTCCGGCCGCCGGCGCTCCCGGTCCGCTCCCGGTCCGCTCCCGGTCCGCTCCCGGTCCGCTCTCGCCCGCTCTCGCCCGCGTACCAGACGCGGTAGGTGCGCACGGCGGCTCGACGTACCGCTGTGGATCCGGATCGCCGCTGTGTGCACCGCCCGCTGGCATGCGCCGCTGGGCGGACCCTGGCACATGGACATCGACCTGCTGGAGACGGCCCGCACGCAGGGTGGCGTCGTCACCCGGGCGCAGGCGATCGCCGCGGTCGGGCGGCCGGTTGTCGATGCGGCAGTCGCCGGGGGGCAGCTCGTCGCAGTACGTGGCGTCTACACCTTCGCCGCCCACCGGGCCGGACTCGATGCGGACGGTCGCCACCTGCTCGACTGCGCCGGGCGCGTCCTGCGCTCCCGCCGCGCCGCCTTCGTCAGCCACGGCTCGGCTGCGCTCGCGTACGGCATCCCGCTGCTGGAGCGGCCGGACACCTCGCACATCACGGTGGACACACCCGGATCCGCGACGTCCGGCGGCGTCACCGGCCGGCATCTCGCGGAGGTTCCGGATGCGCACCGCGCCCTGCTGCGCGGGCTCAGGCTGACGACCGCGGCGCGGAGCGTCGCCGACCTCTGCCGCGACGCGGAGCCGCTGGCAGCGCTCGTCGCGCTGGAGGGAGCGCTGCACCTCGGCCTCGACAAGCAGGACGTGGCCGCCGTGCTGGCGGACTGCCGGCGCTGGCCCGGAGTGGTGGCCGCTCGGGGGCTGCTTGCCCTCGCGAGCTGCTGGTCGGAGTCGCCGCTCGAGACCCTCGGCATGCACTGGTGTCGGCAGCAGGGGCTGCCCGCCCCCCAGCAGCAGCTGACCGTGCGGACGCTGGACGGGCGGTTCGTGGCTCGGGTGGACCAGCTGTGGGAGGACCAGGCGACCGTGGGCGAACTGGATGGCCAGGGGAAGTACGCGGGGTCCGACGGGCGGCGGGTCCTGTGGGAGGAGAAGCGTCGGGAGGACCGGCTGCTCGACGTCGGCCTCCAGGTGGTGCGCGGCTACTGGTCCGATCGGGACGACGACGGGGCCGAGTACGCCGACCGCGCCCGGCGCGCGTTCGCGCGGAGCGCGAGCTCCGGGGCGCGTCACTTCGTGGTGGTCGACGAGCGGGAGCGGAGGTCGTGGCCGCTGGCCGCCTGACGGGCACGGCCCGCTCGGATACGAAGCGGTACGTCGGGCGCGGCCGGCCGGCTCCCCGCACCTACCGCACCGCGTCCGCTCACCGTCCGCCGCGCTCACGCTCACCCACTGCTGGACGACCCGTACGGGCAGCGGTACGTGCGCGCAGATCGCGCCGCCCGCGCCACGTACCGCTTCCCGTCCGGCGTCCGGCGTCCGGCGTCCGGCGTCCGGCGTCCGGCGTCCGCGGGCGGCGGGCGGCGGGAGGCCGGCGGGCGGGAGGCCGGGGGCGAGGGCGGGAAGGCGGAGCGGGAGCTGGGCGTTCGCCCGTACGTGCTCGTCCTGATCGCCGTCCTCGTCGCCACCACCCTCGTCGGGCTGCTGTGGCGTTCTCAGCAGGGGCGCGTCAGGCCGGCCACCGGCGACGTCGACCTGCTTGCCGAGCTGGGCGAGCAGCCCGGTGAGCGCGCCACGCTGCTGCAGTTCTCCAGCGCGTTCTGCGCGCCGTGCCGGGCCACCCGTCGCGTCCTCGGTGACATCGCGGCCGTCACGCCGGGCGTCCGGCACGTCGAGGTGGACGCCGAGCAGCACCTCGGGCTGGTCCGCCGGCTGAACGTCCTCAAGACGCCGACGACGCTGGTCCTCGACGCGAACCAGAGCATCACCGACCGCGCAGCGGGGCTGCCGCGCAAGGAGCACGTCCTGGCCGCGCTGGACCGCGCCGTACGATGACGTCCATGGTGCTGGTGAAGCGACGCGCGGTGGACCTGTGCCGCACGTCCGGCTGCCTGTGTCCGGTCTCCTGACCTGACCGGAGCCACCCCACCAGGAGCACCACATGATCGACCCCCGCGCGCCGCGCTTCGCGGCGTGGATCACCACCGCCGTGCTGGCGGTCGTCCTGCTGACGCACAGCGCCGCGCTGCTGACGCTGCAGGCCGCCGTCTTCGCGCTGGGTGCGTACGGGAGGAACCCGTACGCCCTGCTCTGGAAGCGCCTGCCGCACTCGCCGCCGACCGACCTCGAGGCCGCGGAGCCGGTCCGCTTCGCGCAGGGGGTCGGACTCGCCTTCGCCGTCCTCGGCGTCGTCGGCCTCCTGACCTGGACCCCGCTGGGTCTGCTCGCCACCGCTGCCGCACTCGCGGCCGCGTTCCTCAACGCCGCGTTCGGCTTCTGCCTCGGCTGCGTGATCTACCTGTTGTTCAGACGAACTGTAGGAGCACATGCATGAGCCGCGAGAACGCCCTCGTTGACGCCGACTGGGTCGAGGCACACCTCGACGACCCGAAGGTGGTGCTCGTCGAGGTCGACG
>JAODNS010000227.1 GCA_025465145.1 Frankiales bacterium
GGGTGGCGGCAAGGACGACGTCGCCCAGGGCGGCGGCACCAACCCCGCCGGGATCGCGGACGCCCTCGCTCGCGCCGAGCAACTTGTCGGCCGCTCCTGAGCGTCGTACTGGCCGTCGACGTCGGCACCGTCCGGGTGGGCGTGGCCGCGTCCGACCCGCACCGGATCCTCGCCTCGCCGGTCGAGACGGTGCCGGCGCCCGGGCACGCCCGCGTCGCGGAGCTGGTGACCGAGCGGGAGGCGGCGCTCGTCGTCGTCGGCCTGCCGACCTCGCTCAGCGGCCGGTCGCAGTCCGCTTCTGCGGACATGGCGCGCGCCTGGGCGGCGTCGTTCGCCGACCTGGTGGACGTGCCCGTGGAACTTGTCGACGAGCGGCTCACCACCGTCTCGGCGAGCGCGGCGCTGCGCGCCTCCGGCCGTACCGCGAAGCAGTCGCGTGCCGTCATCGACCAGGCCGCCGCGGTGGCCCTCCTGCAGGGCTTCCTGGACGCTCGCAGGTAGGTTCGGGGCCGTGACGGACCTCCTCGACCTGCCCCCCGCCGAGGGCCGGGCCAGCCGCCGGCGCAAGAAGACGCCGCGCGTCCTCGGGCTGGTCGTGGTGCTCGTCCTGCTGCTCGTGCTGCTCGGCGGAGCGGCGCTCGCAGTCGGCAAGGTGAAGAGCCACTTCAAGAGCGCGCCCGACTACACCGGCTCCGGCACCGGCCGCGCCGTCGTGCAGGTCCAGCCCGGCGACAGCGCGTACAACCTCGCCGTCACGCTCGCCGAGCTGGGCATCGTCAAGAGCGCGGCCGCCTTCCGGAAGGTCGCGGCGAACAACGAGAAGGCGGCTGGCCTGCAGCCCGGCTTCTACCAGCTGCGCGAGCACATGAGCGCCGCGGCCGCGCTGGACCTGCTGCTCGACCCGGCCTCCCGGCTGCGCGGTCGGGCCACCATCCCGGAGGGCTCCACCGTCGTGCAGGCGCTGGCGATCCTCGCCAAGAGCACCGAGGTGCCGCTCGCAGACCTCAAGGCGGCCGCCGCCAACCCGGCGGCGCTCGGCCTGCCGTCGTACGCCAACGGCAAGCTCGAGGGCTTCCTGTTCCCGGCGACCTACGACGTCGAGCCGGGCACGAGCGCCGTCGAGGTGCTCACGATGATGGTCGACCGGTTCAAGGAGGCGGCGGAGAGCAGCGGCCTGCTCGAGCGGTCGAAGCAGCTCGGGATCACGCCGTACGAGGCCGTCGTCGTGGCCAGCCTCATCGAGCGGGAGAGCCGCGTCGACGAGGAGTACCCGAAGGTCGCGCGCGTCGTCTACAACCGGATCGAGCAGGGCATCCCGCTGGGCATCGACGCGTCGATCCTGTACGGCCTGGGCCGCACGTCGGGCGCGCTCCGCAAGAGCGAGCTGCAGCGGGACACTCCGTACAACACGCGGCTGAACCGCGGGCTCCCGCCGACGCCGATCGCGAACCCCGGCGAGGCGGCGCTCGCCGGCGCGCTCGCCCCCGCGAGCGGCGACATCCTGTACTACGTGCTCGCCGACAAGACCGGGCACCACCTGTTCACGGCGGACTACAACGCGTTCCTCCGGCAGAAGGCGAAGTCGCAGGCAGAGGGCGTCTTCTGAGGGCGGCGGTCCTCGGCAGCCCGATCGCGCACTCGCTGTCGCCGGCGCTGCACCGGGCCGCGTACGCCGAGCTCGGGCTCGACTGGACCTACGACGCCGTCGAGGTCACCTCGGCCGAGCTGCCGGCCTTTCTCGCCGGGCTGGACGACAGCTGGGCCGGCCTGTCGCTGACCATGCCGCTCAAGCAGGCCGTCCTGCCGCTGCTCTCGTCCCGGTCGGCGCTGGTCGAGGAGGTCGGCGTGGCGAACACCGTGCTGCTGCCTGCCCGCTACGGCGAGAACACCGACGTCGGCGGCGTCGTGGACGCGCTGGCGGCCGCGGGGGTCACGTCCGCCGGTCGGGCGGTGGTGCTCGGGGGAGGTGCCACGGCGCGGTCGGCCCTGGCGGCGCTGCGGCTGATGGGGTGCGACGACTCGGTCGCCGTGGTGCGCCGGCCGTCCGACGTGCCCGCCCGGGAGGTGGTGTGGTCGCCGGACGTGCTGGACGGCTGCGAGCTGCTGATCTCGACGCTGCCGGCCGGGGCCGCCGACCGGTTCGCGCCGTACGTCCGGGACGTGCAGGTCCTGCTCGACGTCGTGTACGACCCCTGGCCGACGGCGCTGGCCGCGGCCTGCCGAGGGGTCGTGGTGCCCGGCTCGGCGATGCTGCTGCACCAGGCCGCCGCGCAGGTGCGGCTCATGACGGGGCTCGAACCACCGCTCGGGGCGATGGCCGCGGCCCTCAAGCATCCGGCGTAGCAGGCCGAAGGTCTTCTCATCGGACAGCCGTGCGCACGACTGTCCCGGAAGGAGACCCCGATGTCAGACCTGCACGCCGGTAGCCGCTCAGACCGGCTCGACCGCGCGATCCACGGGCTGCTCGCGCAGACTCCGGAGATCGAGGCGGCCGCAGTGGTCTCGTTCGACGGCCTGCCCATGGCGTCGGCCCTTCCCCCGTCGATGGACGAGGACCGCGTGGCCGCCATGAGCGCCGCGCTGCTCTCGCTCGGCGAGCGCGCAGCCCAGGGCCTCGGCCGCGGCGAGCTGTCCCAGGACTACATCGAGGGCGAAACCGGCACGGTCTTCCTCGTCTCCGCTGACAACGAGGCCGTCCTCGTCGCTGTCGCCGCCCAGGGCGCCAAGGTCGGGATGATGCTGTACGAGGTGCGCCGCGCCGCTGCCGCCGTCGCCGACGCGCTGCGCAACGACGACGACGCCGTCGCCCCTGCTGCGCTGGCTCAGGTCGCTGCCGTTCCCGCTGCCGCCCCCGCCGCTCCCGTCCCGGCGCAGGCGCCCGAGCCGGTGCTGCACGCGGTTCCGGCGCCGGTCGAGGCGCCGCCCACGTACGCGCCGCAGCCGTGGCAGTCGTACGCCCCCAGCGGTTCGGTCATGCCGGACAACCCGACCTGGTCCTGACCCACCCGAACCGAGGGAACGGAACCCCATGAGGCTCGAGGGAACGCTCGACGCGTTCAGCCTCCCCGACATCTTCCAGCTGCTGAGCTTCACGAAGAAGACGGGGACGCTGCACCTGCGCAGGGTGAGTGACAGCGAGGGGGATGCGCACGGCGCGGTCCACCTGCGCGACGGGGCCATCACGGGCGCTCGCTCGGACGTGCGCCGCCAGGCGCTCGGCCGCCGCATCGTCGGCGCCGGACTGGTGGACGACGACGCCCTGGCCGCTGCGGTGGCCCGCGTGCGCGCCGAGTCGTGCGGCCTGGCCCGCGCGCTCGCCGACGCTGACCCGGCCGTTGCCGACACCGGGCGGGACCTGGCCGTCGAGCAGGCGACTGATGCTGTCTTCGACCTGCTGCGCTGGGCCGACGGTGAGTTCGCGTTCGTCGTGGACGAACCTGACCCGGACGACCTGGGCGCCTCGCTCCCGGTCGAGGACGTCGTCACCGAAGCCCGCCGCCGGATCGAGTCGTGGTCGGTTTCGCCGGTCCCCGCCCCTGACGCGGTCGTATCCCTGGTCACCACGCCGGCCGACGAGCCGGTGCTGACGCGCGACGAGTGGGCGCTGCTGGCGCTCGTGGACGGCCGCCGTACGGTCGCCGACTTCGTGGCGCTGTCGGGTCGCGGCGAGTACGCGATCGTCTGCGCGCTGGGTGCGCTGGTGCAGCGCGGACTGCTGTCGTTCGGCGAGTCCGGGGACGACCTGGCCCGCCGGCAGGAGCTGCTGGGTGAGCTCGAGGGCGTTCCGGCCCCCGCGGCGCGTCCGAGCCCCGCGCCGCGCAAGGCCGCCGAGCCCGTCCGCGCGCCGGTCATCCCGGAGCGGCCCGAGCCGTTCACCCCGCCGCGCCAGCCCGAGCACGCCGAGACGGCGCCGGTGTACGTGCGCGCCTCCGCACCGGCGCCGCGACCGCCGGTTACCGTCAGCGCCGCGTCATCGGTGGGGGAGGTGCACGGTGCGACTGCGATGCAGCCCGCGCCTGAGCAGGCCGTCGCACCCGCGGCGTCCCCGTACATCGAACGAGACCCGAGCGTGAACAAGAGCCTGCTGCTGCGGCTCATCGCCGGCGTGAGGGGGTTGTAGATGAGCACGCCTTCGCGGGGCCGTCGCAAGCACGGTGGTCAGGCGGTCAAGATCGTCGTGACGGGGCCGTTCTCCGCCGGCAAGACGACCCTCATCCGCACGATCAGCGAGATCACGGTGCTCTCGACCGAGAAGGACATCACCGACCACACGAAGTCCCGCAAGGCGGAGACGACGGTGGCGATGGACTTCGGGCGCATCACGATCGACCGCGATCTGGTGCTGTACCTGTTCGGCACCCCCGGTCAGGACCGCTTCGACTTCATGTGGGAGATCCTCGGCGAGGGCATGCTCGGGTACATCCTGCTCGTGGACTCCTCGCGGCAGGACTCGCTGGACGAGGCCGTCGGGATCCTGGCGGCGTTCCGCAAGATGGCGCGGGTGCCGTTCGTCGTGGCGCTGAACCGCTCCGCCGGGCTGGACCCGTCGGACGAGGGGCGGGTACGTGACGTGCTCGAGCTCGGTGACGAGGTCCCGGTCGTGCCGTGCGACGCGACCGACCGCGAGTCGGTCAAGGCCGTGCTGCTCGCGCTGCTGTACTCCGTGGTCGACCAGATCGACGCGGTCGAGCCCGCGCGGGCGTAGGCGTGGCGTTCTGGCGGCGGCCACGCGGCCGGCACGCGCTCGGCGCGGCGGTGACTGCTGTGCCGTC
>JAODNS010000236.1 GCA_025465145.1 Frankiales bacterium
ACTTCGCGTCCAGGTTCGACAGCGGCTCGTCCATGCAGAACACCTGCGGGTTGCGCACGATCGCGCGTCCCATCGCGACCCGCTGCCGCTGCCCACCGGACAGCGCCTTGGGCTTGCGGTCGAGGTACTCCGTCAGGTCGAGGATCTTCGCCGCCTCGGCCACGCGGGTGGCGATCTCGTCCTTCGGCCGGCCGGCGATCTTCAGCGCGAAGCCCATGTTCTGGCCCACAGTCATGTGCGGGTAGAGCGCGTACGTCTGGAAGACCATCGCGATGTCACGGGCGCTGGGGTCGACGTTGGTGACGTCGCGGTCGCCGATGCGGATCGACCCGCCGTCGACCGGCTCGAGGCCGGCGAGCATGCGGAGCGACGTCGACTTGCCGCAGCCGGAGGGGCCGACGAGGACGAGGAACTCGCCGTCGCCGATCTCGAGGTCGAGCGCGTCCACGGCGGGGCGGGTGCCGCCCTCGTACTGCCGGGTTGCCTTGTCGAAGCTCACAGTGGCCATGCGGGAGTTCCTCCCACCGGCAGGTACGTGCCGGACGATCCGAGTGGAAGTGCGGTCCGGCGGACCGTCTCACGAAACGCGGCGCAGCGCACCTGTCCCGAGATCGCCTGCTGCGCAGGGCATCTCGTCACTGTGCCCGCGCGGTCGCACAGGGTTCCGACACGGGATCGTTACCGGCGCGTCCCTCGCGCGGCAGGTTGCGCAACGGCGGCGTAACCGTTATGACTGCCGCACGGATATCTCTCCCGACGTCGTCCTCGGCTGCAGGACTCGGGCCGAGGCCCGATCAGAAAGGCCCGTGGCATGGCTCTGCGCCTCTCGCGCCCACCGAAGCCGCTCCACCTCATCGCGCTCGGCGGCGCCCTCACCTTCACCCTCGCCGCGTGCGGTGGCAGCTCGTCGCCCTCGGCGACCGGCGACGGCGCGGGCGACGGCGCCTCGGCGTCCGGCGAGTGCGCCGCGTACAGCCAGTACGGCGACCTCAAGGGCAAGACCGTCAGCGTGTACACCAGCATCGTCACACCCGAGGACACGCCGCAGATCGACTCGTACAAGCCGTTCGAGAAGTGCACCGGCGCGACCGTGAAGTACGAGGGCGACAAGGCCTTCGAGACCCAGGTCCTCGTGCGCGCCAAGGCCGGCAACCCGCCGGACATCGCCTACGTCCCGCAGCCCGGTCTGCTCGCGCAGCTGGTCTCCACCGGCAAGGCGGTCGAGGCGCCCAAGGAGGTGTCGGACAACGTCGACAAGTTCTGGTCCAAGGACTGGAAGGGCTACTCGACGATCGACGGCAAGTTCTACGGAGCCCCGCTCGGCGCCAACTTCAAGTCGCTGGTCTGGTACTCGCCCAAGATGTTCAAGGACAAGGGCTACCAGATCCCGACGACGCTCGACGAGCTGCAGGCGCTGTCCGAGAAGATCGCGGCCGATGGCAAGAGCAAGCCGTGGTGCGCAGGCATCGCCAGCGGTGAGGCGACCGGCTGGGTCATCACCGACTGGATGGAGGACATGATGCTCCGGCTTTCCGGGCCGGAGGAGTACGACAAGTGGGTCAAGCACGAGATCGCGTTCAACTCGCCCGGACCCACGGCCGCGCTGGACAAGGTCGGCTCGATCCTGAAGAACGACAAGTTCGTCAACGGCGGGCTCGGCAACGTCAAGAGCATCGCGACGACGACGTTCCAGGACGGCGGTCTGCCGATCCTCGACGGCGACTGCTACATGCACCGTCAGGCGAGCTTCTACGCCGCCAACTGGCCTGAGGGCACCAAGGTGGCCGAGGACGGCGACGTGTTCGCGTTCGCCCTGCCCGGCGTGACCGCCGATTCGAAGCCCGCGCTCGGCGGCGGCGAGTTCGTCCTCGCCTTCTCCGACCGGCCCGAGGTCAAGGCCTTCCAGACGTACCTGTCCACCGACACCTGGGCCAACAACAAGGCCAAGGCTTCGCCGCTCGGCGGCTGGATCAGCGCCAACAAGGGCCTGGACGTCAACAACCTGGTGAGCCCGATCGACAAGCTCGCGACGTCGGTCCTGCAGGACCCGAACGCCGTGTTCCGGTTCGACGGCTCGGACGCCATGCCGGCCGCCATCGGCTCGAACGCCTTCTGGAAGCAGGCGACGAGCTGGATCACCGGCCAGAGCACGAAGGACACGGTCGACAAGATCGAGGCCGCCTGGCCGAAGTAGTCCCGGAGCACTCGGGCGGGCCGGCGCACGCGCGCCGGCCCGTCCGAGCACGGGTCCGCTCTGCATGACCGGCACCACCAGCCGTGCCCGCGCAACCAGGGGAGACCGTCAGGTGGAGACCACCGACAAGATCGTCAAGATGCTCGAGGCGATCCTGCTGTTCGCCGCCGTGGTCGGCATCATCCTGTTCCTCGCCTCGCGGGTGCGCGGCAAGAAGGGCGACAAGGCGGTTGCGGCGCTGTTCCTGCTGCCGACCGCGGTCATGGTCCTCGTCGGCCTGGTCTACCCCGGCGCCCGCACGATCTACGAGTCGCTGTTCGACGCCGCAGGCTCGACGTTCATCGGGCTGGACAACTACCAGACCATCTTCACCTCGTCCGACCAGCTCACGGTGCTGCGCAACACGGTGCTGTGGGTCGTCGTCACGCCGTTCGTCGCCACCGCCATCGGCCTGCTCTACGCCATCCTCATCGACAAGGCGCGCATCGAGGCCTTCGCGAAGGCGCTCATCTTCCTGCCGATGGCCATCTCGTTCGTGGGCGCGTCGATCATCTGGAAGTTCGTCTACGAGTTCCGGCCGGAGCAGGGCGACATCAAGCAGATCGGGCTGCTCAACCAGGTGATGATCTGGCTCGGCTTCTCGCCGCACCAGTGGCTCATCAACTCGCCCGGCAACACGTTCTTCCTCATCATCATCATGATCTGGATCCAGGCCGGCTTCGCCATGACGGTGCTGTCGGCGGCCATCAAGGCCATCCCGGAGGACATCGTCGAGGCGGCCAGGCTGGACGGCGTCAAGGCGATCGGGATGTTCCGGTTCGTCACGGTGCCGAGCATCCGGCCCGCGCTCATCGTCGTGCTCACGACGATCGGCATCGGCACGCTGAAGGTCTTCGACATCGTCCGGACGGTGACCGGCGGCCAGTTCGACACCAGCGTGATCGCCAACGAGTTCTACAGCCAGAGCTTCCGGAGCGACAACCAGGGTCTGGGTGCCGCCCTCGCGGTCATGCTGTTCCTGCTCGTCATCCCGATCGTCGTCTACAACATCCGTCAGCTGCGCAGTGCGGAGGCACGATGACCACCGCCGGTGCGGCGCTGCCGATGACGACCACGCCCACGATCGCGGCGCTCGAGACCGCGTCCGGCAAGGCGAAGAAGAGGCTGACCTCCCGGTGGGCGTCGCTGGCCGCGGCCGTCATCGCCCTGCTCTGGACGATCCCGACCTTCGGCCTGGCCATCTCGTCGATCCGCCCCGAGCGGCAGATCAAGACGACCGGCTGGTGGACGTTCTTCAGCGACCCGCAGGTGACGCTGGACAACTACCGGACGGTGCTGTCGTCCGAGGGCTCCACCGGGCTCGGTGCGTACTTCGTCAACTCGTTCATCATCGTCATCCCGTCGGTGCTCATCCCGATCTCGCTGGCCGCGCTCGCCGCGTACGCGTTCGCGTGGATCGAGTTCCGCGGCCGCAACCTGCTGTTCGTCATCGTGTTCGCGCTGCAGATCGTCCCGATCCAGGTGACGCTCATCCCGCTGCTGACGCTGTACGTGAAGGCGGGCCTGGCCGGCACGTTCTGGTCGATCTGGATCTCGCACTCGATCTTCGCGTTGCCGCTGGCCATCTTCCTGCTGCACAACTTCATGCGGGAGATCCCCAAGGAGCTGGTCGAGGCCGCCCGGATGGACGGCGCCGGCCACGTGCAGATCTTCTTCAAGGTGCTGCTGCCGCTGCTCACCCCGGCTCTGGCGGCGATCGGCATCTTCCAGTTCCTGTGGGTCTGGAACGACCTGCTCGTCGCGCTGACCTTCGCCGGCGGCGGCAACAGCGTCGCCCCGCTGACCAAGGCGCTCGCGGACCTCAGCGGCACGCGCGGCAACGCGTACCACCTGCTCACGGCCGGTGCCTTCGTCTCGATCATCGTCCCGATCGCGGTCTTCCTGTCGCTGCAGCGGTACTTCGTCCGCGGCCTGCTCGCCGGCGGGCTCAAGGGCTGATGTGACGCGCAGCGCGCGCACCCGGCCGCCGGCAACGGCGAGCCGCATCCACGACGTCGCAGCGGCGGCGGGCGTGTCGACGGCCACGGTCTCCCGCGCGCTGCGGGGGCTGGACCGCGTCAGCCCGGAGACCCGCGCCCGGGTGGTCGCGGCCGCCGCCGAGCTCCGCTACGTCGCCTCGCCGCACGCCGCGAGCCTGAAGTCCGGCAAGACGATGGTCATCGGCGTCGTCGTCCCGTTCTTCACCCGCTGGTTCTTCGCGCACCTCATCGAGGGCGCCGAGCGCCTGCTCCGGCACGACGGCTACCACCTGCTGGTGTTCAACATCGGCGAGCGCGGCGAGCAGCGCACGCGGGTGCTGGACGAGCAGATGCTGGCCAAGCGCCTGGACGGGGTGCTGGTGCTCAGCGCAGACCTGGACCGGCACGAGTTCGAGCTGCTGCGCGGCCTGGACCTGCCGATCGTCACGGTCGGGCTCGACCTGCCGTCCTGCGACCGCGTCGGCATCGACGACGTCGCCACGGCCGACACCGCCATGTCGCACCTGCTGGAGCTCGGCCACCGCCGGATCGCCTACGTGGGCGGCAACCCGGAGGAGGACGTGCACATGGCGACCGCGGTGGACCGGCTCGCGGGCGTGCAGCGCGCGTGCGACCGGCTGGGGGTGCGCCTCGATCCGGCGCTGGTGCAGCAGAGCGACTGGACGGTACGAGGCGGCATCGCCGCGGGCCGCCGGCTGCTGGAGCTCAAGCGGCCCCCGACGGCGGTGCTGGCCGCCTCGGACGAGATGGCGATCGGCGTGTTGCACGTGGCCCGCTGCCTCGGCATCGACGTGCCGGGCAGGGTGTCGGTCATGGGGATCGACGACCACGAGATGTCGTTCACCCACGAGCTCACCACCGTCCGGCAGCAGGCCGAGGAGCAGGGCGCGCAGGCCGCCCGGCTGCTGCTGGACGCGCTGGCCGGCCACGCCCCTGCGCGCCGACGCGAGGT
>JAODNS010000237.1 GCA_025465145.1 Frankiales bacterium
GGGCTCGGCTCAAGAACGCACGGGTCGTGGACTCGCTGTCCGGGATGGTCTGCGGGTGGCACACGCCGCCGATCGGCCGAGCAGAGCCGGTCTTCTGGACGGGTTCGCGAGCATCCGCTTCTGCCGAAAAGCGGACGTCGCGCTGAGCGCCACAACCAGGCCAATCCCCGACAGAACCGCCTGCCGGCCCGGCATTGGGCTGTGCAGGCGCCGGCAGGAGTCCCAGGGGCAACGCCGCAAACCCGGCTAGCCGCGATCCGCCCATCGCCCCGTCCACCGGAACTCGGTGGGAGGTGGGCCGCTGGCGTGCGAGGCTCCGGCGGTGCCCGAGCGCGAGCCCGACTACTCGACCATCCGGTCCTTCGTCGAACGGTGGACCGCGGGCACCGTCGTGCAGTGCGACCGGTTGGTCGCCGCGGTCGAGGAGGCCCGCAAGACGGACTGGCAGCACGAGCGCGGCGAGGACTGGAGCCCACGGTGGGACGACGTCGTGATCGCCTACGACCGAGCGTGGGTCGAGGGGCATCTGCTCGTGGTCGCCGGGCACCAGCTGCAGACCTGGACGGAGCGTTGGCACCGCCAGCGCGAGTCCGCGGCGGCACCAGTCGCAGTCGCCGGCCTGACTGACCTTCGGCACAGCCTTGAGCACCTGGACCAGGCGCTGCTCGCCGATTCCGCAGCGCGCCCCGATCCGGAGCAGTCGCGCAGGCGCTGGGCGCTGGAGCAGCTGCCCGACGGCGAGCTGCCGCTGTTCCCGCGCATGCAGCGCCGCGGAGCGCCGGTCAGCGCGTTCGGGCTGATCGACGTGCAGGCGCTGCGAACGCACGCCGAGCAGGTCGCCGGTGATGTCGACAGCGAGCGGTACGACGAGGAGGTCCAGCCAGCCATCGACGCCTGGATCGACCAGCGGATAAGCGAGACGCGCGAGCGGTGACGGGCCTGCCTGTCGTAGGTAGGTGGCAGGGTCCGGATCATGACCGACAAGCTGAACGACGTGTGGACCCACGGAGACTTTCCCGTGCTGGTCGAGGTGACCAGACGACGCGACGCGGGCGAGCACTTCATCACCGCCGAGAGCATCGCGACCGCGCTCGAGATGCCCTACGAGGCAGTCGCGCAGGCCGGCAAGGCGCTGCAGCGGCGGGGGCTCATCACGGCCAGCGGCTCGATGGCCGCGGAGATCGAGACCTTCGACGAGGTCAGCGGCGAGGCGTACTTCCTCACCGGGCTGCACCCGAACGGCGACGACCTTGTCAGCGCGCTCGTGTCAGCGCTGCGCCAGGCCGCTGACCAGGTGGCAGACCCAGCCGAGAAGAGCCGGCTGCGGACACTCGCGGACAACGTCGGGTCCGTCGGGCGAGACGTCCTCGGAGGCGTGCTCACGGCGGTGCTGACCGCCGGCGTCAGCGGCTAGGTTCGGGTGGCATGGACGCAAGCGCATGGGTGGGAGCGGCCGGCGCCGTCGTCGCGCTGATCGCCCTCTACTTCACCCACCAGCAGGTCAAGCAAGCCCGGGACCAGACCGCGCTGCAGCAGGAGGTACGGCGTGACGCCGCGCAGCCCTACGTCTGGGCTGACATCCGGCCCGACAGGGGCAACGGCTACGTCTTCGAGTTGGTGCTGCGCAACGAGGGGCCTACCGTGGCGACGCAGGTGCGCGTCGCCTTCGACCACCCGCTGCCGAACGACTTCGGCGGACCCGACCCCGCGCCTAAGTCGCTCTACGCGCTGGCCTCGATGCCGCCCGGTCGCGAGCTCCGCTGGTTCCTCAAGGGTGGTCCGGAGTGGTTTGAGAGCGCCACCCTCCCGCGTGCCTTCGAGGTGGCGATCGACTGCCACGGTCCGTACGGACCCGTCCCGACGCTGCGGTACACGCTCGACATCAACGACTTCGACGACGTGCAGAGCCCCGGCATCGGTTCCCTCAAGACGGTCGCCAACGCCATCGAGGGACTGGCGAAGGTAGTCGCGAAGAAGAGCTAGCGGGCAGTGCGCGTCCGGTAGACCAGACGAGGTTGGTGAGCGGCTCGGTGAGTGCCCACCCGTGCCTGGGCAGCCCGACGGAGACCCTCATCTGCCGCGTGTCACTCGATCGGCCGCTAGTGGCGACCGTCGTGCGGGACCATCTTGTGTTGATGGTGGCGAATGCCTCCGCGGATCAGTCGCCCGAACTCGGCCTCGCGACTGTTGCCCACCTGTCGCGCTATCGAGGGACCTCGCGCCAGCACACCGAGTCCGACCTCCGGGTCTACTTCGACTGGTGCCGGGACCGCCAGCTGCCGCCGCTGTCCGCGCAGCGCCACGACCTCGAGCTGTACTTGCGGTGGCTGCAGGACGTGCGGAGATTCAAGCCCTCGACGGTGTCTCGCCGACTGTCCGTCGTCGCAGGCTTCTACCGAACCTGCGTCATCGACGGCGTCCTTGAACACTCACCCGCCGACTACGTGCGGCGGCCGAGCGTGCCGCCAGAGTCGCCAACCCTCGGGCTGACCCACCTGCAGTTCGAGGCCATGCTCACCGCAGCGAGACAGTCAACCAACCCCT